>DASXXB010000145.1:0-39267 GCA_036503355.1 Kribbella sp. | reverse complement strand
CCAGGTCCGTAGCGCCAGGTGCTCGGTCTCCGCCTCCCAGTGCGGGAACTGCACCTTCAGTACGGCGCGCCGGCCGTCGGCGAGCACGGGTACGACGATCGCGCAGTTGCCGTACGCCGCCGTACCGTCGACGAGCAGGTCCCACTCGTCGAGCAATTCACGAATCAACCGCGGCAGACGGTCGAGCCAATCCGCCCAGTCCTGCCCGCGAGACGCGACGACGAGCAGGCCGGCCGGGATCTCGACCGGCACTAGCGCGCCGGCCCGCGGCGGCGCACTACTTCTTGCCTGCCTTCTCGGGGGCGTCGGACGTGCGGAGGGCGGCGATGAAGGCCTCCTGCGGGACCTCCACCCGGCCGACCATCTTCATCCGCTTCTTGCCCTCCTTCTGCTTCTCGAGCAGCTTGCGCTTCCGGGTGATGTCGCCGCCGTAGCACTTGGCCAGCACGTCCTTGCGCATCGCGCGGATCGACTCGCGGGCGATGATCCGGGACCCGATCGCAGCCTGGATCGGCACCTCGAACTGCTGCCTCGGGATCAGTTCCTTGAGCTTGCCGGCCAGCGCGACGCCGTACGAATAAGCGTTGTCGCGATGCACGATCGCGGAGAACGCGTCGACGGTCTCGCCCTGCAGCAGGATGTCCACCTTGACCAGGGCAGCGGACTGCTCGCCGGTCGGCTCGTAGTCCAGCGAGGCGTATCCCTTGGTCTTGGACTTCAGCTGGTCGAAGAAGTCGAACACGATCTCGGCCAGCGGCAGCGTGTAGCGCAGCTCCACCCGGTCCTCGGACAGATAGTCCATGCCGCCCAGGTTGCCGCGCTTGGCCTGGCACAGCTCCATGATCACGCCGATGTAGTCCTTCGGGCTGAGGATCGTCGCCTTCACCACCGGCTCGTAGATCTCGGCGATCTTGCCCTCGGGGAACTCGCTCGGGTTGGTGACGATGTGCTCCTTGCCGTCCTCCATCTCGACCCGGTACACCACGTTCGGCGCGGTCGAGATCAGGGCCAGGTCGAACTCGCGCTCGAGCCGCTCGCGAACGATCTCCATGTGCAGCAGGCCGAGGAAGCCGCAGCGGAACCCGAACCCGAGCGCTCCCGAGGTCTCCGGCTCGTACTGCAGGGCCGCGTCGTTCAGCTGCAGCCGCTCGAGGGCGTCGCGCAGCGTCGGGTAGTCGTCACCGTCGATCGGGAACAGGCCGGAGTACACCATCGGCTGCGGGTGCTTGTAGCCACCGAGCGGCTCGGTCGCGCCACGGATCGCACCGGTGACAGTGTCACCGACCCGCGACTGGCGGACGTCCTTCACGCCGGTGATCAGGTAACCGACCTCACCCACGCCGATACTCTGCGTCTTCATCGGCTCCGGCGAGATCACGCCGACCTCGAGCATCTCGTGCACGGCACCGGTCGACATCATCTTGATCCGGTCCCGGTGCGTCAGCTCACCGTCGACCACCCGGACGTAGGTGACGACGCCGCGGTAGGTGTCGTACACCGAGTCGAAGATCAGCGCCCGCGGCGGCGCGTCCTTGACGCCCTTCGGCGGGTCGACCTGGGCGACGATCTCGCTGAGCAGCTCCTCGACGCCCTCGCCGGTCTTGGCCGACACCTTGAGCACGTCGGACGGGTCGCAGCCGATGATGTGCGCCAGCTCGGCGGCGTACTTCTCCGGCTGCGCGCTCGGCAGATCGATCTTGTTGAGCACCGGGATGATGTGCAGGTCGGCGTTCAGCGCGAGGTACAGGTTCGCCAGGGTCTGCGCCTCGATCCCCTGCGCCGCGTCGACCAGCAGGACGGCGCCTTCACACGCCTCGAGCGACCGCGAGACCTCGTAGGTGAAGTCCACGTGGCCCGGCGTGTCGATCATGTTCAGGATGTACGTCGTACCGTCCGGGGCCAGCAGGCCGCCCGGGGAGTCCGGGCTCGGCGCGAACGGCAGCCGGACCGCCTGGGACTTGATCGTGATGCCACGCTCGCGCTCGATGTCCATCCGGTCCAGGTACTGCGCCCGCATCGAGCGGTCGTCGACCACCCCGGTGATCTGCAGCATCCGGTCGGCCAGCGTCGACTTGCCGTGGTCGATGTGGGCGATGATGCAGAAGTTCCGGATCAGCGACGGGTCGGTGCGACCCGGCTGCGGCACATTCGTGGGGCCAACGGGCACGGAGGGATCCAGTTCTGGTCTCGGGTGGTATATCCGTCCAATCATCCCATGCGGGTCCAGCAGATTCGAAAAACCGGTGGCGGCGGCCCGCTAGCGTGGTGACGTATGGCGCACGCTGCTGGGGTTCGGTTGCCCTACGAGGAGATGCCCGCCGTGCTGCGGGCCTGGGTGGAACGCACGCTCGGTTCGGTCGTGGTGTCGGCCACGACCCAGCAAGGGGGCTTCTCCCCCGGTGTCGCGGCCCGTCTCGTGACCGCCTCCGGCCGCCGCGCCTTCGTCAAGGCCGTCGGTACGTCGCTGAACCCGAAGACCCCCGAGCTGTTCCGGCTGGAGATCACCGCGATGCAGGCGATCGGCCGGTTGCCGATGGCTCCGGAGCTGTACGCGGTGTACGACGACGGCGACTGGGTCGGGATGCTGTTCGAGGACATCGACGGCCGACTGCCGGCCCATCCGTGGGAGCAGCCCGACGCGGACCGGGTACTCGAGGCCCTGGCGGAGCTGACCGACGTACTCGATCCGTCACCGTGGCCGGACGCACCTGTCATCGCCGTACGCAGCCACGACTTCCTCAGCCGCTGGGAGAACGTGCTGGCCGACGATCTCGCCGTACCGTCGTGGGTCGAGGGACGAGTCGAGGAACTCGCGGAGCTGGCGCGGACCGGCGTCAGAGCCCTGGCGGAGGGCAAGGCGCTCGCACACTACGACCTGCGCGCGGACAACATCATCCTGACCGACGACCGGGTGGTGTTCATCGACTGGGCGCACCCGGGGCTGGCACCGCGCTGGGCGGACACGGTGATCCTGCACGCGGAGATGCGCGGTTCCGTCACGCTGCCGTCGCTCCCGGACGACGAGGCGATCACCGGGTTCATCGCCGCCATCGGAGGTGGCCTGTGGTGGGGCTCGGCGCAACCGGCTCCGCCCGGGATCCCCACCATGCGGAAGTGGCAGCGCGAGAGTGCACTCGCGCATCTCGACTGGGTCCGGGAACGACTCTGATGCAGCGTTTCTGACCGCCGCGCGTCTGTGGTGGTGTGACGAATCCAATGGTGAGCATCAGGGGCCCCGTCCGGGAGCCTGCGCAGGAGGACGCGCAGGATGCCGTGGCGGCGCTCTACCAGCGGCACTGGGTCGGGCTGCTCCGGCTGGCGGTGCTGATGGTCGACGACCGGCCCGCGGCAGAGGACGTCGTACAGGAGGCCTTTGCCGAGCTGTACCGGCGCTGGCCGTTGCGGGGGCCGGACGCTGCGCTTGCTTATCTGCGTACGGCGGTGGTGAACCGCAGCCGGTCCGTACTTCGGCGGCGGAAGGTGGCGCGGCTGTACATCCCGCCGCATCAGGCGCCGAACGCGTCCGCCGAGAGTGACGCAGTACTGGGCGAGGAACGCTCACAGGTGCAGCGGGCGCTCCAGGCGCTGCCGCGTCGTGGCCGAGAGGTCCTCGTGCTCCGGTACTACCTCGATCTCCCCTTCGCGGAGATCGCCCAGATCCTCGGGATCAGCGAGTCCTCCGCCCGCGCCACCTCGTCGCGCGGTCTCGCCGCCCTGACCGAACGTTTGAAGGAACTGCGATGACCGACACCGAAACCCGGCTCCGCGACTACCTGCACACCGTGGCGGACACCGTCCCGGACACGGCCCACGGTCCGGGCCTCGAACCACCCACGCGCCGTCGTCACTGGCCCGTGCTCGCGACTGCCGCCGCGATCGCAGTCGTCCTGGTTGTCACCGTGACGTTCCTGACCCGCCTGTCGCCCGACGACTCGGTGACTGTTCCAGCCGGTCCGCCACCGGGTCCGGTGTCCCACGCGGCGCCCGAAGTTCCTTACACCGTCATTGCCGGTGCGAAGCTCACCGAGTTTGAGGCGACGCTGCACGACGGGGACCGGACCATCTCCGTCCCCGCTGGAACCACCGGCTTCTTCGGCCGTGTCGATGACGGCTGGCTCGGGATGACACATCCTCGCGGAAGTGGGTCCCAGGCCGCCATTCTGCGGCCGGACGGGACGATCCGCGCCCTCGGACCGGAGGGGATCGAACTGACGGCGCTGTCGCCCGACCGCCGCCAGATCGCGGTCATCCACCAGCTCGACGGCGCCAAGGGCGAGCTCGTCGTCGTCGACGTCAAGTCCGGCAAGCAGATGTCGCGAAGTCCGGAGCTGCCGCTCATGCCGACCAATCTCGGGTGGAACCGGAACGGGATCTGGTACCGCGTCGACGAGCCGGCCCAGCCGAACAAGCCGACCGAGTACAGCCTGCACTTCTGGCGACCGAAGTCCGGCCACGTGACGGACATCGCCTTCCCCGGCTACAACGGCGGTCTGGCCGTTCCGGAGGCGTCCGATGTCGTCGGGCTGACGACCCGGCGGGGCAACAATCGCTGCCTGAAGGCCGGTGTACTCCGTGACGGAGCGTTCGACGAAGCCCGCGAGTACTGCGATGTTGCTGCCGCCGCGACGTACCCCGTGCTGTCGCCGGACGGGCGGACGATGGTCAGCAGCGATGTGAAGCTTGCCATCGACATCGAGTCCGGGAAGCAGACGAGACTCCGACTGCCCGCCGACGCCGAGGTCATCTCCTGGCCTGAGCCGGTCTTCGAGAACGTGAGCCAACTGCTGCTCGTCACCGAGCCGCCGGGCAACAACCGCTTGCCGGTCCCGCGGCAGGTCAACCGCTGCGATGTCCGCAGCGGCGAATGTGCAGTCGTCCTGAAGGTGAGCGGCGACGTGACGCTCCACAAGCCGTGAGGTAGCCGACGGCGGCCCGGTCGTGCCGGGCCGCCCTTTGCTCAGCTGTCTACACGTACGACGGTGTTGCCCGAGCCGTCTGCTCCATCTGAGAAGTGCAACTGGCCGAGGTACCTGGTGCCGGGGGTCAGGCCGGTCCAGCTGGCGGTGACGGTTGCCTGCCCGGCGACTGTCACCGGCTGGCCGGCCGGTGTGGCGGTCAGGTTGCCCGCAGCCTTCTGCAACTCCCAGTGGTTGAGTTTGACCTGCTGCTCGTTCGCCCCGGCGTACAGGTCGACATAGACGTCCACCTGGCCGCCCGCGGGCTGTCGCAGGTTCACCTCTTCCTCAGCCGAGCCGCCGGTGCTGCTGCCGAGCAGGGTCGTCGTACCGGCCTTGTAGACGAAGACGTCCAGGTCCGTGCCGGCTGGGTAGTCGGCGTCGAACGTGGAGAACCTGGCGTACGTCGTACCCGCCGGGACGTTCGCGGTGAACTTCGCGACGTGGTCGTTGACCTTCGGCGCGGTCGTCGGGAACGACACGCCACCCGGGTTCTTCAGTGCGGCCTCGCCGACCGTCGCCGCATCCAGCCCCAGGGCAGTCGTGTTCAGCGTGCCGGCGTACCCGGAGGTGATCGGGACGTCGACGGAGCCTGCCGTCCCGGTGCCCTTGACCTGGACCGGGGCCTTGACCGTCAGCGGTTTGATCGCGAGCGTGCTGGCGACCGAGCGCTTCGCCGACTTCCACACCAGCTTGCCGAACGAGTACTGCTCGAGCGGGGCGCCGTTGTTCTCGACGGTGACCTTGTACGTCGTGCTGCGGCCCGGGACCGTGATCAGGATCCGCGGCGTGACGGTCACCTTGAGGCCCTTCAGGCCCACGACCTTCGGGAAGTACACCTCGGGCGTCTTCGCGACGTTCGTGACCGTCCGGGTGACGGTCTGCTTGCCGGCCAGGTCGCCGATCGCGATCGTCGGGTAGTTGAGGTCGCTCAGGTCGATCTTGCCGTTTGCACACAGCTCGTGCGTGCTCGGCACCTGGCCGGAGCCGCAGACGAACTTCGTCCAGTCCGTGTACGTCGAGTCGTACACGAGACCCGGATCCATGCCGTACTTCGGCTGCACGAGACCCGCGCCGTACCCGAACGGGTTCGCCGGCGAGCCGGAGTCGTTCTGGATCGGCTTGCCGCTGGTGTCCTGGTCGGTCGCGGTCGTCATCATCGCGGACTTGATCGCCATCGGGGACCAGGCCGGGTGCTTGCTCTTCAGGACCGCCGCGATCCCGGCGATGTGCGGAGTGGACATCGACGTACCGCTCATGAACGCGTACTCACCACCGGCCGCGCTGAACGCGGTGGTCGCGGCGAGGACGTTCGTCCCGGGCGCCATGATGTCCGGCTTGAGCAGATCGCCGTTGCCGGCCGGGGACGGGCCGCGGCTCGAGGAACTCGCCACCTTCGGGGCGTCGACGCGGACCGGCGTACCGGGACCGATGGTCGCGGTGGGGTTGGCGGTTCCGCTGACGTACGCCTTGACCTCCGGCGCCTTGGTGTCGTCCAGGTGCACGGTCGGGACCGAGTGCAGGTCCGCGTCGAGCGTGCCCGGGGTGATGTTGAGCAGGATCATGCCGACGCCACCGGCGTTCTTCACCTGCAGGCTCTTGTCGACGCGGGCGTTCACACCGCGGTCGCAGACCACGATCTTGCCCTTCACCTTCGCCGGGTCGAGCGTGCCCGCCTGGCAGAGCGTGAGGTTCGTCGGGTCGGCACCGGCCAGGCCGGCGTCCTTCGCCAGCACGACCGGCGCTTCCGGCGTACCGGAGCCGATGCCCGCGCCCGTGTAGGACTTGCCGTTCCCGAGCGTCACCGTGGTCTGGATGTCGCGGTCATGGGTGCCGTTGGCAACCGACGTGACCCAGGGGTACGTCTTACCGACGGTCGCGTCGCCCGGGCCGGTGTTGCCGGCGCTGGTCGCCACGAACACGCCCGCCTTCGCCGCCCGCAGGAACGCGAGCCCCGTGGCGTTCACGTACGTCGACCCGCTGCCGGAGATCGAGTAGTTGATGACGTCGACGCCGTCGGACACCGCGGCATCGATCGCGGCCACGATGTCCGCGTCCGTACCGCTGCCGCCGCCGGTCGCGTCGACCGCCCAGAGCGCCTTGTAGATCGCCAGGCGGGCGTGCGGCGCCATACCGGAGCCCTTGCCGTAGTCGCGCCCCATGACCTTCATGTCCACGCCGTAGTCGCCGGCCGCCGTACTCGCGGTGTGCGTGCCGTGGCCGCCGTAGTCACGCGGCGACTTGAACTCCTCCGGGATCGGGCGGTTGCCGATGCCCTTGTCGAAGTACCGGGCGCCGATCACCTTGTTGTTGCAGGTGACGGGCGCCTCCTCGCCGGCCTGGCAGGTGCCCTTCCACTTCTTCGCGACCAGCGCGTCGGACTCCTTGGTCGTCGTCATCGGCGCGAAGCCGGCCCGCTCCGGGACGAAGCCCGAATCGATCATGCCGATGATCACGCCGTCACCGGCCTTGTCGATCCCGCCGGCCTGCTGCCACGCGCCGCCCTTGCCGGACAGGCCGAGGAACCGTGGCGTGTCGACGGTGTCGGCGTGCTGGATCTCGCTCGGCTCGACGCTCTTCACCCCGGACGACTTCGCCAGCTTCACCGCGTCGTCGTACGACATCTCGGCGGAGAATCCGGCGTACGTGTAGTTGTAGTCGTAGAGCTTCTTGACGCCGGGGACCTGGCTCAGCACGTCGGAACGCTCGCCGGCGAGGTGCTTGACGTAGTCGACGACGGGCGCCGCGGTCTTCAGCAGCTTCCCGCCGGGCAGGACCTTGGTCGCGGCGAGGCCGGCGATGTCACCGTCGTACTCCGCGACCGGCGAGTCGTCGAGCTGGACGATGTACGAACCGGTGGCGGAGCGCTTCACGTCCGGGTCGGCCGGCGTGCTGGTCGGTTGGCTGGCGCTGGCGGCATTCACCAGCACCGGGACGCCGGCGCAGGCGGCGATCAGTGCGGTGGCGACCAGGATCGCCGGTCGTTTGCGGATCACGGAGTTCCTCCAGGGCTTGGACGGGAGCGATGGTGGAGCTTTGGTGCAGCTTCGGTGCAGCTTCGGTGGAGCTTTGGCCGCCTTGTGAAGCTTTGGCCGGCGAGGGCCCCGAGTATGCCGTCAGCCGCCGACAGTGTCACGCTCGGTTTCCACAGGCGCCCCCGAACAAGGGAAATCCCCATGCCCGACCTCACCGAGACCCTCCCGGTCCGGGCCCCCGTGGACGCGGTTTATGCCTTGGTCGCCGATCTGCCGCGGATGAACGAGTGGAGCCCGGAATGCACCCGGGTCACCTGGACCTCGGCGGGTACGCGCTTCGTCGGCCACAACCGGGCGGGGTTCGTGCGGTGGTTCACCTTCGGAAAGGTGGTGGCCGCCGAGCCGGGTCGCCGGTTCGCGTTCGAGATCACCTTTGGCCCGATCCCGATCTCGCTGTGGGACTACGAGTTCACCGCCACGGCCGGCGGCTGCGAGGTCACCGAGTCCTGGACCGACCACCGCCCGAGGCTCCTGAAGCGCCTCTTCCGGCCGCTCTTCGGCGACCGCATCCCGCGCAACGTCCACGGCATCCACACCACGCTGACCCGACTCAAAGCCACCGCGGAGACCGACCAGGCCGACTGAGCCACGGTGAGTTTGGAGGTGGGGGTGGCTTGTTGGTAACCTAGTTCTTCGCGTGCCCACGGGTGGTGTACAGCCGTGCGCGCAACACCATCCTGTATTGACCGCACACACCTGATCGAGGCTCTGCTCCGTGGCGAACATCAAGTCCCAGATCAAGCGCAACCGCCAGAACGAGGCTGCGCGACTTCGCAACAAGTCCGTGAAGTCGACCCTCAAGACGGCTGTTCGTCGCTTCCACGAGGCCGTTGAGGCCGGCGAGGCCGAGAAGGCCAACGAGAGCGCCCGCAAGGCCGGCCGTCTGCTCGACAAGGCCGTCAGCAAGGGCGTCATCCACGCCAACCAGGCTGCCAACCGCAAGTCGGCCATCTTCAAGAAGGCCGCGTCGCTCTGACGCCCCGGCCGCGCCACTGACGCGGCCCCGAACGATCGGCCCGTCCCCGAGGACGGCCGATCGTTTTTGCGTACCCGTACGAGCCGTCGGTGCCGGCTTCCTCCTGGGCGGCCAGGTCAGCGGCGGCCGTGCGAGCGGGTGACGGTGAGGATCATCCGTTCGAGGGCGTAGCCGGCGTCTCCGGAGGCGCCCTTGACGTCCGCGTCGGCCTGGGCGACGGCCTTGATCGCGGCGGCCAGACCGCCCGGCGTCCAGCCTCGTGACTGCTGCTTGAGCTGCTTCAGCTTCCACGGCGGTACGCCGACCTCGCGCGCCAGATCCGCGTCCCGCATCCCGCTGCCGGCGCTCGCGTACTTCGCCAGCCCGCGCAAGCCACCCGCCATCGCACTCGTAACCAGCACCGGCGCGACGCCACAGTCCAGCGCCCACCGCAGCTGCTCCAGAGCCGGCTCGGTCCGCCCGGCGATCGCCGCGTCCGCGACCGCGAAGCTCGTGACCTCCGCACGCCCACCGAAGTACTGCCCGATCAGCTCGGCCGTGACCGGCTGACCGCCCGAGTCCGACACCAGCTGCGAACACGCACCCGCCAGCGCGCGCAGGTCGTGTCCCACCGCATCGACCAGCGCCGACGCCGCGCCCTCGTCGACCGACCCGCCCAGCAGCCGGATCTCACCCGCCACGAACTGCGGCAACTCCCAGGTCTTCGGCGCCGTGGCGACGACCTCGTTGACGGATGCCTTCCGCAACTTGTCGAGGACAGCCTTGCCCTTCTGGCCGCCCGAGTGCACGAGCACGACGAGTACGTCGTCCGAGGACCTGCCGGCGTACTCGATCAGATGCGGCGCCATCTCGCTCGGCAGGTTCTCCAGCGAGCGCATCACCAGCACCCGCTCGCTCGCGAACAACGACGGCCCGGTCAGCTCCGCGAACACGCCGACGTCCAGTGCCGAGGCGTCGAGGTCGGTCACCTCGACCTCGGCGTTGTTCTTCGACACCGCCGCGATCGCGGACCGCACCGCCCGGTCGGCGAGGAACGACTCGGAGCCGGTCACCAGCAGGACATCACCGAGCTTCGGCGCAGAACCTTTACGAGCAGCCACGATCGCAAGCATCCCACGCGGCGTGGACAATCCGGGTGCGCACCCACACCTCCACGCACCAGGATGGAGCCATGACCTCCCCCACCGACAGACCGACGGCCGACGGGCCGTCCCTGAAGACCTGTGATGCGCTGATCGTGGTGGACGTGCAGGCCGCCTTCGTGTCCGGCGCGAACGCGGTACCCGGCGCCGAGCGCCTGCTGGAGCGGATCCGGGACCTTCTGGACCGTGCGCGTGCCGCGGACGTGGTCGTCGTACACCTGCAGAACGACGGGCCGCCCGGCGCGGACGACGAGACTGGAACGCCCGGGTGGGAGTTGCACCTGCCGGTGAAGACCGGACCGCGTGAACACGTCATCCGCAAACCCCGGGACGACGGGTTCGATGCGACTCCGCTCGGCGAGGTACTCGTATCGGCCGGCGTACGGTCGCTCGCGATCTGCGGCGTGATGTCAGAGATGTGCGTCCACGCGACGGCCAAGACCGCACTGGCCCGCGGGTACCACGTCGTACTCCCCTTCGACGCCCACGGGACGTACGACGTCCCCGCCGTCCCCGGAGTAGCCGACGAGATCCCCGCTCACATCGTCTCCCGGGTCGCCGCCTGGTCCCTCGGCGATCAGCCCGACAACACCGCCCCGGCCTCAGCCGTAACCTTCACCGCGGCACCGTAGCTCCAAGCAGTACGCCGGCTTGCGTCAGAACGTTCGTGTAGCCGGCCGCATCGAGCCTGGTGGAGATGTACCAGGCAGTTCCGGCTCCGACCTCGTGCCGGGTGATCGCCGGGTTGCCGTCGGGGTACGTCGCGGTCGCCGTGGCGCCCGTCAGCTGAACGGGTTCGCTCCAGAAGTCGCAGGTCGTCCCGTCGGAGAGCGTCACCGGGGCGGTGAGCGGGCGGAACTCTTCGACGCGGACGCCGAGCAGATCGCGCAGGGCACCGGGATAACCGCCGAGCCGGACGCGGGTGTCGGGATCGGCGATGCCGCTGAAGTAGGACACGACCAGGGTGCCGCCGCCCTCGACGTACGCGGCCAGGTTGGCGGCGGCCTCGTCGGAGATCAGGTAGAGAGACGGCACCAGGACGGCCCGATAGCGAGACAGGTCGTGCGAGGGGTGAGCGAAGTCGGCGGCGACGCCGTTGCGCCACAGGACTCGGTGAGCTTGCTCGACCGTCGTCCAGAAGTCCATCCCACTGACAGGCAGGGCCGGGTAGCCGAGCGCCCACCCCGCCTCGTCGTCCCACGCGATCGCTACCTCGGCGGTCTCTGCAGGCTCAGAAGCGGGAAGGGCCGCGAGGGTCTGGCCCAACTCCGCGACCTCGCGGAAGATCCGGCTGTCCGCGCCCGCGTGCGGGACCATCCCCTGGTACCACTGCTCGGCCCCGCCCTCGGAAGCGCGCCACTGGAAGTGCAGCACGCCGCCGGCCCCGCGCGCCACGTACTCGAGGCTGCGCCGGACATGCTCTCCCGCCTCCAGCGCGAGCGTCCGCTCGGGGGTGTACATGGCCGCGACCCCTTGTTCCATGAGGATCCACGGCTTCCCTCGCGCCCAGGAGCGAGCCAGGTCGGACGCGAAGGCGATCTGCGCGAGGCCGTCCTCGCCGGGCTGGTCGGGGTAGTGGTCGATCGCCACGAGATCGACCTCGGCCGACCACTTCCAATGGTCCAGCGGCGTCCATCCGGCCATCACGTAGTTGGTCGTCACCGGCTGCTTGCCATGGGCGCGCAGGACGTCGCGCTGTTCCCGGTAATGCGTGAGCAGCGCGTCGGAGAAGAACCGGCGGTAGTCGAGCAGCTGAGCGGGATTGGAGCGGTACTGCGTGGCTCGCGGCGGCAGGATCTGCTCCCAGGAGCCGTAGCGCTGGCTCCAGAATCCCGTGGTCCACGCGTCATTGAGCTCGTCGAGCGACTTGTGCCGCTCGGACAGCCAGGCACGGAACGCCGTCGCACAGTGATCGCAGTAGCAGAGCGTGCCGTACTCGTTGTGGACGTGCCACATGGCCGTCGCCGGGTGTCCGCCGTACCGCTCGGCGAGCGCGGTCACGATCCGGCGCGAGGCCTCCCGGTAGGCCGGGGCGTTGACGCAGTACGTGTCGCGGCTGCCGTGGCTGAGCCGAACACCGTCGGCGCGCACGGGCATCGCATCCGGGTACGCGAGGCTGAACCAGGGTGGCGGCGAGGCCGTCGGGGTCGACAGATTGATCTGGATGTCGTTGGCGTGCAGCAGGTCGAACACCCGGTCGAGCCACTCGAAGTCGTAGACGCCGACCGACGGTTCGAGTCGCGACCAGGAGAACACTCCCACGGTGGCGAGGTTGACCCCGGCCCGGCGCATCAGGTCGACGTCCTCCGACCAGACGTCTTCGGGCCACTGGTCGGGGTTGTAATCTCCACCGAAGTACACGCTTGTCTCCCTCAGTCGCTGCCGGTCACGAAGCTCTGGATGGCGACGACCGCCCCGCCACGGGCCCACTCGCCGAAGTCGTCCATCTCGGTGATCACCTCGACCGACTCGGGAACGCCACGGCGGTTCGTCGTGAGCGCCTGGTCGAGGCGGTCCTTCGCAACGCGGGCCAGTTCCACGCCCTCACCAGCCACGATCACCGTCTTGACCATGGTGAATGTCGCGATGTGCGCGATCAGCCTGCCCAACGCGTCCGCCGCCTCGGTAACGACCCGCAGACACACCGTGTCTCCGTCCGCGGCGAGGCGCATCACCTCGTCGTACGTCACCGGCCGTCGTAGCCCTTGCGAGGAGGTGAGCACGATGGCGTCGCTGGACAGGTACGAGCTGGCGCAGCCTCGGTGGCCGTCCGGGCACAGCGGTCCACCGCCGTCGAGCACCAGGTGGGCGAACATGCCGAGGTCCGCCTCGGTTGTCGTGACCAGATGGTCGTGTACGACGAGCGCGTAACCGACCCCCGCTCCGATCGAGACGAGCGCGAAGTCACGCAGCCCGCGGGCCGCCCCGAACCAGTGGTGCTGGTGGCCCAGCGCTGCCACGTCGTTCGTGACCACGCACGGGATGCCCAGCGCCTGCTCGAGCATGGGTTTGAGCGGCACCTGCTGCCAGCCGAGGTACGTCGAGTCGATCAGCGGTTCGCCGCCGAGCTGAACTGCCGAGCGACCGGCTCCACCGAGCGTGACGCCCGCGCCGACAGGCGCCTCCGCATCTCCGGACAGCTCGTCGAGCAGCCGTCTGGCCTGCCGGCACACACCCTCGGGACTGTGGTCCTCGATCGGTTCGTCGCGACCCGCGATGACCACAGCGCGCAAGTCCGTGATGACCGCGTGGATCCGGTCGGCGGTCAGCTTCACGCCGAAGAAGTGGTGCTCGCCGGGCGCGACGTCCAGCGGACGCGTCGGCCGGCCGTTGACCGGGTCGTGCACCACGTCACCTTCGACCAGGAGCCCCGCTTCGACCAGAGGCTTGGTCAGTCTCGTCAGGCTGCCGGTCGACAGGCGCAGGCTCCCGGCCAGCGCGGTCCTCGACTGCGGGCCGTGAATGATGAGCTCCTTGACGATGGAGCGTGCCGCGTCGGGCAAGTTGTCCCACATGCCGCCCCATCCTCCCGGCTCGGGCTCCATCGGCACCAGTCGCCTCCGTCAGCTTCGCAGCAAAGCTAACACACCATCAGACCTTTGGGACTCCCACGCGTTAGTGGCGCGACGAGTAGTGACACCGGGCGCAAATGCGCTTAGGTTGGCTTTGCAGCAAAGCCAAGAGGCGGAGCCCAACGGAGGCACAGATGCGTTTCACAAGACTCGCCGGCGCGGTCGCGGCACTCGGCACGGCCGCTGTCCTGGTGGCCTGTTCGTCGGGCACGCCCGCGAGCACCGACACTCCGGCCGCCGACAGCGGCCCCGTGGCACTCGAGGTCTGGTGCTGGGGCGCGGCCACCAAAGCCAAGGTCGCAGCGTTCAACAAGTCGCACCCGAAGATCCAGGTCAAGCTCACCGACGCGGGCGGCGGCACGGACACCGCGACCAAGCTGCTGACAGCGAACCGGGCGGGAAACGGCCCCGACGCCGCCTGCTTGGAGTACCAGACGCTGCCGTCCATGATCGTGGCCGGCGCGGTGGCCGACATCTCCGCCCACACAGGAGACATCAAGGACGCCTTCAGTCCGGAGGTGTGGGATCTGACCAGCTTCGACGGCGCCGTCTACGGAGTACCGATAGATGTCGGCCCGATGGTCATGGTTTACAACAAGAAGCGGTTCCAGGAACTGAAGATCCAGCCGCCGGCCACCTGGCAGGACTTCGCGAAGGTCGCCGCGGACGTGCGGAAGAAGGACCCCCAGGCGTACCTCACAACGTTCTCGCCGTCGGAGTTCGGCAACTTCGCCGGGCTGGCGCAGCAGGCCGGCGCCTCCTGGTGGAAGGTCCAGGACCAGACCTGGACGGTGGGCATCGCCGACCAGCCGACCCTCGAGGTGGCCGACTTCTGGCAGGGGCTCATCGACAAGGACCTCGTCAAGTCCGAGCCGCTGCTCACCCCCGAGTGGAACAACCAGCTGAACAAGGGCAAGATCCTGTCCTGGCCGAGCGCTCTGTGGGCGCCCGGCGTACTGGAGAGCATCGCGCCGAAACAGGCGGGTGACTGGGCCATCGCGCCGCTGCCCCAGTGGAAGGCCGGCGACAGCCGGGTCGCGTTCCAGGGCGGCTCCGCACTGGCCGTCGCCAAGACGTCCAAGCACGCCGAGGCAGCGGCCACGTTCGCCAAGTGGATGAACACCGACAAGACGGCTTACGCCATCGCGATCGCCGACGGCGAGTATCCCGCTGCGCTGGCCGGTCAGCAGGCCGCGAGCACCAGCCAGCCGCCCAAACTGGCGGCAGGCCAGAAGGACTACTGGGAGATCGCCACGAAGGCGGCCCAGAACACCATTCCGCACATCTCCTGGGGTCCGAACGTCAACACGGCGATGAGCGCCTACCAGGACGCCGTGTCGGCCGCGATCCGTGACCACAAGCCGCTGCGGGACGCGCTGATCAAGACGAACAAGGTCGTGACCGACGACATGAAGTCCACGGGCTTCAAGGTCGCGGGCCAATGACCCGCGGCAGCAGAGGCAGGCCGCGGGCGCCGTACCTGTTCGTCGCGCCGGCGGTGCTGCTCTTCGTGGCCTTCCTGGCCGTCCCGATCGGCTACGCGGTCTACCTGAGCGGACGCGGTCTGCGAATAACCGGCAAGGGCATCTTCGGTACCCGCGAGGAGGTCTTCGTCGGGCTCGACAACTATGTGAAGACGCTGACCGACACCGAGTTCCTGGCCGGCTTCGGCAGACTCGCGCTCTACGGCCTGATCGCGGTGCCGTTCACGCTGGGGCTGGCGTTGTTGTTCGCGTTGCTCCTCGATCACGCCGGTTCGCGGGCGAAGAGGTTCTCTCGTACGGCGATCTTCGTCCCGTACGCGGTGCCGGGAGTGACGGCCTCCCTGTTGTGGGGCTTCATGTACCTGCCCTCGACCAGTCCGTTCAGCTACCTCGCCCGGGAGGCCGGCCTGGGCACGATCCCGTTCCTCGGAGGCGGCGGCATCTACCCGTCGCTGGCCAACATCGCGGTCTGGGGCGGCGTCGGCTTCAACATGATCATCATCTACACCTCGCTGCGCGGGATCTCGCCGGCACTGTACGACTCGGCACGCATCGACGGCGCCTCCGAGTGGCAGATCGCCTGGCGGATCAAGGTCCCGCTGGTGGCACCCGCACTGGTGCTGACCGGCCTGTTCGCGCTGATCGGCACGCTGCAGGTGTACAGCGAACCGACCACGGTACGACCGATGACCACGGAGATCTCGCAAACCTGGGTGCCCCTGATGCACATCTACCGCAGCGCCTTCGTTCGCGACGACCTGCCGTTGGCGTCGGCCGCGTCCGTCTTGCTGGCCGCCGGGACCCTGGTGATCTCGATCGTGCTGCTGAACATCGCCCAGAAGCGCACGTTCGGGGGTGTGGAATGACCGCGTTGACCGCCCGCAGCGGCAAGGTCCTGCCCACGATCGCGTTGCTCATCGGTGCGCTGTACTGTCTTGTTCCCGTCGCGTGGGTGCTGGTGGCATCGACCAAGTCGAGCGGCGAGCTGTTCTCCACCTTCACCTTCACCCCGGGGACCGGTCTGCTGGACAACCTGCACGACCTGTTTGCCTATGGCAACGGCCTCTATGTGAAGTGGGGAGCCAACAGCGCCCTGTACGCCCTCGTCGGCTCCGCGGTCTCGACCCTGATCTCGACGCTGGCCGGGTACGCGATGGCCAAGTACGAGTTTCGCGGCCGGAGCATCCTGTTCTACGCCATCCTCGCCGGAGTTCTGGTGCCGGGCATGACGCTGGCCATCCCGCAGTACCTGATCATGTCCAAGCTCGACCTGGTCGGCGGCTACTGGTCGGTCCTGCTGCCCAGCCTCATCTCACCGTTCGGCATCTATCTGGCGCGGGTGTACGCGATGGCGTCCGTGCCCGCCGCGATGATCGAGGCGGCCAGGATCGACGGGGCGAACGAGTACCGCATCTTCGCCTCGATGGGGTTGCCGATGATGCTTCCCGGCATGGTGACGATCTTCCTGCTGCAGTTCGTCGGAAGCTGGAACAACTTCCTGCTGCCGTACATCATGCTGTCCGACGAGAACAAGTTCCCGATCACCGTTGGCCTGTACACCTTGCTCAGCAAGGGTTCGGGGCAGCCCGCCCTCTACAGCGTCGCCATCGTGGGCGCCGCGGTGTCGGTGATCCCGCTCATTGCCCTGTTGCTGTTCCTGCAGCGCTTCTGGCGACTCGACCTGCTCAGCGGAGGATTGAAAGGTTGACCCCCATCCTGCACTTCAGAAGCGCCGGCGTGTCCGTGCTGATCGAGTGTCCGCCCGATGCGCTGCCCGCGATCCTGCACTGGGGGCCGGACCTGGGCGTGCTCGATGACGAGGCGCTGACCGGTCTCGCGGCCGACCTGCGTCCGCACCGGGACACGACCGTCGATGTGCCCGTTCGCACTGCGCTGGTGCCTGAGGCCCGTACCGGGTGGCCGGGCGCGCCTGGCTTGTCCGGCCACCACCAGGGACAGAACTGGTCGCCCGCGTTCACCAGCGTCAGCTACCAGCGGTCGGGGCAGGCACTCGTCGCCACCGCACGGGACGAGCACGCCCGCCTCGAACTCACCATTGCCATCGAACTCGACCAAGTAGGCCTCCTGCGTGCCCGCGCCCGCCTGCGCAACCAGCACCACCTGCCCTACACCCTGGACGCACTCGACCTCGCCTTCCCTGTCTCGGGCGAGGCCACCGAGTTGCTGGACCAAGCCGGACGCTGGGCCAAGGAGCGCACCCCTCAGCGTCGCGCTCTCACCGTCGGCACGCATCTACGGGACAATCGTCGCGGCCGCACCGGCCCGGACGCTGCGACCGTCCTTCTGGCAGCCACCGCAGACGTCGGCTTCCAGCGTGGCGAGGCCTGGGGCCTGCATGTGGGATTCAGCGGCAACCACCGTCATTACGCCGAACGGACCTCCACCGGCCGCACTCTGCTCGGCGGCGGGGAACTACTTCTGCCCGGCGAGGTCGTCCTGGCCTCTGGTCAGGCCTACCAGGGCCCGTGGGTGTACGCCGCCCACGGCCACGGCCTCGACGCAGTAGCCCACCGCTTCCATGACCACCTTCGCGCCCGCCCGTCCCATCCGTCCTCGCCCCGGCCCGTCGTGCTCAACACGTGGGAGGCCGTCTACTTCGACCATGACCTGGACCGTCTGCTGGCCCTCGCGGATCGCGCGGCCAGGGTCGGTGTCGAGCGGTTCGTGCTGGACGACGGCTGGTTCAAGGGCCGCCGCGACGACCACGCCGGGCTCGGCGACTGGACGGTGGACCCCACGGTCTGGCCGCACGGTCTGGCTCCTCTGGTGAACCGTGTCAGAGAGCTCGGCATGCAGTTCGGGCTCTGGTTCGAACCTGAAATGATCAACCCGGACTCGGATCTGGCCCGCGCCCACCCCGACTGGATCCTGCAGACCGGCGATCGCCTGCCGCCGCTCGCCCGCAACCAGCAGGTCCTCGACCTGACGAATCCCGAGGCCTACACCTACATCAAGCAGCGCCTCGGCGCCCTGATCGACGAGTACGACCTCGACTTCATCAAGTGGGACCACAACCGCGACCTCGTGGACGCCGGATCCCCGACGACCGGGGGCCGCGCAGCTGTCCACGCCCAGACCCACGCCGTCTACCGGCTGCTCGACGAGCTTCGTGCCGAACACCCGCGCCTGGAGATCGAGTCGTGCTCCGGAGGTGGTGGTCGTGTCGACCTGGGCATCCTGGAGCACACCGACCGCGTCTGGGCCAGTGACTGCATCGACCCGGCCGAACGCCAGCAGATCATGCGCTGGACAGGTCAGCTGCTGCCTCCCGAACTGATCGGAAGCCACATCGGCGCCCCGCGGTCCCACACGACCGGCCGCACGCACACCCTGCAGTTCCGCGCCGCGACTGCGTTCTTCGGCCACTACGGGATCGAGTGGGACCTCACGACCCTCACCGAACGCGAACTGGACGACCTGGCCGCGTGGATCGCCCTGCACAAACAGCATCGGCGCCTGCTCCACACGGGCCTCATGGTCCGCATCGACGACGCTCCCGACGGTGTGCAGGCGCACGGAACAGTCGCCACCGACGCTACAGAGGCCATCTACGAGATCGCCATGCTGGACCGTCCGTCCATGTGGCCGCCCGGTCGCATCCGGCTGCCCGGTCTCGACCCGCGAGCTGTGTACTCGGTGCGACCGCTCATGCCCGTGACCTCCCACGGCACCGCACCGCGCTGGGTAAGCGGCGATCTCACGCTGCCGGGATCTGCGCTGGCGGCGGCCGGCATCGCCGTACCGCCGATGTTCCCCGGAGAATCCGTCCTGGTCCACGTGGCCGCAAGGTCCGAAATCGGATCAGCTTCCGACGGGACTGAACGAGAGTGAGCGGGACTCGCAACACTCCTGCATGAACTCCGGCGGCGGGGCAGTTGCTGCCCCTGTCCCGCCGCCGGTTATTTGGTGAGCGTTATGGGCGACGGGCGCCCTCGCCGGGCTCGTCAATTCGCGGCGTCTGGGTGGGTGGTGAGGGACAGGTGGTTGTCGGTGTTGGTGACTGTGAGAGGGCCGCTGACGTTGGTGGTGGCGGTTCGGATGGCGGTGTGGGACAGGAGGTCGAGGGTCCGTGGGGCCGGGTGACCGTAGTCATTGTCGCGGCCGGCGGAGATGACGGCCAGGCGGGCATTCGCGGCGGCGATGAACGCTGGATCCTGCTGGGCGGAGCCATGGTGCGGGACCTTCAGGACGTCCGCTCGCAGGTCGGCGCCGCTGGCCAGCACGGCCCGCTGGGACTCCGGCTCCAGGTCGCCGGTGAGCAGGATCCGGAGTCCGGAGAGCTCGACCATCATCGCGATGCTGGCGTTGTTCTCCGGCGAGCCCTCGTCGGTTGACGTCGCCGACGACGTACCCGGCGGTGGGAGCGCCGGTACCTTCGCGGGCCACAACGTCGTCCAACTCACCTCCCCGACACTCCGCTGTTCATGGAACGCGACCGTGCGTACGCCGACCCCGTGCCGCTCCGCGAGCTCCATCACCCGGTCGTACTCGGCCCGGGGCGAGTAGTACGGCGTCACCTCGATCTCCCCGACCTGCCGATCGTTCAGTACGCCGGCCAGCCCGCCGACGTGATCAGCGTGAAAGTGGCTCAGCACAAGCACCGGGATGTACCGGACGCCGAGATCCTTCAGGCAGCGGTCCATCGCGTCCGGATCCGGTCCGGTGTCGACAACCACCGCCGTACCGTCACCGGCTCGGAGGACAAGCCCGTCCCCCTGCCCGACATCACAGACGACGAAGAGCCAGTCGTCGGGCGGCCACCCGAGCGAGCCGACAGGACGCAGTACGACGACGGCCAGCACGACCACCGCCAGGATCATCGCGATCGGGCGGGCGAGGATGCGGTGCAGGCCGAGGACGAGCGCGAGACAAAGCAGGGTCAGCACCCCGACACCGATGACCGTTGCCGGCCAGGCGTCCGCGGCCCCTGGAAGGTCGGCCCCTTCGCGGGCGACGAGAATGATCCAGCGAGCCGGCCAGCCTGCCGCCCAGCCGACGAGCTGCGCCACGCCGGTACTCACCAGGGCGACCCCGGCTGCGACGAACCCGAGGATCGTCGCCGGACCAACTGTTGGACCGGCCAACAGATTCGCCGCGACCGCGACCAGCGACACCTGGCCGGACAGCCACGCGACGATCGGCGTACACGCGAGTTGAGCGGCAAGCGGGCACGAGATCGCATCGGCCAGCCATCCGGGAAGCCACCTCGCCAACGCGTCCCGCCAAGCCGGCCCGAGCAGCACGATCCCCGCGGTCGCGAGCACCGACAGCGCGAACCCGGCCGATCGCGCGAGCGACGTGTCGAGCAGCAGGAGCACAATCACCGCGACCGACAGGCTGCGCACGGCCCGGCGCTGCCCAGCCCCGCTGGTCATTGCGGCCAGCGCAATCAGCCCCATCGCGGCCGCGCGCAGGACGCTCGGCTGAGGACGCGCGAGGACGACGAACACGACCACGGTCATCACGCCGACCACCGTCAGACCTCGAGCTCGTACGCCGATCGCCCGCGCCAGCGGGAGGATGAACGCGAGCAGCAGCGTCAGGTTGGTACCGGAGACGGCCGACAGATGCGTGAGCCCCGTCGTCCGGAAGTCTGTGTTCAGCTCCGTGGAGACGCCCGAGACATCACCCATGACGAGAGCCGGCACGAGGCCGCGGACGTCCTCCGGCTCGTCTGCCACCGCGCGCCGCAGTCCGCCCCGGACGTGCTCGGCCGCGCGCAGCCACCACGGCGGATCGTCCACCACCCGCGGCGGTGACCGGGTCGAGAGCATCGCGGCAACCTCGCCGCCGGCATCGGCTCGCTCGAGTCTCCCGGTCGCGTCGACGTGCTGCCCGTACCTGACGGTCTGCCACTTCGCGGTGCCGATCACGAGCACCGGCGTACGCACACGAACCGACTTCGGGCCTTGGGCGTCCGGACGGTTGCGCACCTCCTCGATGGTTGCCTTCAGCACCACGTACGGCGGACGTCTGCTGGTCGTGCTCTGCCGGAGCGACGGATCACCGTCGATGCGTAGGCGCACGGAGACCGTCGCGGAGCCGTCCGCGAGCCCGTACACGGGGCCAGCTCGCAGCGTCGCGACCTGCAGAGCGGCGGCGAATGCCAGACCACCGACGACGATCAACGAACCCACCGCCGCCCAGCCACCCGCCTTCCAGGGCTTGGCTGCTGCGTTGCGACGATGCAGCCGACTCAGCA
Organism: Kribbella sp.; assembly: GCA_036503355.1. Classification (GTDB taxonomy): domain Bacteria; phylum Actinomycetota; class Actinomycetes; order Propionibacteriales; family Kribbellaceae; genus Kribbella. Next base: position 17,880 of record DASXXB010000145.1, on the reverse strand, counting down.
CCAGGCCGAGGACGACGGCGAGCACCAACGCCAACCCTCCGACGATGGCGCCTGCTGCGGGTGACCGGCCTACGAGTACCGCTGCTCCCAGCCACCCGGCGCCGGCCGGCACCAGCAGCCGCACGTCCAGCGGGTCGGGCGTGGGGTCAGATGCTGACATGGGACTTGAGGGACTCGAACTTCTTGGGACCTACGCCGGGGACCTCCTGGAGTTGATCGACTGTGGTGAAGGGGCCGTTCTGGGTTCGGTAGTCGAGGATGCGTTGGGCAAGGACAGGGCCGACGCCGGGCAGGGCGTCGAGTTGGTCGAGGGTGGCGGAGTTGAGGTTGACGGACGGGTTCGGGGCCGGACTCGATGAACCTCCTGAGGATGGAGTCGTGGGTCCGGGTTGGGTTGGTTCACCGACGATGATCTGTTCGCCGTCGGTCACCAAGCGGGCGAGGTTGAGGGTCGTGAGGTCTACGCCTCGAAGGGCGCCACCCGCCAAGGTCAGTACGTCGGCGACGCGGGAGCCGGCCGGGGCGCGGACGAGTCCGGGTCGGCGTACCTTGCCCGCGACGTACACCACGAGCTGCTGATTGGACGCAGCGCCCTTTCCGGGTGACTGATTTGTCCCAGGTGTGGACGTGGCGGGTTGGGAGACGGGACTGCCGGTGGTTTCGGTGGTGGGGTGGGCTTCCGGGATGGGGCCCGGGCGGGCGTGGAGAAACGTCCAGAGGGCCCAGGTCAAGCCGATGGCGAGGATCGCGAGGAGGACGAGCACGTGGCGTGGAGTCAGGGTCCAGCGGGCGTTGCGTAGGCGGTCGGGCACCTGGTCGGGGATCCATCCTCCGCGCACCTCATCACGCTCCTCCGGGTCGTCGAGCTGTCCGTCGTGGGCGTGAAGGTGCTCGTGGGCCGGATGCGCAGGGCTGGGTGGCCGGACGGCGAGGCGGGCGAGGGCTCTCGCTCGGGCGTCCGGGTCGGGGGTTCGGTTGCGGCGGAGGACCTTCACGCCCAAGAAAGTACGAGTCTGTGGCGTTCCCGAACCGACGATTTGAAAGCTGTGGAGAACGCGTGGATCAGCGAGGACTGACTACTACCGCCAGGAGCCCGGGACCGACGTGGGCTCCGATGACGGCGCCTACTTCGCGCAGGACGATCTCTTCGGCTTTGGGAAGGCGGTTGGTCAGGTTGTCGGCGAGGGTCTGGGCCTTCTCCAGGTTCGCCAGGTGGTGGACGGCCAGCTGGACGGGGGTGTCGCCGGCGCGCTGGACGGCGATGTCGGCGAGGCGGGCGATGGCGCGGCTCGAGGTGCGAACCTTCTCGAGCGGAACGATCCGCCCGCCGTTGACGGTCAGCAGTGGCTTGACCGCGAGCGCCGTACCGAACAAGGCCTGCGCCGCGCCGATGCGGCCGCCACGGCGCAGGTACTCGAGGGTGTCGACGTAGAAGTACGACGAGATCGACTTCATCCTGGCCCGCGCGGCGGCCTCGACCGTCGCGGCGTCCTCCCCGGCGGCGGCTGCGGCAGCCGCCGCGAGAACCGGAAACCCGAGCCCCATCCCCAGCGACCGGGAGTCGACCACGCGCACCGGGATCGGCGACTCCTTCGCGCCGATCATCGCGGCCTCGAAAGTGCCGGACATGTCCCCGGAGAGATGGATCGACACGACCGCCTCGGCACCGTCCTCGGCGCACGCCCGGTAGGTGTCGGCGAACGTCTGAGGCGCGGGCCGGCTCGTCGACACCGGCGTGAACGTCTTGAGCGCCTCGGCGACCGCGTCCGCCGACGTGGCGCCGTCGTCGTACGACGTACCGCCGATCACGACCTGCAGCGGTACGACGGTGAGCGGGTGGCGGAGCACCTCGTGCGTGGACAGACCGGCCGTGGAGTCGGTGACGACCTGCACGCGGGCTGCCATGGCAGCGAGGTTACCGGACAGTTAATCTCCGGGTAATGTCCGAGCCCAGTGCCAAACTCCACACGATGAGGGAGACAGCAGCAGAAGTCACCGAACTCCAGGCGCTCATGGACGCGGTGTACCCAGGTTCGACCGAGCACCTGCGCGGCATCATCACCGGCGAGCAGCAGCTCAGCGCCGACGCGCTGGTGCGGGCGCTGACCGGCATGTGTGTGCTCTCACTGGCCACGGTTACGGCCAGGGGCGAGCCGAGGATCAGTGCGGTCGACGGTCATTTCCTGCACGCGAGGTGGGTCTTCACCACGTCCGGCTCGGCGGCGAAGGCTCGGCACCTGCGGGCCAGACCGGCGGCGAGCGCCGCGTACCTCGACGGTGAGCGGATCGGGGTCTTCACCCACGGGAAGGTCGAGTTCCTCACTCCGGAGCATCCGGACTTCGCGGAGATCGAGGAGTACCTGACCGGCCACTACGGTGAATCACCGTCGAGCTGGGGCTCCGACATCGTGTACCTGCGGCTGCAGCCGACCTGGATGGTCGGGTACGGCGACGAGCGGAAGTTGTTCGGGCATCAACGGTAGCGAGGTGAAGGCCACCCCTCCCGGGGCCTTCACCTCGCTTGGGAACGGGGCCGGGCTACTGGCGTCCCCTGTGCGTCAACAGCCCGGCTCGTCCGGCTGACTCCCCCTGGTTGTCAGCTGAAAGTTGATGGAACCCCGGCGAGCTACTCCCCGTATCCGGCTCCGCATAAGCCGGCCTGACCGCGAGCTCGCCGAGGTCCCGGGAGGTCCCAGCGACCGGCCCGCCGTCGGGGGAGCATCCCCGACGGTCAACCCGCGCCGGCCGGGCCGCGACACTCGTCCCCTGTGTCGTGTGCCTGACCCTGTGCTGGGACCCCGCCCCGGAAGCAGTGCCCTGACGGTGCACAGCGCCCGGTACAGGCAGGACAGATCCACACTCCACAGCACTCCGGAGCTCTCGGTCGCCGGTCGGCGCCCCCACCAACCAGCCGCCGGAGGCCCTCCGCGTCGCCTTCACCGGGTGCGGCGGTCCAGCGATGTGCCATGGCCTCTTCATGGTTTCACCGCCCTCTCGCCGCCGGACCGGAGTCGGTCTCTGCTTCGTGGAACCTGCCCTACGGCTGTAATTCTTGGTCCGGCAGCCATGTCAGGACGAGGCAGAACTACCGGCAGTTACCCGGCAGCTTCGGCGGATCCGCGTCATGAAATCAGGAAGAAAGCGCGGCGAGTACGTCGTTCGCCAGCCGCTGTACCGCGGCCGCCGGATCGGGCTGCGGCCACCCGTCCGCCTCCGACGCGCTGGTGCACGACTCCTGCAGGACCGCCCAGGCGGTCGGCAGCATCGGCGGGTCCATCGACCGCTGCCACGCCAGCAGCTCACCGCACACCGCGTCACCTGCCTCCGACCGGCCCAGTGCGTGCAGCACCGCGACAGCTTCCGGCAGTACTTCGAGCAGGTACACGACCCGCCCTTCGAGCAGCAGCCGGTTCAGCGCGTCCAGGACCGCCAGCCGCGCCTGCTCGACCTCACCGGCCGCCCGTGCCAGCCGTGACCGGTAGAGCATCACGAGGTAGTCGAAGTACCCACGGTGTCCACGGATGTCCGCGTCCGCCTGGTCGAGCAGTGCACGAGCCTCGTCGTACCGGCCGTCGTGGTACTCGACCATCGCCAGACAGCCGGCGACCTTGGTCCGCTCCGGGTCGTCGGACGCCTGACTGTCACGAGCAAGCAGGGCCCAGTGGCGGGCGCCGGCCAGGTTGCCCAGCTCCAGATCGACCCGGCTGAGCGCCATGTAGGCGATCTCGTCCGCATAGACACCCGGATTGACCAGAGCGGCCTCCCACGCCAGCAGGAGCTCCTTGGCCTCCACCAGACGACCCCACCGCAGCAGAGCCAGCCCACACGTTGCCTGCACGGTAGCCGACCGCTGTACGTCGCCATGCTTGCGAGCGTCGGCCACCAGCGCCGGGATCTCGGCCAGGCTCTGGATATCGAGCAGGTGCGAACCGGACGACACCCAGCCGCCCCGAGCGACCAGGCCCATCTCGGTCTCGCCCGGGATGAGCTTGCGCGCCTCCTCGTAGTGCCGTCGCGCGCCGTGGATGTCACCGGTCAGGCTCGACAGCCGGCCGGCGATGGCGAGCAGCCGGCCGCTCGTCTCCGGGTCGGACACGTTGGCGGCGCACACCGTCGCCCACCGGATCCCGCTCTCGGCGACGCTCGCCTGATACTGCCACGCGATCCGGAACCCGAGCACCATCCGCGCCGCGGCGTCCCACTCCCCCAGCTCCGCGGCCCGCGCCAGCGCCACCTCGAACAACGCCGAGTTCGCATGCGCCGCCCGGTACCGGCGGTCGCGGTCCGGCGACGACCACGCACCCTCCAGCCCGGAGACGTACGTCGTACACCACTCGACGGCCCGGTTCTGGAACTCGGTGAGGTCGCCCTGCGACGACAGGCCGCCGTACGCGTGCTCCCGGATCGTCTCCAGCAGCTTGTACCGCGCGCCGTACAGCTGCTCGAACTCGTGCACCGGCTGCAGCAACGACTTCTCCACCAGCTCCGACAGCAGCATCGGTACGTCGATCTCGAGGATCGGATCGCCCGTGCAGACCCCGGCCACCGCCTCCAGCGTGAACGGCGAGCCGAGCACCGACGCCCGGTACAGCAGCTGCCGCGCCGGATCCGACAGCCCGTCGACGCTCCACGCGATCGTGTCGGCCAGCGTCCGCTGATGGGGCGCGCCGAAGCGGCGCGGCCCGGACAGCAGGCGGAAGCGGTCGTCCAGCGCAGCCAGGATCGTCTCCACCGACAACGAGCCGGCCCGCGCAGCAGCCAGCTCCAGCGCCAGGGGCAGGCCGTCCAGCCGGCGGCACAACCGCGCCACGGTCGGCGCGTTCTCCACAGTCAGCTCGAAGTCCGGTCGCACGCGCGTCACGCGTCGCGTGAACATCTCCACCGCGGGCGACGCCGCGATCTCGTCGAAGTTCTGGTCGTTCTCCGGTACGCCGAGCACCTGCACGCGGCGTACCACCTCGTCCGGCAGGCCGAGCGGGATGCGCGACGTGACCAGCACGCCGATCCCCGGGAAGCTGCGGACCATCCGGTTCGCGACCGTCGCGACGCCGTCGAGCACGTGTTCGGCGTTGTCCTCGACGATCACCAGGTCACCGGGCCGGCGTCCGGACAGTACGTCGTCGAGGTCCGAAGTACCCGGGGCTGTGCCGAAGGCGTCGAGGATCGCTGACGGTACGGCGGCGTCGCGCTGGACCGTCGTCAGGTCGACGACCACGACGGTCGTGTCCGCGCCGGAGAACCGGTCGGCCGCGGCGAGTGCGAGCTCGGTCTTGCCGACACCACCTGGGCCGACAAGTGTGACCAGGCGGTTCTGCCGGAGCAGCCCCTCGAGCTCGAGCAGCTCCTTCTCACGGCCGACGAGCCCGTCCGGGATCGGGCGCGTGCCACGCCAGCGCAGACCTGTGGGCGCCGCATCGGCCACTGACACCACGGGCGCGGGAGCCACAGCAGGACGTACGACGGGACGCACGGTGCCATGCCCCGCCGCAGCGAGGAACTGCGCCGTGTCGCCGTCGTGCAGCCCGAGCGCGGACGCGAGCAGCCGGACCGAGTCCTTCCGCGGCCGGGCCACCCGCCCGGCCTCGATCTCGCGGATCGAGCGCACACTCAACCCCGCGCGGTCGGCCAGTTCCTCTTGGGAAAGGCCGGACTGGACCCTCAAGTCGAGCAACAGTTCGGCGAACCCACGCCGACTGTCAGCCCGGCCTTCCGCGTCCGACACAGCCCGTCACCCCTCTGGAGGCCTCACGTACCTCACACAACATAGCGTGACGGGTGCCCGGTTCGCCGGGCTACCCGGCGTGCGGGAGGTGGGACGGGACCTGCGAAATGCGGTGGATCGGAATGGCTGCGGGATCAGAAATGCGTGTTTCAAGCAGTTGCGCGGATCGAGGAGGATTCATTGTCGGCGGCGTACAGAGAAAGTACGTCGTCCCAGTCGACGAGGCGGGCGCTGGTGTCGGCGCGACCCGAGTCGGCATTCAGCAGGCTGCCGTCGGAAATACCGCGGGTGGCGCGAACCAGGAGCTCAACGGTGACCTCGCGCAGCGTGTCCAGGGCAGCCATGTGGCAATTCAAGCGGAGCCGTGTTTCGCAAACGTAACGCGATCGGCAACATCACGATAAGTCACCAAAATACGGCGAACGTTATTACCGGGTAGTCCGCTAACCAGCCAGGAACGACAGCCGGACATGCCGGTCCGGATTGTCCCGATTGGTGTCCACAAGGCAGATGGATTGCCAGGTCCCGAGCGTCAGCCGGCCGGCCAGCACGGGCACGGTCGCGAACGGCGGGACCAGCGCCGGCAGCACATGATCGCGGCCGTGGCCGGGCGATCCGTGCCGATGCCGCCAGTCGAAGTCCCGCGGCAGCAGCTCCTCGAGGACGGCGAGCAGGTCGTCGTCGCTGCCCGCCCCGGTCTCGAGGATCGCCACACCGGCCGTCGCATGCGGCACGAACACGTGCAGCAGGCCGTCACCGCGTCCGCGCACGAACTGCTCACACCGGTGCGTGAGGTCGAGGACGACCTCACGCGAGCCGGTGTGAACGTCAAGAACGACCGAGTCCATCAGGCCGGGACGATGTTGACCAGCTTGGGCGCCCGCACGATCACCTTGCGGGTACCGCGTCCGTCCAGCGCCTTCTGGACTGCCTCGGAAGCCAGCGCCAGCTGCTCCAGGTCGGCGTCGGAGATGTCCGGCGCGACGTCCAGCCGGTCCTTCACCTTGCCGGCCACCTGGACCACGCAGGTGACGGTGTCCTGGACCAGCAGCGCCGGGTCGACCTTCGGCCAGCCGGCCTTCGCGACGGTCGGCTGGTGGCCCAGCTCCTCCCACATCTCCTCGGCCGTGTACGGCGCGACCAGGCTCAGCAGGATCGCCACCGTCTCGACCGCCTCGCGGACCGCCGGGTCGGCCGCGCCCGGACCGGAGTCGATCGCCTTCCGGGTCGCGTTCACCAGCTCCATGATCCGGGCGACCATCACGTTGAACCGGTGCGAGTCGATCAGCTCGGCCGCGTCGGCCACCGTCCGGTGGGTGATCTTGCGCAGCTCGACGTCACCGGTCGAGGGATCCGAGCCCGGCGGCGCCTCGACCGCTCCTGCCAGCCGCCAGGCCCGTTGCAGGAACTTCAGCGAACCACCCGGCGACATGTCGGCCCAGTCGATGTCGTCCGACGGCGGACCGGCGAACACCATGGTCAGCCGGACCGCGTCGACGCCGTACTCGTCGATCTGGTCGCCCAGGTTCACGCCGTTGCCCAGGGACTTGCTCATCGCCTTGCCCTGGTTGACGACCTGGCCCTGGTTCAGCAGCCGGGTGAACGGCTCCACGACGCTCAGCAGGCCCATGTCGTACAGCGCCTTGACGAAGAACCGCGCGTACAGCAGGTGCAGTACGGCGTGCTCCTTGCCGCCGACGTACTGGTAGACCGACATCCACCGCTCCGCGGCCGCCTGGTCGAACGGGCCGTCGGAGAACTCCGGCGAGATGTAGCGCAGGAAGTACCACGACGAGTCGACGAAGGTGTCCATCGTGTCGGTGTCGCGCTCGGCCTTGCCGCCGCACTTCGGGCAGTCGACCTCGACCCACTCCCGGGCGGCCGCCAGCGGCGAGACACCCTTCGGGGACAGGTCGGCACCGCGCAGGTCCGGCAGCTCCATCGGCAGCTGGTCGTCCGGGACCGGCACCTCGCCGCAGGACGGGCAGTGGATGATCGGGATCGGGCAGCCCCAGTACCGCTGCCGGCTCAGCAGCCAGTCGCGCAGGCGGAAGTTGATGGTCCGCTCGCCCAGGCCCTTGCCCTCCAGCCAGTCGATGATCCGCGACTTGGCCTCGGCGACCTCCAGGCCGTCCAGGCTGATCTCGTCGTTGGCGCTGTTGATCGCCGGGCCGTCGCCGGTGAACGCCTTGCCGTCGAAGCCCTCGGTGGGCTGCACGGTGCGGACGATCGGCAGGCCGAACTTCTCCGCGAACTCCCAGTCCCGGGTGTCCTGACCGGGCACCGCCATGATCGCGCCGGTGCCGTAGTCGGCCAGCACGTAGTCGGCCGCCCAGATCGGGATCCGCTGACCGGTCACCGGGTTGATCGCGTACGACCCCAGGAAGACGCCGGTCTTCTCGCGCTCGGTGCTCTGGCGCTCGATCTCGGTGGTGGCCTTCACCTTGGTCAGGTACTCGTCGAACGCGGTCTGCTGCTCCGGCGTGACCAGCTCGGCGGCCAGCTTCGCGTCCGGTGCGACCACCATGAACGTGGCGCCGAACAGCGTGTCCGGCCGGGTGGTGAACACCTTGATCGGCTCGTCACGGCCCTCCACCTGGAAGTCCGCGAACGCGCCCTCGGACCGGCCGATCCAGTTGCGCTGCATCAGCAGGATCTCTTCCGGCCACTGCAGCAGCTCCATGTCGTCCAGCAGCCGCTGGGCGTACTCGGTGGTCTTGAAGTACCACTGGGTCAGCTCCCGCTTGGTGACCTCCCAGCCGCAGCGCTCGCAGCGCCCCTGGACGACCTGCTCGTTGGCCAGCACGGTCTGGTCGTTCGGGCACCAGTTGACGTACGACGCCTTGCGGTAGGCCAGGCCGCGCTCGTACAGCCGCAGGAACAGCCACTGCGTCCACCGGTAGTACTCCGGGTCGGACGTGTGCAGCCGGCGCGACCAGTCGAAGCTCAGCGCGTACCGCCGGATCGACTCCGCCTGGGTCTCGATGTTGGCGTAGGTGTACGTCGCCGGGTGCTCGTTGCGCTTGATCGCGGCGTTCTCCGCGGGCAGGCCGAAGGAGTCCCAGCCGATCGGGTTCAGCACGTCGTACCCCTGCTGGAACCAGTAGCGGGCCAGCACGTCGTGCAGCGCGAACACCTCGGCGTGGCCCATGTGCAGGTCGCCGGACGGGTAGGAGAACATCGTGAGCGCGTAGCGACGCTCCGCCGAGCCGTCGTCCTTCGCCTTGAACGGGTCCAGCTTCTCCCACACCGGACGCCACTTGGCCTGCATGGCGTTGAAGTCGTAGCCACCCCGGTCGACAGGGGTGTCGTCTGCCTGCTCCGTCACGGTCCTACTCCTGCTTCTTGGTCTTGTTGAGCCTAAATCTGCCAGAAATGAAAAATCCCCTCACACAGGAGGGGGTGCCGTACTGACCTGGATGCCAGTACGGCTAAGTAAGGAGCAGGCTCACTCGCATACGCTCAGGGTAGCACTAGAGGAACTCGGTCCCTCCGGTACGCCGGTGCTCGCCCGGCGTCCGCCCGTACCTGCGTTTGAACGCAGTGGAGAACGGCCGTACGTCGGAGTACCCGCAGGCCCGCGCCACGTCCGTGACGGAGAGCGTGTGATCCAGCAGGAGCTGCCCGGCGAGTTCCAGCCTCAGCCGCCGCAGCGTGGACATGATCGAGTCACCGGTCTGCTGGATGAACAGACGCTCCGCATGGCGCTCGGAGAGGTGTGCTGCTGCGGCTACGTCCCGGACGGTGATCGGGCGGGACAGGTTGTCCCTGAGGTGTCGCTGCATGGCTTCCACTACCAGGGGGCCTCTGTCACGGCGTACTGGTTCAACAGCTAGGTCCTCGTCCAGTGCGAAAGCCCGAGCCGTCTCCATCACGAGTATCGATCCCAGAGCTGTAAGAGCAGTTCCATAGCCGGACACCGGGCCGGCAGCCTCCGCTGCCAGGGCCGTGACGAGGGCTGGGAGCGCACCTGTTCTTGTGGACAGGACAGGGCCATCAGTGCGGGTCAGCCCGGACCACCAGCCGCGCTCGTCCGAGCCGGGGCGAAACGTGAAACCCCAGAACGCGATCCCCAGCGGCTCAGCGTGCGAAGACTCGATCTCGTGCACGTCACCTGGTCTGGCGAGGAACACCGACCCCGGCACCACGTCGTACTGCACGGAGCCGTTGTTGAAGCGCCCCTCGCCGGAGTACGCCAGGCAGACCTCGTGGAAGGAGTGGCTGTGCCAGTAGTTGCGCCAGTACTCCGGCCGGTAGTGCCCCCAGCTGAGGAAGTCCGCGCGGAACCCGTCGACCTCGCAGGACTCCAGCAGTCCGGCGAGGTCGACGAAACGATCCGCTGCAGCAACGGCTGCGAGGCTCAAACAGCACTCCTGCCCGTGGGGTCGACTCCACGCAGCATCATGCCCTGGCCGAGCGACCACTCGTGCGTCTTGACCGTCGGCGGGTCGGCCGGGTCGCGGTACTGGATCAGCCACGTCGTCCGAGCCTCGTCGCTGGTGTTCACCCCGGACCCGTGCACGGTCAGGTACGTGAAGAACAGCACGTCGCCCGCCTCGGCCGGCTGTGGTGTCGCCTCGTCGAAAGCAGGCTCGAGAAGATGGTACGAGCCCTCCGCCTCGTGCTCTCGTGGCCCGGACTTGTGGCTGCCCGGGATGACCCGCACGCAGCCCTTCTCCTCCGGCGCGTCGTCGAAGTGGAAGATCGCCGCGCCGACCCGGTGGTACTTGTGCGGGAAGAACGGGTGGTCCTGGTGCAGCGGGAACGGCGAACCGTTCTCCGGCGGCTTCACGAACAGCTTGGTGTGGTGCAACTGCACGTTGTCCACACCCATCACCGCGGCGGCCACGTCGGTGAACCGCGGGTCCACCAGCAGCTTCGCGAACTCGGCGTCGTAGAACTGCGCGTCGTGCAGGTGCTGCAGCTTGGTGGGCGCCTCGCTCATCTGTTTGGCGGCGCCCCAGGTGGGGTCGTCACCACGGTTCAGCTGGGCCAGCAGGTCGTGGCTGCGCTTGCGGTAGTACGCCGCTTCTTCCTTGCTGAGCAGGCCTTTCACCAGTACGAAGCCCTGCTCGGCGTACTGCTGCGCAAGACCGGCCAGCTCAGGTTTCTCCTGGGTGATCGTCATCTCGAAGTTCCTCCTGATCGGGTACTCCGAGCCTACGAACGCCGGCGCCCGGACGGCAGGACCGCGCCGGACGCCGATGTTCGTCAAACGGACACGCCTCAGTCGTCCTCGAGCGGAACCACGATCGGCCGCAGCCGCGCCCAGAGCACGAACAGGGCGGCGAACACCAGCATCCCGATGCCGCCCCAGAGGTTGATGTTGATGCCGGCCGCCTTGTCGACCTCGGCCTGGCTGCCGACGATCCCGAGGACGGTCAGCACCACGCCGTAGATGCCGACCAGCAGCGCGATCACGATCCGGATGTCGAACGCGCCGGCCTTCTTCTTGTCTGCCATGACAGTGCTCCCTTCGCCGAAGCTCAGCCGAAGATGATGTTCAGGACGACGGTCATCGCCAGCGAGATCCCGGCCAGCAGGACCGGCTTGCGGTACCAGCCGTGGTCACCCCGGACCGTCACCTCGGTGCGCTGCTCCTTCGGTGTCAGCGAGTACACCAGGCCGACCAGCTCGGACTCGGCCTTGGGCCTGGTCATCGTGCTGACCAGGACGCTGACCAGGATGTCGACCACGAACGCCGCGCCGGCACCGACGAAGCTCGCCCCCTGACCGGGCAGGTTGATGACGCCGTTCTCGGACAGCACGAACACCACGATCGCGGTCGCCGTACCGCTGACCAGACCGATCCAGCCGGCCGCAGCGGTCATCCGCTTCCAGAACATGCCGAGGATGAACGTCGCGAACAGCGGTGCGTTGAAGAACGAGAACAGCTGCTGCAGGTAGTCCATCAGGTTGCTGTAGCCGGAGGCGATCGCCGCCGTGCCGATCGCGATCAGCGTGCCGCCCACCGTCACCCAGCGGCCGGTCCGCAGGTAGAAGTCGTCCGGCCGGTCCTTGATCACGTAGCGCTCGATGATGTCGTACGACATCACCGTGTTGAACGAGCTCAGGTTGGCCGCCATACCTGCCATGAACGACGCCAGCAGACCGGTGATCGCGAGCCCGAGCATGCCGTTCGGCAGCAGGTCGCGCATCAGCAGCAGGAGCGCGTCGTTGTAGTCGACCTCGCCGCTGCCGGTGGCCTTGAACTGGGCGAGCTCCGGCACCACGACCGCGGCGATGATGCCGGGGATGATCACGATGAACGGCACGAACATCTTCGGGAACGAGCCGATGATCGGGGTCCGGCGGGCGGCGGACATGTTCTTCGAGGCCAGCGCGCGCTGCACCTCGACGAAGTTCGTCGTCCAGTACCCGAACGACAGCACGAACCCGAGGCCGAACACGATGCCGATCACCGACAGGAAGCTGTTGTGGAAGCCGCTCAGCGCGTTCCCGGGCCAGGCGGTCATCTGCTCGCCGCCGCCCGGCGACGCGGTCACCTTGTCGACCAGCCCCTGCCAGCCGCCGACCTTGTGCAGGCCGACCAGCGTCAGCGGCAGCAGCGCGGCGACGATCACGAAGAACTGCAGCACCTCGTTGTAGATCGCCGCGGACAGGCCGCCGAGCGTGATGTAGCTGAGCACGATCGCCGCGGCGACGATCACCGACACCCATATCGGCCAGCCGAGCAGCACGTTCACGATCGTCGCCAGCAGGAACAGGTTCACGCCCGCGATCAGCACCTGGGCCAGTGCGAAGCTGATCGCGTTCACCAGGTGCGCGGGCTTCCCGAACCGGCGCAGCATGAACTCCGGCACGCTGCGGACCTTGGAGCCGTAGTAGAACGGCATCATCACGACGCCGAGGAACAGCATCGCCGGGATCGCGCCGATCCAGAAGTAGTGCACGGTCGGGATGCCGTACTGCGCACCGTTGGCCGACATGCCCATGATCTCGATCGCGCCGAGGTTGGCCGAGATGAACGCCAGGCCGGTCACCCAGGCCGGCAGCGACCGCCCGGACAGGAAGAAGTCCAGGCTGCTCGAGACCGCGCGTCTGGCCAGGTAGCCGATGCCCAGCACGAAGACGAAGTACAAGGCGATGATCACGTAGTCGATCGCCGTGGCATCCAGTCTGAGGATGGATTGTTGCGGAAGCATCAGCCCTCCGGGTCATCGGTATGACGCAACGTGGTGTTACCGGTGAGGAACGTTACTCCTGTCTTCAACCATCGGTGTTCTCCACCCGGATCTCCACCCGTGGTCGGTCCACTGAGAAGACCGTGCAGACCTACCGTCCGTGACATGAGCTTCGGAACCTTGCCCAACGCACTCGTCGTGATCGCTGTCGTGGTCGTCGTACTGGCCCGCCGGCTGTCCTGGTCCGAGCTGGAGAACTCCGACACCGACGTCTGGCGCGGCCCGCTGATCCTGGTCGGTGTGGGCGTCTACCAGCTGTACGACCGGCACAGCGGCCTCGGCGCCGTCGAGGTCGCTCTGCTGGCCGTCGGCACCGTGATCGCGCTGCTCGCCGGCGTCGGCTCCGGCCGGGTCGCCCAGGTCGAACGGCGCGCCGGGAAGGTGTTCTTCCGGCTCGGGATGCCCGGACTCGGCATCATGGTGGCCTACCTAGTCATCCGGCTCGGGCTCGCGGGACTCGGCCACCTGCTCGGCGCCTCGGTCGGCGGCGGCGGCGCGCTGATGGTCTCGATGGGTGCGAACCTGTTGACCCAGTCGCTGATCATCCAGAACAAGGCGCACCAGATGGCCGAGGAGTACACCAACCAGTGAAGCTGAAGGCACTGCTGCCGGCCCGCCCGCACGGAGAGAGCGGCTGGGTCGGCCGGGTGCTCACCAGTGGCGTAGCGGTCGCGGTGCTCGCCACCGCCCGGCCGGAGCCGGCCGACGCCTGGGTCTGGGCGGTGCTCGTCACCGGGTTCGTCGTGTTCGTCGCCGGTTCGGTCCTGATGGCCGCACGTCCGTACGTCGCCTACGGTCTGCTCACCGCGGTCGCCGTCGCCAGCGCCCTGATCTGTGGGGTGGACAGCTCCAACTCACTCGTCCTGGTGCTGGTGTCGGTGACCGACATCGCCGTGCTGCAGTTCCCCCGGCACAGCAACCGGCCGATCGTTGCTGCGAGCACCTGTATCGCCGCGGCGTACGCCGTGTCCGCCTGGCTGTTCGACAAGCCGGACAGCTGGTTCTTCTCGCAGCTGCTCTGGACCGCGGTACTGATCGCGTTCGGGCTCAACCGGCGGCAGTACGAGGTGCAGGCGCGGCAGACCGAGCAGCTCCTGCAGCAGACCCGGCTGGCGCAGAGCGAGCACGCGCGCGCGGCAGCGCTGGAAGAGCGCGGCCGGATCGCCCGCGAGCTGCACGACGTACTGGCGCATTCACTGGGCGCCCTGAGCGTTCAGCTGGAGGTGGCCGAGGCGCTGCTGGAGGAGCGTGCCGACACGGCTGGTGCACTCGAGCGGGTACGCCGTTCGCGCAAGCTCGCAGTACAGGGGCTGGCCGAGGCACGTGATGCTGTAGCTGCGCTACGGGCGGATGAGGTACCGGAGCTGCCGGCAGCGCTGGCTGCGCTCGCAGAGCAGCACGAGAAGGACCACGGCACTGCGGTGCGACTGACTGTCACAGGTCAGCGAAAGCTCGAGTCGGGGGTGACGGTCGCCCTGCTCGGTGCCGCTCGCGAGGCGCTGACGAACGCGGCGAAGCATGCACCTGGTCAGATTGTCGACATGCGACTTGTCTACGACGACGGCGTACGGGTGTCCGTGCGGAACAAGGGCGCCACGAGTGGCGAGGGCTTCGGACTGGCGGGGATGCGCGAGCGGCTCGCGCTGGTGGGCGGGACGTTGACGGCAGGTGCGGACGGCGACGACTGGTTGGTGGTGGCTGAGGTTGAGTGATGCAATCCGTGTGGTCGTCGCGGACGACCAGCAGGTGGTCCGGGAAGGCCTGGTGGCGTTGCTCGGGCTGATCGACGGCGTCGAGGTCGCCGGCGCGGCCGCGAACGGCGCCGAGGCCGTGGACCTGGTTGCCCGAGGCAACGTGGACGTCGTACTCATGGATCTGCGGATGCCGGTTCTGGACGGGATCCAGGCCACGGCACGGCTCACGGCCGACTTCCCGGACGTCGCGGTGCTGGTACTCACGACGTACGCCGACGACGCGTCGATCGGGAACGCACTGCGTGCCGGTGCCCGGGGGTACCTCACCAAGGACGCGGGCCGCGCCGAGATCGGCGCCGCGCTGCGGTCGACCGCCGCCGGTCAGTCGACGTTCGACCCGGAGGTCACCAAACGGCTGGTCGCCGGCCTGGTCCCCGAGCCGCCTGTGACCGACGGGTTGACCGCGCGAGAGACCGAAGTACTGCGGTTGATCGCGCAGGGACTGAGCAATCCGGAGATCGCCGGGCAACTGTTCATCAGCGAGGCGACCGTAAAGACGCACATCAACAACACGTTTGCCAAGATCGGCGCCCGCCACCGCGCGGAAGCGGTGCGCTACGCCTACCGCAAAGGGATCGTTTCAGAGGCGTAGCTCGGCGACGACCGGGCGATGGTCGCTGCCGGTCGAGCTCATCACCCACGCCTTGGTCGGGGTGATGCCGCGGACCAGGATGTGGTCGATCCGCGCCATCGGGAACGCCGACGGCCAGGTGAACCCGAAGCCGGTGCCGGCCGCGCCCTGCGCCGAGCGCAGACCCGAGGTCAGCGGCGCGAGGCTGCGGTCGTTGACCGTGCCGTTGAAGTCGCCCATCACGATCACCCCGGACGACTTGTCGGCCGCGATCTGCCGGGCGAGCGCCTTGATCGTGTCGTTGCGCTGATCAGACGTGAACCCGCTGGTCCCGACCCGGACCGACGCGAGGTGCGCGACGTACACCGCGACCGTGCCCTTCGGCGTCCTCACCTCGGCCCGCAACGCCCGCGTCCACGCGAACCCGACGTCGACCGACTTCGTCTCGACGACCGGGTACTTCGACCACAGGGCGACGGTGTCGCGGGTCACGGCGTACGGGTACGTCTTGGCGAACGACGCCTTGTACACCTTCAGGTCCGACGCCGTGAGCTCCTCCAGCGCAACCACGTCCGCGTCGGCCGTGAGCAGGTCCTTCGCGGTCTGCTTCGGGGCCGGGTTCGCCGCGTCGACGTTGTGGCTCAGCACGCGCAGGTCGTACGCTCCCCCGTTCGCCTTCGCCGGCAGCAGCAGGTGCCCGAACATCAGGCCCCAGATCAGTGCCGGCAGCAGCAGCGCGACGCCGGCCGTCGCGGACCGGCGTACCAGCGCCGCAACGCCCAGCACCGGCACGGCCACACCGACCCAGGGCAGGAACGTGTCGAGCAGGCTGCCGATGTTGCCGATCGAGTTCGGCACGCTGCGATGGAACATCAGCACCATCGCCGACAGCACCGCCAGCACCGCGATCACCCAGCCGCGCCGCCACGTGCCGCCGGCCTTCTTCCGCCGGCGCGCTGCGGTGCGCGTCGGCGGTCGCGTACGGGTGGCGACTGCGGTCTGGCGGTCGGACATGCAGCGATTGTTGCGGACGTCCGCGCCGGACCAAAGCCCATGCCGCGTCAGGCAGGTGATTTCATCCGTACGGACGATCCCGCGGCCATCTCCAATGATGAGGAATCCACCACAGGTCTGGTGCCTTCGGGTGACCTCACCCACAATGCCCGTATGCAGTCCACGCAGGTCACGGAGCCGTTCGTCGTCAAGCGCCACGGCCTGGGTACGACGAGAACCGCGCTCGCGCTCGGCACCGCCGTGTTCGGGGCGATGGTGCTGCTGACGCTCGCGATCGTGGTGGTGCAGGCGATCCGCGGCGCGTCGATCCGCGGACCGCTCGAGGCGGTCTGGCTCGGCTGGGGCGGTACGCCGCTGATCTTCGCGGTCGGCCTGCCGATCCTGCTGCTGGTCGGCGCGATCACCGCGCTCGAGGAACGACGCGAGGACGACACGGACGACGTACTGCTGACCGTCGACGACGCCGGCATCTACCTCGGCGGCGAACAGCCGCGCACGATCCCGTGGGGCGAGATCCGCGGCGTCTGCCGCCTGGAACGCCAGGAATCCGAAGAGGTCTGGGAACCGCGACTCGTCGTCATGCTCGTCGACGAGGACGCGCTCCCCCGCAGTACGAAGGCCTGGGGCCCGTCCTGCCCGTGGCCCGGCACCCACGAGCTCCTCGGCCGCCCCCTCCCGTACGACGAACTCGCTACCGCCGTCGCCCGCCGCGCGCCCCACGTCCCCGTGACGAACCGCGGCCGAGTAGAGGACTGACCGATGCGACCCTTCGCGGTGCAATCGGGCGAGGGCACGAAACACTCGCTCCTCACCACCGGCTGGACTCTCGTCAAGGCCGGCACCGCCGCGACCAACGGCGCGCTGACGGTGATGGAACTCGTCATCCCTCCCTACGAAGGTCCGCCCGCACATACTCACATCCGCGAGGACGAGGTCTGGTACGTCCTGGACGGCGACTTCCGGTTCAAGTCCGGTGACACGATGCTGCGGGCGACGACCGGCGGCCTGGCCTTCGGTCCCCGCGGGCTCCCGCACGCGTTCCAGAATGTCGGCGACAGCACGGGCCGGCTGCTGGCGATCACCACGCCGTCCGGCCTCGAGCGCTTCTTCGAGGAGTCCGACAAGCTCTCCCGGCCGATCGACCCGGAGGAACTTGCCGCGATCGGTCACGCCTGCTGGATCGAGTTCGCGGGACCGCCGCTCGGGGTGTCGGACCCGTTGCCGGGTTAGCGTCGGGAGCATGGCAGCTCCTGACATCAACAGCCCCGAAGAGCAGGCGCGGTACCGGCGTGGTGCCGAGGTTCTCGCCGGGATCGACGGCGGTGGTGCGCCCGCGGTGATGGACAGCCTCGCGGACATCGCCCCCGCTCTCGCGCACCACATCGTCGCGTTCGGGTTCGGCGACCTCTACTCCCGGCCGGCTCTCGAACCGCAGCAGCGCCAACTCGTCACGCTCGGCATCCTCGCGAGCCTGGGCGGCTGCGAGCCCGAACTCGAGGTCCACGTCAAGACCTCGCTCAACGTCGGCCTGACCCCCACCCAGATCGTCGAGACCTTCCTCCACACCGCCGGGTACGCCGGGTTCCCCCGCGCCATCAACGCCATCGCCGTAGC
>DASXXB010000144.1:0-2684 GCA_036503355.1 Kribbella sp. | reverse complement strand
ATCTACGTGATCTCGGTGGCGGCCCAGCTGGCCGGCATGCATCCGCAGACGTTGCGCCAGTACGACCGGCTCGGCCTGGTGGTGCCGAGCCGGGCGTCCGGCCGCGGCCGGCGGTATTCGGCGTACGACGTGGCGAAGCTGCGCTACGTGCAGCACCTGTCGCAGGAAGAAGGCGTCAACCTGGCGGGAATTCAGCACATTCTCGCGCTACAGTCCGAAGTGGAGGACCTGCGGAAGCGGGTCAACCAGCTCCTGGCAGAGGTCCAGCGCGGTGTCGGCGTCTCCCGGCGTCCCGCCGCGAGCCGGGTCTTCTCTGCCGGCCCCGCGGGCGACGTGATCGCCATGGGACGGCAGCAGACCACGACCCGGTGGATCCGCACCCAGCCCCTGGAACTCGGCCCCCGCTGATCCCCCGCTGAATCACACAAGGCCACCGGAGGCCGTCCGAATCCACCCCTCGGAGCCTCCGGCGCGGCGGAGCCGTCGTCCCCCACGGCGCCTCCGCAAGTCGAAGGTGCGCTGTCCCCCCGGCGCCCTTCGGCCACCGCAGGGTGGTCCGTTCCAGGACCGCCCTGCGGCTCCCATTTCACCCGCTGTTCCTGTTGCGTGCTGCGACCGACCGCATACTCTGGCGAGGTGACCCTGAAGCTGGAGACCGACCGGCTGCTGATCCGGGACTGGGAGGAAGACGACGCCGACGCCGCGCTGGAGATCTTTGGCTCCGCCGACGTGGCGCCCTGGCTGTCACCGGCCATCGACAAGGTGCCGGACGCCGCGACCATGCGGCTGATCCTGCAGTCCTGGATCGAGGCCCAGCCCAACTTCGTGGTCCCCGCCGGCCGGTGGGCGGTCGCGCGCCAGGACGACGGGGAGATCGTCGGCGCCTTGCTGATCCGGCTGCTGCCGCCGTACGAGGAAGATCTGGAGATCGGCTGGCAGCTCCGGCCGAGCGCCTGGGGTCACGGGTACGCGACCGAGGCGAGCCGGGCGTTGATGCGCTGGGCGTTCGGCACCGGCGAGGTCGACGAACTGTTCGCCGTGGCGCGGCCGCACAACAAGCGGGCGATCGCGACCGCGAAGCGTCTCGGCATGGAATGGGTCGGCGAGACCGACAAGTACTACGACCTGAATCTGCAGGTGTACCGCATCCGTGCGGCCGAGCTGAAGGTCTGACCAGACCGTTCGACAACTGTTCGAGCCAGGGGTGGTGCCGCGTGGCGCCACCCCTTCTGCACGTGCCGAACCCTGAGTTCTCCCGGAGATTTCCCAGAGTTGAGTGGAATGGACTCAAGTTTGGATAGGTTGTACCCAGTGACTGTTGTTGCTGGAACTGAAAGGCTGGAACCCAGATGGACGTTCAGCGGTTGACGACGCTGGCCCGGGAAACCCTGTCGGTCGCGATCCGTCAGACCTCCGCGGCGGGCAACCCGACCGTGGAACCGATTCACCTGCTGTCCGCGCTGCTCGCGCAGCCCGAGGGCACGACGATCGGCCTGCTCGAGGCGGCCGGTGGCGACCTCGACGCCGTACGCCGGAAGACTGCCGAGCAGCTGAGCCGGCTGCCGAAGGCGAGTGGCGGCAGCGTGCAGGCGCCGAGCCTGTCGCCGAAGACCGGTGACGTGCTGAACCAGGCGGAGCAGCGGGCTCTCGGACTGGGCGATGAATACGTATCCACCGAGCACCTGCTGATCGCGCTCGCGACCGTCGAGACGCCGGCCCAGTCCGCGCTCGGTGTGACCGCGGACGCGCTGCTGAAGGCGTTCGACGAGATGCGCGGCAACCGCCGGATCACCTCGCCGGAGGCCGAAGGCACCACGAAGACGCTGGAGAAGTACGGCGTCGACCTGACCGAGCGGGCCCGCGACGGCAAGCTCGACCCGGTGATCGGCCGTGACTCCGAGATCCGGCGCGTGGTCCAGGTGCTGTCCCGCCGTACCAAGAACAACCCGGTCCTGATCGGTGAGCCCGGCGTCGGCAAGACCGCCGTCGTCGAGGGGCTGGCCCAGCGGATCGTCGCGGGCGACGTACCGGAGTCGCTGCGCGGTCGCCGGCTGATCAGTCTCGACCTCGGCGCGATGGTCGCGGGTGCGAAGTACCGCGGTGAGTTCGAGGAGCGGCTGAAGGCCGTGCTGACCGAGATCAAGGAATCCGACGGTCAGATCATCACGTTCATCGACGAGCTGCACACCGTCGTCGGCGCCGGTGCGTCGGGCGAGGGCGCGATGGACGCCGGCAACATGCTGAAGCCGATGCTGGCCCGCGGCGAGCTGCGGATGATCGGTGCGACCACCCTGGACGAATACCGGACCCGGATCGAGAAGGACCCCGCGCTGGAGCGCCGGTTCCAGCAGGTGTTCGTCGGTGAGCCGTCGGTCGAGGACTCGATCGCGATCCTGCGCGGCCTGAAGGAGCGGTACGAGGCGCACCACAAGGTCGCGATCTCCGACTCCGCGCTGGTGGCCGCGGCGACACTGTCCAACCGGTACATCACCGGCCGTCAGCTGCCCGACAAGGCGATCGACCTGGTCGACGAGGCCGCGTCCCGGCTGCGGATGGAGATCGACTCGTCCCCGGTCGAGATCGACTCGCTGCGCCGTACCGTCGACCGGCTGAAGATGGAGGAGCTCGCGCTGTCCCGCGAGGACGACGCCTCGTCGCAGGAGCGGCTGGAGCGGCTGCGCGCC
>DASXXB010000143.1:0-4841 GCA_036503355.1 Kribbella sp. | reverse complement strand
GTACAACGCCGTTTTCGTGGAAAGCAAGGCGGCCGGGCGGCTGATGTTCTATGGTCGTGGTGCCGGCGGCGCCCCGACGGCCAGTGCAGTCCTCGGGGATCTGGTGTCCGCCGCGCGCAACCGGCTCAAGGGTGTGCCGGGGGTCGGCGAGTCGTCGTACACCCAGCGGGCCGTGCGGCCGATGGGCGACGCGATGACCCGCTACCACGTGTCGCTGGACGTGGCCGACAAGGCCGGTGTGCTGGCGGCGGTGGCCCAGGCGTTCTCCGAGCACGACGTGTCGATCCAGACCGTCCGCCAGGAGGGCCGGGGCAGCGACGCGCAACTGGTGGTGGTCACCCACACCGCGACCGACGCCGCGTTGTCCGCGACCGTGGAGTCCTTGCGGGACATGGACATCGTCCGTGAAGTCAGCAGTGTGATGCGGGTAGAAGGCGAGTAACACAATGGTGCACCAGTGGCGTGGCGTGATCGAGGAATACCGAGACCGGTTGCCGGTGTCTGCCGACACCCCGGTCGTCACGCTCGGCGAGGGCGGGACGCCGCTGGTGGCCGCGCAGTGGCTGAGCGAGCAGACCGGCTGCGAGGTGTGGCTGAAGGTCGAGGGCAACAACCCGACCGGCTCGTTCAAGGACCGCGGGATGACGGTGGCCATTTCGCTTGCCGCGCAGGCCGGCGACAAGGCGGTCGTCTGCGCGTCCACGGGCAACACCTCGGCGTCGGCGGCGGCGTACGCCGTTCGCGCCGGGATGCTGCCGCTGGTGGTGATCCCGGCCGGCCGGATCGCGAAGGGCAAGCTGGCCCAGGCCGTCGTCCACGGCTCGCAACTGGTGCAGATCGACGGCGGGTTCGACGACTGCCTGCGGATCGTCCGCGAGCTCGGGAAGAACTACCCGGTAGCGCTGGTGAACTCGGTCAACCCCGTTCGTCTGGAGGGGCAGAAGACCGCGTCGTTCGAGATCTGCGACGCGCTCGGTGACGCGCCGGACCTGCATCTGCTGCCGGTCGGGAACGCGGGCAACATCGCGGCGTACTGGAAGGGGTACCAGGAGTACGCCAAGGACAAGCTGGCAACCAGGACCCCGAAGATGTGGGGTTTCCAGGCCGAGGGCGCGGCGCCGATCGTGCGTGGCGCGATCGTCGAGAAGCCGGAGACCGCGGCCACCGCGATCCGGGTCGGGAACCCGGCGTCCTGGACGCTGGCCGAAGCTGCGCGGGACGAGTCCGGCGGACGGATCGACTCGGTCACCGACGAGCAGATCCTCACCGCCCAGCGCGAGCTCGCGGCGCGGGAGGGCGTGTTCGTCGAGCCGGCGTCGGCGGCCGGGGTCGCTGGGCTGCTGCTGGCCAAGGCGAATGGTGAGCTGCCGGGTGGGTCGACGGTGGTGATTACCGTCACCGGCCACGGTCTGAAGGACATCGACACCGCACTCGGCCATGTGAGCTTCGAGGAGCCACCCGTCACGGCTGCGGATCCCGATGCCGTCGCCCGCGTCGCCGGGCTGGTTTGAGTTGTGGCGGCGGAAGGCGTGAACCGCCCCGCGGCGCAGGACGCTGGGGGACAGGCGGCTGATCGGCGGCGGCCGTGTGATCAGGTGCGGGTTCGGGTGCCGGCGACGAGCGCCAACCTCGGCCCGGGTTTCGACGCGTTCGGGTTGGCTCTGACGCTGTACGACGACCTGGTCGTGACACCGGGCGGTTCGGGCGTGACTGTTCAGGTGAGCGGATGCGGCGAAGGCGAAGTACCGCTGGACGCAACGCATCTCGTCGTGCGTTCGATCCGGGCGGGGCTGGAGGCGCTGGGCGCTCCGGTGCCCGGCTTCACGCTGCGGTGCGAGAACCGGATCCCGCACGGTCGCGGGTTGGGCTCCTCGTCGGCCGCGATCGTCGGGGGTCTCGCGGCGGCGTACGCGCTGGCCGGCGAGCCGGTCGATCGGACGCGCCTCGTCGTACTGGCGAACGAGCTCGAAGGGCATCCGGACAACGTCGCGGCCGCGGCGCTCGGTGGGTTCACGATCGCCTGGACCGAAAGCGGCAGCGGCCGCGCGGTGAAACTGGAACCGGCGGACGGATCGGCTGTTGTCGCTTACGTACCGGACAATCGCGTGCTCACCAAGCAGGCGCGCGGATTGCTGCCAGGCGTTGTTTCCCACACTGACGCGGCGGCCAACGCGGGGAAGGCCGCGCTGCTCGTCGCCGCGCTCACCGGGCGGCCGGAGTTGCTGCTCACCGCGACCGAGGACAGGCTGCACCAGGAGTACCGCGAGCCGGCGATGCCGGAGAGCCTGGCGCTGGTGCACAAACTGCGCGGCAGCGGGCTGGCGGCGATCGTCAGCGGGGCCGGTCCGACCGTCGCCGTGCTCGGTGCCGGAGCTGGTGTCCCGGACGGCAAGTCCGCAGGTCAGAGTACGTTTTTCGGTGGTACGCCGGACGCGCCCGACGGCTGGACGAAGTACGAGCTGGGAATCGATCCAGTCGGGGTACAGGTCTGGTCGATGGAGGCGGGCTGACGCGGGCGGTGGCGTGCGCGTCGCGGGGAATGACGGCCTGCTGACACGCGTTGTACCGGTGTGAGTCGGCAGAAGGACCTGTAGTGGTGCTAGTCTCGACTCACCCGATCCCCTCCAGGTGATCGGTGTGCTCTCGCCACGATCCGGGCTGTGCTCCCGGCACCCTGTGTTGTGTGGCGACCCTCCTGTGGATGTGACCTTGCGCCGCCTGCGTCGGAGATGTCCGGGGGGACTCAGATCGAGCGAGAGACCTCCTGTACCCCACGTGCCCGTTGTGTGGCCGTGGGTGGAATGAAACTGGTCGAAGAGCCGTGCAGGCCTTCGACGATCCGTGTGGGAAGGACCTCACGTGACAGAAACTGTTGAAGCCTCCAGCGGAGCAGACGCCGCGGCCACCCCCGCGTCGCGTCGCCGGAAAGCTGGCGGCGGCCTCGAGGGCATGCTGCTCCCCGAGCTCAAGCAGCTCGCCGGGACGCTCGGCATCAAGGGCACCGGCGCACTGCGCAAGGGCCAGCTGATCGAGGCGATCAAGGCCGCTCAAGCGGGTTCCTCCGCGGGCGGCTCGACCGGCGGTGGCAGCCGGGCGAAGGCGCCGGCGTCCCGGGCGGGGCAGCCGACGCAGCCGACGCTCGACGAGGCCGCCGAGTCCTCGGCGCCGGCGGCGAAGACCGCCGAGGCGCCGGCCAAGCGCGAGGGCGGCAGCCGCCGGACCCGCGCCGCCGCCCAGAAGGACGCGACCGACACCGCGCCGAACGAGGCGGCCCAGAACGCTACGCAGAGCGAGGCCGCGCAGAGCCAGGCGCAGAGCCAGGCCGCGCAGAGCCAGGCGGCCCGCGGTGAGGCGAGGGGTGCCGGGCGGGAGAGTGCTCGGCAGAACGGCGCTGCCCCCGAGGCCGCCGTCGAAGCGCCGGCGGCGAAGCAGCAGACCGAGACGGCCGGCCAGAACGGCGCTGCCCAGGGCGGTGCTGTTCAGAGCGGTGCTGTTCAGGGCGGTGCTGTTCAGAGCGGTGACGCTCGGGGTGGTGCTGCGCAGAGCGGTGGGGCTGAGGCTCGGGCCGACGAGCGCGGCGACGACCGTGGTGAGAGCCGCAGCCGCGACCGGAACACCGGCCGCAGCCGCGACAGCCAGAACCGGGACACCAACCGGGACGCGCAGCGGGACGGTCAGCGCGACGGTCAGCGCGACGGTCAGGGCGGCCGGGACGGCAACCGCGACAACCAGCGGAACCGGCAGGACAGGTCGGACAGGCAGGACCGCCAAGACCGGCAGGACAGGCAGGACAGGCAGGACAGGCAGGACAGGCAGGATCGTCCGGAGCGGCAGGATCAGAACGATCGGAACGTGGATCGTGGCGAGGAAGGCGAGGGCCGTCGGCGGCGCCGCCGGGGTCGCGACCGGGACCGCCGCGACGGTCAGGGCTCCCGCGACGGTGGTCGTGACGGCGGCCGGGACAGCGGGCGCGACGGTGGCCGTAGCCGCGGTCGCGGCGAGCGGTACGACGCCGAGCCCGTGATCACCGAGGACGACATCCTGGTCCCCGCGGCCGGCATCCTCGACGTACTCGACAACTACGCGTTCGTCCGGACCAGCGGCTACCTGCCCGGCCCGAACGACGTGTACGTCGCACTCTCGATGGTGAAGCGCTACGGCCTGCGCAAGGGTGACGCGATCACCGGTGCGGTGAAGCAGCCGCAGGAGGGCGAGCGCAAGGAGAAGTTCAACCCGCTGGTCCGGATCGACACCGTGAACGGTGCGGACCCGGAGATCGCCAAGCAGCGGCAGGACTTCAACAAGCTCACCCCGCTGTACGCGACCGAGCGACTGCGGCTGGAGACCGAGCCGGGTGTGCTGACGACCCGGATCGTCGACATCGTCAGCCCGATCGGCAAGGGGCAGCGCGGCCTGATCGTCTCGCCGCCGAAGGCCGGTAAGACGATGGTGCTGCAGGCGCTCGCGAACGCGATCACCACGAACAACCCCGAAGTACACCTGATGGTCGTGCTGGTGGACGAGCGGCCCGAAGAGGTCACCGACATGCAGCGCACGGTCAAGGGCGAGGTCATCGCCTCGACGTTCGACCGGCCGGCCGACGACCACACCACGGTCGCGGAGCTGGCGATCGAGCGGGCCAAGCGGCTGGTGGAGCTCGGGCACGACGTCGTCGTACTGCTCGACTCGATCACCCGGCTGGGGCGTGCGTACAACATCGCGGCGCCGGCCAGCGGGCGGATCCTGTCCGGTGGTGTGGACTCGTCCGCGCTGTACCCGCCGAAGCGGTTCTTCGGTGCGGCCCGCAACATCGAGGACGGCGGTTCGCTGACCATCCTCGC
>DASXXB010000142.1:0-14279 GCA_036503355.1 Kribbella sp. | reverse complement strand
TAGATCACGCCGACGTACAACAGGTCAGGTGCCACTGCTCCGGCGACCAGCGCCGATGCCACGAGAGGCCGGCGAATCAGCGGGAGGACAGCCGCGGGGTGGGCCGGCGTGAAAGGCACACCCCGCAGCCTATTAGAAGGTCGGCCAACTTCCTGCCGGACGCTGCTGGCCCACGCCGGGTGCAGACCAGTTGCACACTCCGTCCGGGAACGTCTGCCGCAGCGCCTTCCACTGCTCGCTCGTCAGCTTGACCTTGTAGTCCGCCGGTGTCAGCGGATGCAGCCGGCACTTGATGATGTCGTTGGCAACGGATGCACCCGCCACCTGCCGTGGCGCCGGCCACACCGGGTAGAACGTGTTGCACGTCGTCGTACCAATGCCGTCGACCTGCTCCTGGACGATCTTCTGACCGGTTGGACTCCAGCAGGCATCGGTCAGCGCGGCAGGCTTGTTGCGCATCAGCCGTGCATGCGACGAGCCCGGGCCATGGTCCGCATCCACAGCGTCCATCCAGCGATCGAGCGCGGACAGTGCGTCGGTGAGCACCGGGTTCGTCGTACTGAATCCGCCCGGGGCGTCGCCGGCCTGCACGAGCATGATCTGGTTGCCCGCGTCGCCGTTTGCCTTGCGCAACCGTTCCCGCAGCGAGAACGAGTGGAAGATCAGATGGATGTCGCCGTTGGGCTGCTCGTCCCAGTACTGGCGGTAGTCGATGATCGGCGTACTCGCGAGCCCACCGCCGCCGTTGATCAGTTGCCCGGTCCAGTACGCCGTGTTGATCGCGTCCGGATCCGCGACGGTGCGGGCGGGCACGAAGTTGGCGTCGATGTCGAAACCGCCGATCGCCCGGTTCAGGTCGAGGAACTGCGCGGGCGTGATCCTGCCCGCGTTCAGCGCGTCCAGACCGTACTGGATCCCGACGTTGTCCAACGGGCGCCGGGCCGCACCGTTCTTCGAACCCCAGATGTTGACCTGGTGGTCGTAGACGTCGCAGCGCGCACCGTCCGGGTTCGTCACGGGGTCGTAGCGTTCCGCGACAGGTAGTTGCGCCGGGCAATAGACGCGCGGATCGATCCGGCGGCCGGCACCGGCCAGGTTGGCGATCGTACCGACCTTGCCGAACCCCGCGGCGGCGCGCTTCTGTTCGTCGGTCCAGCCGGTCGCGGACTTGAAGTAGTGGTCGAGCAGCAGCGCGTCGGTGATCGTGTGCAGCGTCGCGAACCCGACCTCCGGGAACACGCACGACGCCACGATCCCGTCCAGCAGCCCCGGGTAGTCGTCGGCGATCTGGAACACCTGGTACGAGCCGCCGGAGCAGCCCCACCCGATCGTCTGCTTCGGTACGCCGATGGTCTCGACGATGTGCTCCCGGGTCATCGACATGGTCTCGGCGGCCAGTACGCCGTTGCAGTTCACCCCGAACACGTTCAGGCTCGACGACGCGACGGCGTACCCACGGCCCAGCAGTACGTCGTCGTTGATCCCGCCGGTGCCACTCCCCTGCTGGTACCACCCGCCGGGGCAGCCGCCGCCGAACGTGTAGACCAGCCGGCCGTTCCAGCCGCTCGGCGCCTTGAGCACACTCGGCTCGCCGCCCGCGGGGTCGTTCAGGACGGCGTACTCGTAGATCGATCGGTTGATCGTCCCGGTTTCGACGCGGACGATGTACGGGACCGTCCGGCCGTCAGACGTGGTGGTCGAGGCGAGGTCGGCCGGCCTGGTGGCCGGCAGCACCTTCAGCGAGCGGTCGACCGTGGAGCGGTAGAGGTAGTCGACGCGGGTCGGCACGGAGCAGTTCGCGTCCGTCGGCGGACCGAGTTTGACCTTGGCCAGTGTGACGAAGGACGCCGTACCGCAGACGTACGGCGTCTCGTGCGGGCCGGCGAGCATCGGGCCGGTGCGTGGATGGTTGGTGACCACGAGCCGCGCCTCGGCGGCCGTGATCGTGTTCCGGCCGTCCCGGAGCCCGGGGACGACCCCGATGAGCCGGCCGGACTGCGGGGAGAAGGCGTCGGTCACGTCCTTCCCGTTGAGCCTGATCTTCAGGTCGTCCAGGTGCCGCCCGGTGATCCCGAGCAGCACGTTGCCGTCGCTGACCATCTCGGCGCGCGGCGTGGACAAGACCTCGATCCGGACATCGGAGGCCGCGTTGGCGGGAGTCACCAGCACGGCGGCGAACATCGCTGACAGCAGTGCAACGAGGGCGGCTGGTCGCTTCATGTAACGAGTCGAACACAGCAGGTGCGACTCCGGAAGACCTTACGGCAATCGGTTTCCAGCGCAGCTGGACCACTTCATGCGCCGGTGACCCCGTCCAGTTGTTCGCGGACCAGGTCGGCATGGCCGCAATGCCGTGCGTACTCGCCGATCAGGTGGATGTAGATCATCCGCAGACTCGACTCGGTGCCGCCGAAGCTGAACCGGTCGTCCAGCGAACGCCCGGCGGCCACCTCGTCGGACAGCTTCCACTCCGCGATCAGCCCTTCGTACGCCGCCTGCGCGCCGGTCGGATCGACCAACTCGAAGTCGGCGTCCTTCCCGAGCTCCGGGGCGAACAGCGGCTCGGCCGGCTCGTCGGCGAAGTGGATGCGGAACCAGATCCGCTCGACCTTCGTGAGATGCCGGATCAGCCCGAGCAGCGACAGGTTCGACGGCAGCGACGGGCGCGCAGCCAACTGATCAGCGGTCAGCCCGGCGCATTTGAAGAGCAGCGTGGCGCGGTAGAAGTCGAGGTACCCCTGCAGCAGGTCACGCTCGGGTGCGGTCAGCGAGCCGTCCGGCCGCTCGACCGCGGGGGCGGTCCACACCATCGCATCGGTCGTCATGACCGCAATCCAACACCACCGGCGAATCAAGGGTTGACCGGTGGCGCCCAGCCGGGCCGCGGGATCAGGCAGAACGGATGACCGGCGGGATCCTCGTACACGGTGCCGGCGAGCAGCCGAGCGCCCAGCGCCACCACCTCCGGCCCGGCCGCCTCGACGTCGTCGACCATCACGTCGAGGTGCATCTGCTGCGGTCGTGACGAGTCCGGCCAGTGCGGACGCTGGTGGTCGGGCACCCGCTGGAAGGCCAGGCCGGACGTGTGGTCGTTGTCGGCCACCACCACCCAGTCGTCACTCTGGTACGTGATGGGCTTGCCGAGCAAGGCGGAGTAGAACCGCGCCAGGTCCAGCGGATCCGGGCAGTCGATCGCCAGGTGATGCAGTCGTCCGATCATTCTCCCAGTCTGCGCGTCTCGCCATACGTTCGCTAGTCCCGGAATGTGAGATACGCACTGGCGTCGGATGTGGCCCGTTCGTTACCGTTCTCGGCAGGTCATGAGTGTCAGCGACAAGCCCCGGCTAGCTGGCCGGCAACCCTCCTCCGCGGTGGGGTGCCCCGGGTGAAGACCAGGCCGTGCGGATACCCCGTTCGGCAAGTGCGGACTTCCCTGGGAGCAGCATCATGTCGATCCTGTCCATCCTCGAGCCGGCCAGTACGACGACTTCGCGACCGGCCGTCACCCGGCTCGTGACCGGCAGCATCCCCACCACCGTCGGCTCGGACCTGCTGGTTCCGCTGGCCGACGGCCGGGTCACCGACTACGCGAACTTCGACCACGGTGCGAGCGCGCCGTGTCTGGAGTCCGTCCGGGCCAGCGTCGAGGCCGCGCTGCCGTCGTACGCCTCGGTGCACCGCGGCAACGGGTACGCCTCCCGGATCACCACCCAGTGGTACGAGCGGGCCCGCGCCGAGGTCCACGCCTTCGTCGGCGCCCGCCAGGACGACCAGGTGATCTTCACTCGGCAGACCACCGACGCGCTCAACCTGCTCGCGCACGCGGTGCCACAGGATGCGACCGTGATCGTGTTCGAGTCCGAGCATCACGCGGCGCTGCTCCCCTGGCCGGCCGAGCGGACGGTGCGTCTCAAGGCGCCGGCCGGCCAGGCCGAGGCCGCGACGAAGGTCGCCGACGCGCTGCGTGAGGCACCGGACGGCCCGCGCCTGGTCGTCGTCACCGGCGCCTCGAACGTCACCGGTGAGATCTTCCCGATCGCCGAGATCGCCAAGGTGGCCAAGGCGCACGGCGCGCGGGTCTGCCTCGACGCGGCGCAACTCGCCCCGCACCGCCCGGTCGACATCACCCTCCTGGATGTCGACTGGGTCGCGCTGTCCGGTCACAAGCTCTACGCGCCGTACGGCGCGGGCGCGCTGATCGGCCGCTCCGACTGGCTCGACGCCGCCGACCCCTACCTGTACGGCGGCGGCGCGACCCACGCCGTCACCAGCGACACCGTCGTCTGGTCGACGGGTCCGGCGCGGCACGAGGGCGGCTCCCCGAACGTGATCGGCGCGATCGCGCTGGCGTCGGCGTGTGCTGCAATCACCAAGCACCGCGACGCCATCGAGCAGCACGAGCGCAGCCTGCTGGCCCGGCTGCGGACCGGTCTCGCCCAGCTCGACGGCGTCACGACGTACTCGATCTTCGGCGAGGACGCCGACCGCGTCGGCACGGTCTGCTTCACCATCGAGGGTCTGACCTCGACGCTGGTGTCCGCGGCCCTGAGCGCGGAGTACGGCATCGGCGTGCGGGACGGCAAGTTCTGCGCCCACCCGCTGGTCGGTCACCTGCTCGCGAACTCCCCCGAGCACGGTACGGCGGTTCGCGCCAGCCTCGGCCTCGGGACGACCCGCGAGCACGTGGACCGGCTCGTCGACGCAGTACGCACGCTGGCCACCAGCGGCCCGCGGTCGGAGTACACGGAGAGCGCCCACGGCTGTCAGCCGGCGGACGACCCCCGCGACCTCCACGCTCCGCGGATCTGGTGAAACAGCCCCTCCTACTGCTCGGGAGGTACGAGACCTACATGGTGAGCAGCGAACGCCAGTAGGTCGGCCCACTCGGACGCGACCATCGCGGCAGGCTTACCGAAGCCATGGCCGGTGTTGACCTCCACCCGGGTCAAGACCGGCTGCGGCCCGGACTGGGCGTGCTGCAGGGCAGCGATGAACTTGTGACTGTGCAACGGGACCACGCGGTCGTCGTGGTCGCCTGTGACGACCAGCGTCGCTGGGTACGCCGTACCGTCGGCCACGCGATGCAGTGGCGAGTAGGCCAGCAGGTCCTCGAACTGCTCCGGGTCGTCGGGCAGACCGTAGTCGGACGCCCACGCCGCTCCGACTGTGAACAGGTGGAAGCGCAGCATGTCCAGTACGCCCACGCCGGGCAGTGCCACCGCGAACAGGTCCGGGCGCTGCGTCATGACCGCGCCCACGAGCAGGCCGCCGTTGCTGCGTCCGTGCATCGCCAGCTGCTCCGGTGTGGTCACGCCGGTGTCCCGCAGGTGCTCGGCGACCGCGATGAAGTCGTCGAACACGTTCTGCTTGTTCTTCAGCCGCCCTGCGTCGTGCCACTCGGTCCCGTACTCGCCACCACCACGCAGGTTGGCGATGACCAGCACACCGCCGGCAGCCAGCCACGCCGGCCAGCCCGGGCGGTAGTCGGCCTGGATCGGGATGCGGAAGCCGCCGTACCCCCACATGAGCGTCGGGCGCGGAGCGGAGAAGTCCAGATCCGAGCGGGTGATCAGGAAGTACGGCACGTCACGCCCTGGTGCGACCCGGCGAGTCACGGTGACCTCTGGCGGTGTGAAGCCGCCAGAGCCGCGCACCAGCTCCGGCAGCGCGCGTACGGCGCCTGAGCCGGTGGAAACGACGTACGACAGCGTGGGGTCCGTCGTCGTGGACAGGCCGATGAACAGCTCGTCGTACTTCGGTCCCGCGTTGAAGCCGACCGCTCCCCCGCCACCCGGTACGTCGACGACGCGGCCGCCGGACCCGTCCAGCGCGTAGAGCGTGACCACCGACTGGGCGTCGACCAGCGTCAGCGTGGCCAGGCCGTCCGCCGTCGCACGAACCGCCTGCAGCGTGGCGTCGCTCTCCGGGATGAGGTCCTTGAACTCGCCGTCGAGGTTCGACAGCACCACACGGCCGCGGGACGCGTCGCGATCGGTCCGCAGTACCAGCTGGTCGCCGGACATCCGTACGAAGGCGATCTCGTCGGCGAACTCGTCCACCACCTTCACCGGCTCGCCCAGACCGTCGCTGGTGATCGGGTACACCCACAGCCGCGTCGCGGGGTCGGTGCCCTCGGTGATGTGTACGACGAGGTACCGGTCGTCGTCGGACACCTCGGGCGTGATGAAGTACCGGTCGTTCTCCGGGAAGCTCAGTATCAGCTCGTCGTCGGACTGGGCCGTACCGATCCGGTGCAGCATCAACCGTCCACCGGACAGGGACGTCGTTTCCGTTCCTTCGCTGCGTCCACTGGCCGGATAGTGCAAGTACAGGTACGCCGAACTGTCCGGGAGCCACGTCGCCTCGCTGAACTTCGCCTCCGACACCACGTCGTCCGCCGGCGCACCTGTGGCGATGTCGAGGAGCCGGAACGTCGTCCAGTCGCTGCCGCTCTCGTTGATGCCGTAGGCGAAGTACTTGCCGTCAGGGCTCACGGTGAACGACCCCAGTGAGTCCGTGCCGTCCTCGGACAGCGTGTTCGGGTCGATGAGCACCCGGCCGCCCGACAGCAGCTCGTCGAGCGACTCGGCGACGTAGATGACGTCCTGTGCCTGGGTGCCGTCGTTACGGCCGACGAAGTACCAGCCGGCCTTCTTCTCGGGCACACCGGCCCGTGGCCGCGCAAGGATCGCGGACAGCGTGCTCTGGAACCAGCCGCGCTCTGAGTAGCCGGCAAGCTCCTCCTGCGTGTACGTGTTCTGCCGGTTGACCCAGTCCTGGGTGTCGGCGGAGTCAGGGTCTTCCAGCCAGCGGTACGGGTCGGCGATCTGGTGCCCGTGCAACGTCTCGACCACGTCGTCGCGGCGGCTCTCCGGGTAGGTCATGCAGACAACCTATGCAATGCCCCGTCACACTGCGAGCGTGACCACTGACCTGCTTCTGACTGCCGCTGCGGTGGCCGGCGAGCGGGTGCGTCTCGACGTACTGCAGCAGGTTGCCGGGCTGCCCCCGGACGACTTCCTGCAGGCCCTGGACGCTCTGGTCCGTACGGGCGCGCTGGTCATCGCCGCGGACGAGGCCTGGTTCGCCGACGAGGCCGTACGCCGAGACGCCGTAGCGCGGGTGCCCCTGACGGAGCGAGCCGACCTGCACCGTCGTACGGCAGAGGCTCTGGACCCAGCAGAAGGAGCTGAGGTCCAGCGGCACCTGTCCGCCGCCATCGCGATGACACCCGACCCCGTCGGCAGAGCCCGGCTGCAGCTCACACGAGCCAAAGCGGCAGTCCGCGCCGGTGACCTGCAGACTGCACACACTGCGACCCAGAGCGCGGTGACGGCTGCTCGCAGCGCGCAGGACCATGACCTGCTCGCAGAGGCCGCAGCGACGCTGGAGCCGATCGGACACTCCACCTGGGACGGCGACATCCACCAGTGGTGTACCGAAGCGCTGGCAGCCGAAGTCACGCCACATGCACGCGTGCACCTCCTGGCCCGCCAGGCACAGGCAGCCGTTTACCTCACGCGTTGGCAGGACGCAGTGTCCGCCAGCAGCGAGGCGCTCCAGAAAGCCGAGGTGCTCGAAGACCCCGACCTGCTCGTCGAAGCGCTCACCGCACGCCAGCTCGCCACCAGCGGTCCGGACGACGTCGACGAACTGGCTACTGCCGCCCGGCGGATGATCGACCTCGGCACCTCGAGCGGCCGCGCAGAGGTCGAGCTGCGAGGCCGGCTGTGGCGGATCGACGCGCTCTGGTACGCCGGCGACCTCGCTGCGATCGCCGCGGAGACAGGGCGACTCGCGAGCTGCGCAGAACGCGTGGACGGCCCGCACGGACGCTGGCACCTCCTTGTCACCAGGTCAGCGCTCGCACTCGCCCGTGCGGAGTTCGAGGAGACCGAGGCGCTGCTGGGCGACGCACTCGACTGGTTCCGTCGGATCGGCCACCCCGCTGTGCACGGCGCCGAGGTCGCCACGCGCACGCTGCTCGGTCATCACCGGGGTCACAGCGACGACCTGCTGGGCCCAGAGGCGTGGCAGTTCGGAACTGATCCGCGTTGGGACCTGTTCGCCCGCCTCTGCCGCGCCTTCGTCCTGGTGGACGCGGGCCGTCTCGACGAGGCGGCCGCCCTCTACCAGCGCTGCGGCGGCCCCGACTCCTGGCGGGCGCCACAGGCCGGCGAGCTCCTGCTGCACGCCTTTGCTGCCCGCGTCGCGGCCGGCCTGGGCATCACCAGCGACGTCCGGATCCTCCGAGAACGGCTGGAACCACGACGCGGCCGGTACGTCGTCGGCGGCGGTGGCGGGACCAACTTCCTGGGACCGGTCGAACTCACCCTCGGAGTGTGTGCTGCTGCCCTGGATGACTGGGATGCAGCCATCGCGGACCTGGAGCAGGCCACTGCACTCTGCCGTTCCATCGGCGCACCCGGCTTCACAGTCGAAGCCGGGTGTCTGCTGGCCGAGGCGTACGAGCACGCTGACCCCGCCAAGGCTCGCGCGCTGGCCGCCGAGACGCTGCCACTCGCGAGAGCGCTCGGTATGACGCCCTGGACGGAGCGGCTGCAGAGATCCGACCCGCTGAGTCAGCGCGAGCGTGAGGTCGCCGTACTGATCGCCAGAGGCTGCAGCAACCGGGAGATCGCCGCCGAACTGGTCATCTCGGAGCGCACTGCCCAGAACCACGTCCAGCACATCCTCATCAAGCTCGGATTCGCGAACCGGGCGCAGGTGGCTGCCTGGGTGAGTAAGGGATGAGCAATTCGGACGATGCGCCGCAGCGCACGGCGGCGGACGCTGAGGGGCATGACGCAACGCGACCACACCGGCGCTGACCTCGACCTGTGGGACCAGGTCACCAGCATCTACTTCACCGAGCGCCTGGGCATCGTTCCCGCCGCGGACCAGCGCCGGCGGACCGAGGCAGCACGCAGCCGCCAGAGCACCGCCCCACGCGTCGACCTGTACGTCGACCCCGTCTGCCCGTACACCTGGGTCGTGGCCTGCTGGCTGCGGGAGGTCGCCCAGCGCCGCGACGTCGACGTCCACTACCACGTGATGAGCCTCCGCCTGCTGAACGAAGGCCGTGACGACACGTACAGCCGCCAGCTCGACGAGTCCACCGGGCCGTCCCGGGTGGCCACCGCGGTCGTCCTCCACCACGGCAGTGAAGCGTTCCGCACCTGGCACAGTGCTTTCGGCAACCTGATCTTCGACCACTGGCGCTACCCGACGCCAGCGGAGTACCGCGACGCCTCAACAGCAGCCCTGCGCGAAACAGGCCTGCCTACTGCACTGGCTGACGCTGCGGACACCACCGAGTACGACGACGCGCTCCGTCGCAGCCACGACGAGGGCACCCTCCCCGTCGGTATCGACGGCGGTACGCCGGTTGTGCACCTGGACGGGACCGCTTTCTTCGGACCGGTCCTCAACGCGGTCCCCAGCGGCGACGACGCGCTCCGGCTGTTCGACGGCGTACGACTGCTCGCCGGGTCCCGCGACTTCTACGAACTCAAGCGCACCCGCTCCACACCACCTGACGTGAGCTACCGTCCGACGGAGGGAAAGGCATCGTGATGAACGACGACGAACTCTGGGCCGCCATCGACACCCAGCGCCTGCGCACCGCCGACCTGCTGGCCACGCTTGCGCCGGGCGATTGGGCGCACCGCTCGCTCTGCGACGGCTGGACGGTGCGCGACGTCGCCGGCCACCTCACCCTGCAGCAGATGGGCCTCGGCGACGTACTCCGGATCGCCCTGAAGCACCCTGGCATCCACGGTCTCAACTGGATGATCCAGACCTCAGCACGCGACAAGGCCGCGCTGCCGACAGATCAGCTCATCGACGAGATCCGCGCCATGGCCGGATCGCGCCGTCACAACCTCGGCGTGACGCCGTTCGAGACGTTGCTCGACATCGTCGTCCACGGACAGGACATCGCCGTCCCGCTGGGCCGGTCGCTCCCCGTCCCGCCCGAGGTGGCGGCAACTGCCGCGGCCCGTGCCTGGGGCTACCAGGCCACGCGGAGCGGGCGGCGGAAGACGAAGGTCTTCCAGCCGCTGCCGTACGCCGGACTGCGGCTGGTCGCGACCGACACCGAGTGGAGCGTCGGTGACGGGCCGGAGCTCCGCGGACCGGTGCTGTCGCTGCTCCTGCTACTCACCGGACGGCGCGTTGTGCTGCCGCAACTCGAAGGACCCGGCGCGCAGACGATGCAGCGGATCTGACGCCGTACTCCCCGGCTCCGGTGGCCGGCATCCCGCACAGGCGCCGGAGCCGGGAGAGTACGACGGGCCGGTGTGAGGTTGGTGTCAGGCCGGATCGATGTCCTTGCTCCAGAGCACCTTGCCGAACAGGTTGCGCAGGGAGACGGTGAAGACGCCGGTCCGCGGGTCGATCCGGGTGTGGCCGAAGAACTGGTTCCCGCTGGCCGGCGACTGGCTCGGGAAGTCGGCCGCCTTGACGAAGACCGCCTCGGGGCCGAACGTCGGGTCCAGCTGGTTGGGTCCGAAGACGCCCGCGTTGATCGGGCCCGCCACGATCTCCCAGAACGGGTCGAAGTCGGTGAACACCGCCCGCGACGGGTCGTAGTGGTGCGCCGCCGCGTAGTGCACGTCCGCGGTCAGCCAGATCGCGTTGCGGACCTTGCGCTTCTTGAACTGGCTCAGCACCCAGGCGATCTCGTGCTCACGACCGCCCGGCGCGCCCGGCAGTCCGTTCGCGACCGCCTCGATCAGGTCGCCGTCCGGCACCAGCAGGCCGAGCGGCATGTCGCCGGCGATCACCTTCCAGGTCGCCCGCGACGCCGCGACCTCGCGGACCAGCCAGGCCGCCTGCTCGGCACCGAGCATCGCGACCGGCCCGGCCGTCGACGGCACGGGGTTCGCGCCGCGGTAGGTCCGCATGTCCAGGCAGAACACATCGAGCAGCGGCCCGTGGCTGACCTTGCGGTAGATCCGGTCCCGTCCGGCGACGTGCTCCATCGGCAGGTATTCGAGAAACGCCTTCTTCGCCCGCGCCGCGAGGACGTCGACCCGCCGCTCGACGTACCGGCCGTCGGTGAGGATCTCCCCCGGGTACCAGTTGTTCAGCGTCTCGTGGTCGTCCCACTGCGCGATCAGCGGTACGTCGGCGTACAGCGCCCTCACGTTCTGGTCGAGCAGATTGTACTTGTACCGGCCGCGGTACTCGGCCAGCGTCTCGGCGACCTTCGAGACCTCCTCGGTCACCACGTTCTTCCACACGGTGCCGTCGGCAACCTTCAGCTCGGCCTGGATCGGGCCGTCGGCGTAGATGTTGTCGCCGGAGTGCAGGAAGAAGTCCGGACGGGTGTCGTGCATCGCCCGGTACGCGATCATGCCGCCGAGCTCGGGGTTGATGCCGTACCCCTGGCCCGCGGTGTCGCCGGTGAAGACGAACGACACCGGCCTGTTGCGGCCCGGCGTACTGAACGAGCCGTCGAGGGTCTGCCCGATCCGGCCGTTCTCGTCCTCGAAGCCGAGCCGGTAGTCGTAGCGCTGCCCCGGGCGCAGACCGCGCAGCGGCAGCCGCGCGGTGAAGTCGTCGCCGGCGTCGGTCCTCGGACCGCGCAGCGAGATCGCCCGGTCGAAGCGTCCGTGGCTGGTCAGCTCGACGACCAGCCGGCCGGGGCGGTCGGCGCGCGACCAGACGACGGCCGAATCCGCGGTGACGTCGGCGCTCGCGACGCCCGACGGCAACGCGGCCCGGTCGCGGCGGACGAGGTTCGGTGCGGCGTTCGCAGTCACGCCCGGTACGGCGAGGGACGCGCCGGCGACGGTGGATGCGGCCAGAAGTTGGCGGCGGCTCAGTCTCATGAGCCGAAGGTGCGCCCCGCTGATGACAGTCAGATGAAAGCCGGGCGAACTGAGCGGCAACTCCCGCGCGCGGGACAATGGGGGCTCGGCCGGGTCGAAAGGAAATACTGGGGATGAGACGGGAACACCGCATCGCGCAGGTCTTCATCGAGCTGGCCGACACGTTGGTGGCCGACTTCGACGTCGTCGACTTCCTCCGCACGCTGGCCGAGGTATGTGTCGAACTGCTGGACGTGCACGCAGCGGGGCTGATGCTGGCCGACGAGGACGGCGTCCTCCACGTCATGGCATCCTCCGACGATCAGGTCGAACTGCTGGAGCTGTTCGAACTGCAGCGGAACGAGGGGCCGTGCCCCGAATGCTTCCGGGCCGGTCAGCCGGTGGTCAACACCGACCTGCGTCGCTGGCCCGAATTCGCGGCGGCGGCCGCCGCCGGTGGCTACGTCTCTGCCCACGCCGTTCCGCTTCGGCTGCGCGGACACGTGATCGGTGCGCTCAACCTGTTCCGCAGCGAGATCCAGCCACTCAGTGACGAGGACATCACTCTGGGTCAGGCGCTGGCGGACATCGCCACGATCGGGCTCCTGCACGAGCGGAAGGCGCGCGGGCAGCAAGTTCTCACCGAACAGCTCCAAGGTGCGTTGGACAGCAGGATTCTGATCGAGCAGGCCAAAGGGATGCTGGCCGAGCGCGCCGGCCTGAGTCCGGCGGAGGCGTTCGTCGCGATGCGCTCGTACGCACGCGGGACCGGACAACGCCTCGCCGACGTGGCCCAAGGAGTACTCGACGGTTCGCTCGCCAACTCGGCGCTGCTGTCCCGGTAGCGACTTGCGTGCGGCACACGCGCGTGGTTCTGTTGACAGCACAAGCCACTCATTTCGTGGCGCTGCCCCGGACCTGGTAGCGCATCGACCGATGCTCTCCGGACGGGGCGTTCTCATGTCACAGCTAGTCGCCGAAGACCACGACCCGCTGCGGTCGCAGCACCGCCACACGAATCTGTACACCGACCTGCTCCGGACGGTCCGTGAGCTCGGCCTGCTCAAGCGGCGCCGGGCTTACTACTTCACCCGGATCGGACTGGTGCTGGCCGCCTTCGCGGGGGTCTGGGTCGGCGTCGGTCTGCTCGGCAACTCGTGGTTCCAGCTGCTGATGGCCGGTGCTCTGGCGCTCGTACTCACGCAGGTCGCCTTTCTGAGCCACGACAGTGCGCACCGGCAGATCTTCGACTCCGCGTCCTGGAACGACTGGACCGCCCGCCTACTGGCCGGCGGGCTGATCGGGATGAGCTCGAGCTGGTGGCGCTCCAAGCACAGCCGGCACCACGGCGCCCCGAACCAGTTGCAGAAGGATCCGGACATCGCGATCGGGGTCATCGCGTTCACCCCCGATCACGTTGCCCGGCGCAACGGCTTCCAGGCCTGGTTGACGCGTCGCCAGGGCTGGCTCTTCTTTCCCCTGTTGACCCTCGAAGGCCTGAGCCTCTACGTGTCGAGCCTGCAGCATCTGCTTCGCCGAGGGGCGACCCGGGTCGAACGCATCGAGGCCGCCATCGTGCTGAGCCGCCTCGGCGGATATCTGGCGCTGCTGTTCATCCTGCTGCCGATCGGCAAGGCCGGAGCCTTCCTCGGGCTGCAGCTGGCCGTGTTCGGCGTCTGCCTCGGCGGATCGTTCGCACCGAACCACAAGGGCATGCCGCTCGTGCCGGCGACCATGAAGCTCGACTTCCTGCGGCGCCAGGTGCTGATGTCGCGCAACGTTCGCGGTGGCGTCCTGACCGATTTCGCGATGGGCGGCCTCAACTACCAGATCGAGCACCACCTGTTCCCGAGCATGCCCAGGCCGACACTGCGGCGGGTTCAGCCGATCGTGCGTGAGTACTGCGAGTTGCACGGAGTGAAGTACACCGAGGTCGGCCTGTTCACCTCGTACCGGATCGTCGTCGACTATCTCAACAACGTCGGTCTGCGAGCCCGGGATCCGTTCCAGTGCCCGCTCGTCGCGCAGTACCGGGGCTAGCTCCGCAACCGGGCCGGCCGCGCGGGCCAGGCGGCCGCAGGCCAGGCTTCATGCCACGTCGTTATCCTGGCCAACGTGACCACAGAGCAGCAGTACGTGAGCATGTACACGGATCTCCTCCGCACGGTTCGCGAACTCGGACTGCTCAGGCGCCGCCCGGGTTACTACTCCACGCGCATCGGCGTCGTCCTCGGCGCCCTGCTCGGCATTGTCATCGGTATGGTTCTGCTCGGGAACTCCTGGCACCAACTCTGGCTCTCCGGAGCCTTGGCACTCGTCCTGGTGCAGGTCGCGTTCCTCAGCCACGACAGCGCGCACCGGCAGATCTTCCACTCGAACGCGTGGAACGACTGGACCGCACGCATCCTGGCCGGTGGCGTTCTCGGCATGAGCGTCAGCTGGTGGCGCAACAAGCACAACAAG
>DASXXB010000141.1:0-4782 GCA_036503355.1 Kribbella sp. | reverse complement strand
CGACCTCCTCGACCCTGTTCGTTCCCCTGTACATGTGGGTTTGCGGTCCACATGCCTGACCTCGTCCGTCCTGCGCTCTGCAACGGTCCCCGATACCGAGTGTCCTAACGAACGACACGGTTGAAATTACATTCCTGCAATCCACGAAAGTCAAGCCGTGCTCTGCTATTGGGAGCATCCGCAACATGCCCGCAAAAGAACGAGAGGCCTGTGGATACAGGCCTCTCGCGTGGGTACCCGGGCTCAAACCCTGTCCTGCCGCGAATTTTCGCGCGGCCCCGGTAAGGGCTTGCTGCCGTGGTGTTGCCGGATCAGATTCCTGATCAGGAAGGCTGGGACCACCAGCCCTGCTGTCCCTGACCCTGCTGGTTCTGGTCGTTCTTGTCGTCGACCCGCGGGTCGACCCGGGTCTCGTCGGCCGATTCGCCCTGCTGTGCAGGCTCGGCAGCACTCGGCTGCTGCTCCGCGGCCGACTTGTCGTCGGCCTGCCAGGACTGCTCCTGCTGCCAGGCCGGCTGGCCCTGCTGGGCATCCGGCTGCTCGTGAGAGCCCTCAGCAGCGCCGTGCTCCTGCTGGCTCCACTCCTGACCAGCCTGGGGCTGGCCGTACTCCTGGCCGCTCCACTGCTGCTGCCCGGCGTCAGCGCCGGCCCACTGCTGCTCCTGCGGCCACTGCTGGCCTTGGTCCTGACCGGCGCTCCACTGCTGCTGGCCTTCCGAGCTCCATGCCTGCGTCGGCTCGGCAGCGGGCTGCTGCCCCTCGGCGGGCCACGCCTGCTCCTGCTGACCGGCGTGCTGCGCGGAGTGCTGGCCGTGCTGCGCCTGCTGGCCGTGCTGTGCCTCGGCCTCGCCTGCGGACCAGTTCTGCTGCTCGCCCTGGTTCCAGCCCTGCTCCTGCGGCCACTGCTGCTGGTCGCCCTGACCTGCGGCGTAGCCACCAGCGGCACCGGCCGCCGCGTAACCGCCGTACTGCTGGCCCTGGTCGTACTGGCCGCCATACTGGCCCGGCTGGCCCTGCGGGTCGTGCTGGGCGTAGCCCTGCTGCTGCCCGTAGCCCTGCTGGCCGTACTGCGCCTGCTGGCCGCCGAACTGACCCGGCTGGCCCTGCTGCTGGAACTGACCCGGCTTCGGGGCCTTCACCGGCACGGGCAGCGCCTGGAACGTCTTGAGTGCGTACAGCGCGACACCGCCGTACAGGGCGAGACCGCCGAGCGACCTGATGAAGACGATGATCTTCACCCCGGCCGTGGCGCCGCTGTTGAACTGCGCGAACGTGGCGACCAGGCCGATCAGCAGCAACAGGCCGGTGACGACGAGCGCGGCCAACGTCACGAGGCGTGCGTTCGGCGTCCGCTCACCTTCGTTCACCAGCCACACCGCGCCGACCAGCGCGGCGATCAGCACCAGCGACTGGAGCGCCGGCGGGACGATCAGCTGGTGCATGTCGCCGGAAGCAGCGACGAAGCCGATCCCTCCGACGAAGAGCCCGAACAGCGCATACAGCG
Organism: Kribbella sp.; assembly: GCA_036503355.1. Classification (GTDB taxonomy): domain Bacteria; phylum Actinomycetota; class Actinomycetes; order Propionibacteriales; family Kribbellaceae; genus Kribbella. Next base: position 3,278 of record DASXXB010000141.1, on the reverse strand, counting down.
CGTAGAGGCCGGCGAATGCGAGCAAGATGTACGCGACCGGCTCTCTGAGCTTCTTGGTTGCGTCGGTGACCACGAGGGCTCCTCGGATGTTGGGGGGCCGTACAACTGAGCTGTGCGGATCTGATGACTCACCGCAGCATAGTCGTGCGGTGGGCCGACGCATTGACGACTCGGGCAGACTCTTCCCATGCGATTGACAGTGCTGGCCGGCGGCATCGGCGGTTCGACCTTCCTGCGCGGCCTGCTGAAGGCCCGTCCGGACGCCGAGATCACCGTTGTAGGGAACACCGCCGACGACATCACCCTGTTCGGGCTGCGGGTCTGCCCCGACCTGGACACCGTGATGTACACGCTCGGCGGCGGCATCTCCGAGGAGCGCAAGTGGGGCCGTGAGGACGAGACCTGGGTGATCAAGGAGGAGCTCGCGGCGTACGGCGTCGAGCCCACCTGGTTCGGGCTCGGCGACAAGGACGTGGCGACGCATCTCGTGCGTACCCAGATGCTGGACGCCGGCTACAGCCTGACGGCCGTCACCGAGGCGCTCTGTGCGCGCTGGAAACTCCCGGTCCGGCTGCTGCCGATGAGCGACGACCGCGTCGAGACCCACGTGGTGGTGGACGACCCGGAGCAGCCCGGCCGGCGCAAGGCCATTCATTTCCAGGAGTACTGGGTCCGCCATCAGGCGGGCATCCCCGCGCACCAGATCGTTGCCGTCGGCCAGGACAAGGCCAAGCCCGCGCCCGGCGTCCTGGACGCGATCGCGGACTGCGACGTGCTGATCGTCCCGCCGTCGAACCCGGTGGTCTCGGTCGGCACCATCCTCGGCGTACCGGGGATCCGGGACGCGGTCCGGGAGACCGCCGCACCGGTGATCGGGTTGTCGCCGATCATCGGCACCGGCCCGGTCCGCGGCATGGCCGACAAGGTGCTGGCCGCCGTCGGCGTCGCGTCCACCGCGTCGGCCGTCGCCCGGTACTACGGCTCGCGCACCTCCGGCGGCGTACTGGACGGCTGGCTGATCGACACCTCGGACGCGATCCAGGCGGATTCGATCGCCGGGGCCGGAATTCACGTCCAGGCGGTGCCGTTGTGGATGACGGACGAGACCACGACCGCCGCGATGGCTGACGCGGCACTGACCCTCGCGGAGGCCGTACGGCGATGAGGAAGCACCTGGAGATCTTCCCGGTGACCGGGCTGCCGGAGGTGGAGGCGGGCGCCGATCTCGCCGCGCTGATCGCGGACGGCACCGACCTGCGCGACGGCGACGTCGTCTCGGTGACGTCGAAGATCGTCAGCAAGGCGGAGGGCCGGCTGACGTACGGCACCCGGCGCGAGGCGGTCGACGCCGAGCTCGTCCGGGTCGTCGCCCAACGCGGTGAGACCCGGATCGTGCAGACCCGTCACGGCCTGGTGATGGCCGCGGCCGGCACGGACACCTCCAACACGGCACCGGGCACGGTCCTGCTGCTCCCGGTCGACCCGGACGCCTCGGCGCGCTCGTTGCGCACCGCTTTGAAGGAGCGGTACGACGTGAACGTCGGCATCGTCGTGACGGACACTCTCGGCCGCCCGTGGCGCAACGGCCAGACCGACCTCGCGATCGGCGCCGCCGGTGTCCGCGTAGTCGAGGACCTTCGCGGTACGACGGACAGCCATGGCAACGTCCTCGCGGTCACCGAGCCCGCGCTGGCGGACGAGATCGCGAGCGCCAGCGAACTGGTCAAGGGCAAGGCCGACGGCGTTCCGGTCGCCGTACTGCGTGGACTCGGTGACGTGGTGCTGCCCGTCGGCGAGCACGGGCCCGGTGCGCGGGCCTTGGTCCGGGACGCCGAGTTCGACATGTTCAGCCTCGGAACGCGAGAGGCTGCGCGGGCCGCCGTACTGGATCGGCAACCGCCGGCCGGTCCACGAGAGGTGGATCCCGCGCTGTGGTCCGGGCTGTTGGCGGACGTGGACGGCGTTCGGTTGCAGGTGGGTGACAACGCTGTCACGGTCTTCGGTGACGAGCCGGTCGTGGTCGGGGTGATCGCCGAGCGGCTGGCCGTCCTGCTGCACGCCGAGGGCTACGGCGTGACGGTGCGCCCCGGCCCGGGCAGCGAGGCGACGGTCACGTTCGGCTCACGGAACAAGTAGTTTTCTAGGCAACTTCTTAGGGTCACCTCGTACACTGCCATCGCACGGTGGCACGATGGCCGCCCTGATCCGGGAAGACCAACACTGTGGGTAAAGCGTCGTCGCAGAAACAGTCGCGCCGTCAGATGATCGAGAAGATGCAGCGCGAGCAGGCCGCCTCGGACCGGCGCCGCACGATCCTGATCGTGATCTGCTCGATCGTCGTCGGCCTGGCGATCATCGCCTATCCGGCGATCAAGCTGATCCAGGACTCCCGGACCAAGAACCAGGCGCTCACCGAGTTCGGTGTCGCCGCCTCGGCCGCCTCCTGCGACGCGATCACCAACGACCCCGCCACCGGAAGCCTCGACCACCGCCCCGACGGCGAGCACATCCTGTACTCGGTCTCCCCGCCGTCGTCCGGCCCGCACTACGCGGTCTGGGCGCCGTTCGACAAGAAGTTCTACTCGACGTCGGACCGCCCGCCGGTGGAGAACCTGGTCCACAACCTGGAGCACGGCTACACGATCCTCTGGTACAAGGACACGCTGCCCAAGGACCAGATCGACCAGATCGAGCGGATCGCCAAGTCCAAGCTCCCCGAGACGTCGAACGGCCGCTTCATCGCCGCGCCGTACAAGCAGTCCGAGGGCAAGGGCTGGCCGGACGGCAAGAACCTCGCGTTCGCCCACTGGAGCGCCCCCGACGCCGCCCAGAAGTCGTTCGGCCACCGCCAGTTCTGCGGCTCCGTCAGCGGCGACGCCCTGAAACAGTTCATGGAGAAGTACCCCGCCCTCGACGCCCAGGAACCCAACGGCGGCTGACCTTCCCACCCGCCGCCAACACGAGTGGATATCCGTCCGGCTTGGGGGTTCTCTGCTGGTATGCGAGCAGAGAACCCCACACCCGAGTGGATATCCAGGCGGCCGGGTTGGAGCGGTCAGATGTAGTCGGCGTGGGTGGATTGGACTTGGGCTACCAGGTCCTTGACGCGTTCGCCGTCCGACAGCGGGCAGACCATGGTGACGTCCTGGGTGTGGACGATGATGTGGCTGCGCAGGCCTACCGCGGCGACCAGGTGGTCGGGGTCGTCGGTGACGATGATGTTGTCGTGGGAGTCGAGCAGGCAGCTCAGCGTGATGCTGTCGGTGCGGTTGCCGTTC
>DASXXB010000140.1:0-3240 GCA_036503355.1 Kribbella sp. | reverse complement strand
AACAGCCGCGCCGAAGGCGTGTCCGTTCTGAGCAACCACCCGAAGCTGCGCCAGCGCCCCGGCCCGGCGCCACACCACGCGCACCCCGGCGAAGCTGACAAAGGCAGCCGCGCCGGAGGGGCGTCCAGTCCCCGCGCGACTACATCTGTCGCGCCGCAGGCGCGTCCTTTGCGCGTGACCACGGCTGCTGCGCCAGCGCCCTGGCCCGGCGCCACTCCATGCGCAACCCGGCGAAGCCGGCAACAAACAGCCGCACCGAAGGCGCGTCCAGTCCTCGCACGACCGGGGCTCCCGCGCCGAAGGCGCGTCCTTTCTGCGTGACCAGGGCTGCTGCGCCAGCACCCCAGCCCGGCGCCACTTGACGCGCACCCCGGCGAAGCCGGCAAGTAACAGCCGCGCCGAAGGCGTGTCCTTTGTGCGTGACCACAGCTGCTACGCCAGCCCCCCGGCCCGGCGCCGCTCCACGCGCAACCCGGCGAAGCCGGCAACAAACAGCCGCGCCGAAGGCGTGTCCGTCTGGGCAACCAGCTGAAGCTGCGCCAGCGTCCCGGCCCGGCGCCGCTCCACGCGTAATCCGGCGAAGCCGGCAACAGGCGGCCGCGCCGAAGGGGTGTCCTTTGGACGGTTCTTCGGCGCGGCTGGGGTGTGAGGTTAGCGGCCCTGGTTCTTTACTGCTTCGATGGCGTCCTTCGCGGCCTGTGGGTCGAGGTATTCGCCGCCGGGGGTCACGGGCTTGAAGTTGTCGTCGAGTTCGTAGTACAGGGGAATGCCGGTCGGGATGTTCAGGCCGACGACGGTCTTTTCGTCGAGGTTGTCGAGGTGCTTGACCAGGGCGCGGAGCGAGTTGCCGTGGGCGGTGACCAGGACGGTCTTGCCGGCGCGGAGGTCGGGGACGATCGCGTCGTACCAGTAGGGGAGCATCCGCTCGACGACGTCCTTGAGGCACTCAGTGGTCGGCAGCAGTTCAGGCGGGAGACCGGCGTACCGCGGGTCGCCGGCCTGGTCGTACTCCGAGCCGCGCTCGATGGCCGGCGGCGGCGTGTCGTACGAGCGGCGGAACAGCATGAACTGCTCCTCGCCGAGCTCCTCCAGGGTCTGCTTCTTGTCCTTGCCCTGCAGGCCGCCGTAGTGCCGCTCGTTCAGCCGCCAGGACCGCCGTACGTCGATCCACTGGCGCTCGGCGACCTCGAGCGCGATGTTGGCGGTGCGGATCGCGCGGCGCAGGACCGAGGTGTGCAGTACGTCGGGGAGCAGGTCGCGATCGCGGAGCAGCTCGCCACCGCGCTGCGCCTCCTCGACACCCTGCGCGTTCAGGTCGACGTCGACCCAGCCGGTGAACAGGTTCTTGGCGTTCCAGTCGCTGTGGCCGTGGCGGAGCAGGATCAGGCGATAGGTCATGCGCTCAGACTACCGAGGCTCCAGCCAGCCCTTGAAAGCGTCCAGGTTTCGAGTCGACTCGCCCCGCGAAACCCGCCAGTCGTACTCGCGCCGGATCGAGGTGGCGAACCCGAGCTCGAGGATCGTGTTGAACGAGGAGTCCGCGGACTCGAGCACAGATCCGAGCAGGCGGTCGACCTCGGTCGGCGTGATCGCGTGCAGCGGCACCCGCCCGTCCAGGTGGATGTCGCCGAGGTGGTCGACGGCGAACGCGACGCCGTACAGCTTCAGGTTCCGCTCCAGCAGCCAGCGATAGACGGCCGCGTGGTTCTCGTCCGGCTGCCGAGCGACAAAGGCGTGCACGTGCACCGCCTGTGGCCCCACCGACAACTGAACGGTCGTCTTGAGCTTGCGCTCCCCCGGCAGATCCGCCGCGAAGACTCCCGGCTCGTCCTCGGTGAAATCCAGCTCGTTCTCGGTCAGCACCTGGCGGATCACGTCCGCCGCAGAAACCCTCACCCGGCTACCTCCTGGGCGATCTCCGCCGCCATTGTCTGCGCCGCGGTCCGGTACGCCGCCAGCGTCCTGCGCGCGGTCAGTTCCCAGCCGAAGGCCTGTGCATGCCCGACCGCCGCGTGGCTCATGGTCTCGCGGACGGCCGGATCCGTCGCGATCCGCGCCAGCGCGTCGGCGAAGTCGTCCACGCCGTGCCCGCGCACCAGGTACCCGGTCCGCCCGTCGACCACCGCCGTACTCAGACCACCGACGGCCGCCGCGACCACCGGCGTACCGCAGGCCTGGGCCTCGAGCGCGACCAGCCCGAAGGACTCCGAGTACGACGGAACGCACACGACCGACGCCGCGCGGTACCACGCAGCGAGCCGCGCCCGCTCCATCGGCTTCACGAACCGTACGACGTCGTGAATCCCCAGCGCCCGCGCCAGCTCCTCGTGCGACTCGGGATGCTCCATCCCGTTCCCGGACGGCCCGCCGATGATCGCCACCACCAGCCGCGAGCGCAGCGACGGGTCCCGTTCGAGCATCCGCGCCGCCGCCCGGATCAGCAGGTCAGGTGCCTTCAGCGGCTGCAGACGCCCGACGAACGCCAGTACGACGGCATCCTCCGGCAGCCCGACCTCGCGCCGGGCCGATGACTGAGCCCCGGGGTGGAACAGCTCCAGGTCGACGCCCGGGTTCACCACCCCGACCTTCGCGGGCTGAGCGCCGTACAACGAGATCAGCTCACGCGCCTCGTCGTCGGTGTTGGCCAGCAGCCGATCCGCGGACTCGACCACCTGCTCCTCGCCGATCAGCCGCGCCGGCGGCTCCGGTACGTCGTCCTCGGCAAGGCTGGCGTTCTTCACCTTGGCCATCGTGTGCATGGTGTGCACCAGTGGGACCGCCCAACGATCGCGGGCGAGCAGACCGACCTGGCCGGACAACCAGTAGTGCGAGTGGATCACGTCGTACCAGCCGGGCTCGTGGATCGCCTCGGCGCGCAGGACCGCGCGCGCGAACGTGCACAGCTGGGCGGGCAGCTCGTTCTTCGTCAGGCCCTCGTACGGGCCGGCGGCAACGTTGCGGACCGTCACGCCGGGCAGCAGCTCCACGCGCGCGGGCAGCGCCGACGCGGTCGCGCGGGTGAAGACGTCGACCTCGATCCCGAGTCCGGCGAGCTGTTTGGACAGCTCCACGACGTACACGTTCATGCCGCCCGCGTCCCCGGTGCCCGGCTGGTCGAGCGGCGACGTGTGCAGGCTGATCATCGCGACCCGCCGGATCTGGGAGAGCGGGGTTTCGGTCACCTGGTCAGGGTATCTCCGGGGCGTCGGCCGGGAATCGGGAGTTCTCCCTAGCCGGTGC
>DASXXB010000139.1:0-12390 GCA_036503355.1 Kribbella sp. | reverse complement strand
AGTTGTGGATAACGGGGGGCGGGGCCAGGAGCCGCCCGGCTGGGGGGTTAGAGGCTCGGACGGCTCCTGGTGGTGGTGGGACGGGGTGGGGTGGGGTTTATGACGCAGAGACGGGTTGTGATGCCGTTCACAGGGCGTGAGGGGCGTACTGGACGTCCAGGGCGGCGGTGGTGAAGCCGAGGGAGGTGTAGAGGGCGCGGGCGGCGGTGTTGGTGCCGTCCACGTAGAGGACGATCTCGTCGAGGTTGCGGGTGGTTTGCAGGTGGTGGAGGCCCTGGAGGGTGAGGGACTTGCCCAGGCCGCGGCCCTGATAGCTGGGGGAGACGCCAACCACGTAGACCTCGCCGACGCCCTCCTCGACCTTCGTCCAGTGGAAGCCGGCGACGGCACCGGTGGCGGAGTCCACGGCCAGGAAGAAGCCGTTGGGGTCGAACCACGGTTGCTGGAGACGTTCGGCCAGGTCGGCGGCGGTCCAGCTGCCCTGCTCGGGGTGGTCCGCGAACGCGGCCGCGTTGACCTCCAGCCAGGCGGCGTTGTCCTGGCCGGGGACGAATGTGCGTACGGCGATCCCGTCAGGCCACACGGGATCAGGTAACGAGGCCCTGGTACGGCGGAGGAAGTAGAGCTCACGTGCTACCTCCAGACCGAGGTGCTGGGCGAGTTCGTCCGCGCCAGGGAGGCGGCCGTGCGCCCAGACCCGGGTACGGGCACCGCCGTGGTCGAGCAGCATGCGGAGGAGCGCCGTACCGAAGCCCTGTCGGCGGAACGCGGGGGCGACGAACAGTTCGGCGGACCCGTCGGGGGACAGGGCGCCGTACCCGGCGAGGTTGCGGGCGCTCTGCAGGCCGGTGACCTCGATGGTGCCCGGATCGCCTTCGTAGGCGAGGACATGGACGTCGCCGGGGTGTTCACCGTCCAGGTGCAGGAGGGTGCGTTCGGAGAGCGGATTGACGCCGTCGCTGTGTGCTGCGGCTTGGGCGAGCTCCGTGACGGCAGTGGCGGTGGCCTGGGGCAACGGTGAGGGAACTGCTTCGAGGGTCACCGGAACACAGTAAAAGGTTCAGCTGAGTTCGTTCTCAGGTTCTGGAAAGAGGTTTGCTGCTCAGGTAGCTTCAGCGCACTCGACAACCACGTCGACAATCACTACGACGGAGATGACATGGCCCAGACAGGACCAGATCGAGCGCGGTCGGGGGGACGGCGGAAGGCACGGCTGCTCGCCGCCGGGACGGCTGTTGCGCTCGCCTTGGCCGCGGGGGGATCCCTGAGCCAGGCAGGAGCCGCGACCACGCCGGCTGCGGACAAGGCGCAGGCGACCGCCGTGCAGGCGAAGAAGCCGAAGCCGACGCATTCGCAGATCCAGTTGCTCGCCATCAACGACTTCCACGGCAACCTGGAGCCGGCGACCGGTTCGGGCGGCAACATCAACGGCATCCCGGCCGGCGGCGCGGTGTACCTCGCCACGCACCTGAAGCAGTTGCGGGCAGCGGCCGCGGCGAAGGGCGAAGACTCGGTGACGGTTGCCGCCGGTGACCTGATCGGTGCGTCGCCGCTGCTGTCGGCAGCATTCCACGACGAGCCGACGGTCGAGGCGCTGAACGGGATGGGACTCGAGGCTGCGTCGGTGGGCAACCACGAGTTCGACGAGGGATGGCACGAACTGCTCCGGATGCAGACCGGCGGCTGCCTACCGGACGGCGACGGGCAGAACAACCAGAACTCCTGCCCGGACCCGGAGCACCCGTTCCCGGGCGCGAAGTACAAGTACCTGAGCGCGAACGTGTTCTTCACCAACACCCAGAAGACCCTGTTCGCGCCGTACACGATCAAGACCTTCAAGGACGGCAAGAAGGTCGCGTTCATCGGTATGACGCTGGAGAACACGCCGAACATCGTCACCAAGTCCGGTGTCGAGGGCCTGACGTTCAAGAACGAGGTCGCGACCGCGAACGCCCTGGTCCCGGTGCTGAAGAAGAAGGGCGTGAAGTCGATCGTCGTGCTGCTGCACGAGGGCGGGTTCCCGGCCGATCCGAAGGCGTACAACAGCTGCCCCGGGATCTCCGGCCCGATCGTCGACATCAACGCCGGCCTGGACCCGGAGATCGACGCGATCATCTCGGGCCACACCCACCAGGCCTACAACTGCTCGCTCCCCGACAAGGCGGGCAAGCCGCGACTGGTCACCAGCGCCTCGTCGTTCGGCCGCCTCGTCACCGACGTCCGGCTGAGCATCGACAACGCGACCGGTGACGTCGACCGGGTGAACACGCTGGCGAACAACCAGATCGTGACGCAGGACGTCGTGCAGGACCCGAAGACGGCCAACCTGATCGCGAAGTACAAGGCGCTGGTCGCCCCGATCGCGAACAAGGTGATCGGTCACATCAGCACCCCGTCGGTGGTGCGGACGAACGACGACTCGCTGGAGTCTCCGCTCGGCAACCTGATCGCCGACGCGCAGCTGGCCGACCCGTCGGTGGTGTCGGGTGGCAAGGCGCCGGTCGCCGCGTTCATGAACCCGGGCGGCATCCGCGCCGACCTCGCGTCGAACAACGGTGAGGTCACCTTCGGGCAGGCGTTCACCGTGCAGCCGTTCAACAACTTCCTGGTCTCGATGGACATGACCGGCACGCAGATCAAGGCCCTGCTGGAGCAGCAGTTCTCCGGCGTCAACGGCCCCGACACGGCGAAGTACAAGGTGCTCCAGGTCGCGGGCATCACCTACACCTGGAACCCGGCCGCCGCGGCGGGCTCGAAGGTCGTGGCCGGCTCGATCAAGATCGGCGGGCAGCCGCTGGTCGACGGTACGTCGTACCGGATCGTCACGAACAACTTCCTCTCCGACGGCGGCGACGGCTTCCCGGCCTTCACCACCGCGACGGGCAAGGTGTTCGGCGGGCTGGACATCGACGCGTTCGCGAGCTACCTGACCGCGCACGACCCGTACACCCCGGTCCCGACCGACCGGATCTCGATCGGATCCTGACGCAACGAAGGCCGGTGTGCCGCAATCAGCGGCGCACCGGCCTTTTTCGCATCCGTGAAATGATCCTGGTACCTTGCGTACTCAGGTACTTACGGAAGGTTAGCGATGGCGCACGTTGCTCCGACCTCGCATCGGCGGGCCACTCGCTCGGCGCACCGCGGTCACCGCAGCGCGGACGGGCCGGTGCAGATCACCAGCTGGCTCGGTCTGGCGTTCGCATTCGTCGTCGGTTGGGCTCTGACGTTCCAGTCGCATGTCGGCGTGCACGCCGCCGGCGTCACCATGCTGGTGATGCTGGTGCCGATCACGGTCGGCACGTTCGTGGCGGCGTTCAAGCAGGGTGTCGGATCCTGGAAGGCGGCCCTGCTGACGGCGGCCGCGCTCGCGTTCACCCTGCTGAAGTTCTTCTTCTGAGTCGAGCTAGGACTTGGCGTCCGCGGTTTCGCGCGTGCTGGGCGCCGGCGGTACGACGAAGCGGTAGCCGACGTTGCGGACCGTGCCGATCAGCGCCTCGTGCTCGGGGCCGAGCTTCGCGCGCAACCGGCGTACGTGCACGTCGACCGTCCGCGTGCCGCCGAAGTAGTCGTAGCCCCAGACCTCCTGGAGCAGCTGCTCACGCGTGAAGACCCGCCCCGGGTGCTGCGCGAGGAACTTGAACAGCTCGAACTCCTTGTAGGTCAGGTCGAGCGCCCGCCCGTTGAGCTTCGCGGTGTACGACGCCTCGTCGATCACGACGTCGCCGCTACGGATCAGCGTGGACTCGGGCTCGTCGTTGCGGGTCGCGGCGAGCCGGCCGATCACCAGCCGCAGCCGGGCCTCGATCTCGGCCGGGCCGGCGGTGTCGAGCAGTACGTCGTCCGCGCCCCAGTCGGCGTTGACCGCGGTCAGGCCGCCCTCGGTGACGACCAGGATCAGCGGTACGTCGATCCCGGTGGTGCGGATCAGCCGGGATGCGCTCCGGACGGCGACCAGGTCGCGGCGGGCGTCGAGCAGCACGGCGTCGGCGTCCGGCGCGTCGACCAGCGCGGCGACCTCGGCCGGCAGGATCCGGATCTGGTGCGGGAGCAGGGCGAGCGACGGCAGTACCTCGGTGGAGGCCTGCAGCGCATTCGTCAGCAGAAGCAACGTGCTCACGCCGTCTCCTTGTGCTGATTGTCGGATCCAGCGGCAGCGATCCGGTCCTCGTGCACGTCAGGCCCCGACGGCGTCGTTGCCGGGGGCCTGGGACACACTGGGTCTAACAGCAAGCTGACATAATACCGGAAGACCCAGCAGACCAGTGAGGCGCCGATCAGATGCCGGAAGTGACCATCAGGTACTTCGCTGCCGCACGCTCGGCCGCGGGTGAGTCCTCGGCGACCGCCGAGGCGGGCTCGATCGGCGATCTGGTCAGCACGGTCTCCAGTGGCCGGCCGGAGCTGGCACGGGTGCTGTCGATCTGCACGTTCCTCCTGGACGGTGAGCGGGCCGACGTGAATACGCCGCTCTCCCAGGGCGCCCTGGTCGACGCCCTCCCGCCCTTCGCCGGCGGCTGACGCCCTTCGGCGAGCGGCCGATCAGGACTCCTCGGGAGGTACATTCATCGCCGTGGCGATGGAGTCGGGGACGCTACTCACTACGGTGGGGCGGGCGGGGGTCCTGTTCGGGAAGGCCTGGCCGCGCCTTCTCGCGGTCTTCCTGGTGGCGCAGTTGGCGCACCGCGGCCTGCAGTGGGTCGCAGTACAGGCCGGGGCCAAGGCCGAGGCGGCCGGGATCGCAGTACTGGCGCTGCTCGTCGTCGTCTCGCTGGCGATGTACGTGACGATGTTCCTGGTCCTTCGCGGTGAACTGCCGTTCCACCGGCGGGCTGTGTCGGAAGGCACGCTCGCCCCGGACGGTGTGGAGCCCGGCTACGAGCACCGGCCGCTCGACGCGGTGGCCGCGGCGCTGCTGCCATTCCTGGCGTTCTACGCGGCGTACAAGTTCTTGCAGCATGAGGCGCTCGACTACGAGTACCAACTGGCTGTCCACAAGGCCAACGAGACCGCGGCGACGGTGCTGAACGGTGGCACGGTGCCGCAACAGGCCGAGGGGCTGCAGTCGCTGTCGACCTGGTTGTTCCTCGGCCTCGGAGTCACGGCGTACCTACTCCGCTTCGTGTTCAAGAAGTGGAAGAAGGAGAAGGAAGGCCCGGTCCGCAAGCTCTTCGTCACCTATCTCGAGGCGCTGTGGATCTTCGTGGTCGTGTACCAGGCCACGTCGGTCATCCCGCCGCCGCTGACCTGGCTCAAGGAACGCCAGGTCTGGCAATGGCTGCACGACGGGTACACCTGGCTGCTCGACCACGTGCTCGGCGTCGACCAGGTCCGTGAGGTGTGGGACACGGTCACGGGCTTCGTCGCGGCCGGCGTCGGGGACCTGTGGAGCGCCGCCGTCCTTCCGCTGATGTGGATCACGATGACCGCGGTCATCTACGGCCGCGCGGTGCAGAAGCTCGAGAAGCCACGCTGGCGCTTCGACCGGCTGACGAACCGCTGGCAGCAGACGCCGCGGATCGTCCGGGTGGCCGGGAACTCGGTCGTCGCGGACTGGAAGGACCGCTGGACGCCTGTGCTGGAGGCATTCCGGCTGGTCGTCCGCTCCGGTCTGCGGCCGATGCTGGGGTACTTCCTGGCCTGGGCGGTCGTCACGTTCGCCGGGAGCGCCGTCTGGATCGTGCTGAAGCTCTGGGTCCTCGGGCCGCACACGCTGCAGTTCTGGCTGGTCATCGACGAGCCGCTGAACCTGCTCACCGACGGGCTCAAGATCATGCTGCAGGTCAGTCTGCTCGCCGCGGCGTACGACCGGATGATCGGCGGCCTGGCCGGCTACCTCACGCGGCGGGAGACCCGTGCGGTCCACGAGCAGCCGGCCGGGGACCACGGTGTCACCGACCTCAGCGCGGCTACCTCGGGAATGCCAGGTACTGAGGGAGCTTCGTCGCCCAGGTGATCGTCGGCTGCACGCTGCCGGCGACCGAGGACGGTACGACGAACACGGCCACCGTCTCGAAAGGCTTCCCGGCCGTCGGCTTCAGGTAGTACTGCGCTGCGGGACCACGCCAGCTCGACGGCTTGTCGTCGCTACCGCCCGTGCAGCCGGTGGGACGGTCCTGGTAGTCGTTAGCGACCTGATCCTCGTCCCAGATGCGGCCGTCCGGGGCACGCAGGTGCAGCTGGCAGCCGCCGAGCCCGTCGAGCGCGGACAGCTTGTCCACCTCCAGCCGGAAGTACACCCGGATCCGCGTGGTACCAGCCGGCAGCGCGTCCTGATCAAGCCCTTTCTCGGACGGCTGCGGGTTCTCCTGGACGCTGGCGGCGTACCAGGTCGCGCCGTTGTACGACGTACCGCCTGCCGACACCACGACGGGATCGCGGGGCTCCGCGTCGTACCAGGACTTGTAGTCGCTGTGCGTGGTCCACCAGCCGGCCAGCGGGATCGCGACCACGAGCGTCGCGAGGGCGACGGAGTTCTTCCGGAACCAGCCGCGGCGGGCCCGGCGCGCGCCGCTCACGTGTCACTCGCAGCGGTCAGTGCCACGACGTCGTCGAGCTTGGGGGAGTCGTCGCCGAGCGGCACGGTGACCTGTGGCTCGAGATCGTTCAGGATCGACTTCTCCATCACCAGCAACGTTGCCCCGGGCACCTTGCCGGCGGGCATCTCGACCACGAACGAGCCGTTCACCGGAATCCCGGGCGCGAACTCGGTGCCGGTCAGGTCGACCTGATCGAGCCCGTTGCGGTTGGAGCCCAGGTAGGTGATGCCGTCGGCGGAGCGGATCCGGATGTCGAAGATGTGCATCGGCTCCCGGTTCGCGGTCACGGTCGCGTCGATCACCACGAAGTCGGTCAGCGAGTCCCGGTCCGGCGTCGTGTGCGGTATCCGCAGCTTCTTGCCGAGCCGTACGTCGTTCACGGTCAGGTCGAACCGCGGTGTCTTCACGGCGCGTCCGACGATGCCCTGCACCGGCGTCGGTTTCTGGATGTCCTGCTGCGTCGGCGTCCACCGGTACAGGCCGACGATCGCGACCAGGACCGCGAGCGTCAGACCGGCGTTGAGCAGCTTGCGCCCTCTCACTTCAGGTTGTCTTTCACCGTGACCGTGCTGTCCGCGACGACCTTGTCCGGTAGCCACTTCTCGTGGTGGTCCAGGAGCGAGTCGTCGAGGTGCTCGTAGCCCTGCACGGTCAGCTTGACCTCGGTCGGGAGCTGGGTCGCCTTCGGCAGCTTCCAGACGTACGCCACGTCCTCTCCGGCGTCCGGGGTGAGGACCGGGTTCATGGTCTCGTCGCGGATGTTCGTGGTGCCGAGTGGCGGGTCGGTGTCCTTCACGCCGGGGACGCCGATCAGCCGGATCAGGTCCGACGGCGGCGTCGTGCCGGTGTCGTCGGTGACCTTCAGCTTGGTGACGACCGCGATCAGCGCGCCACCCTCGTCCGGGGTGAACACCGGCTTGAGGTCCTTGACCGCGACGACCCGCTGGACGGTCACCTCGAACTGGCCGGCGTCGATCGCCGTACCGGCCGCCACCTGTGGCGTTTCGTCACCGGCCTTCTTCAGCCCGCCGAACGCCGCCGAGATCGCCAGCAGTACGACGCCGGCGCCAATCGTCCAGGTCTTGACCGACCGGCCGCGCACCTTCAGGTCCTGGAACTCCGGAAGCTCCTCCGGCTCCTGGTGCTCAGACCCCCCACTCCCCGTTTCCTGCACGGCGGTAAGCGTAACCAGCAACAGGGCCGAGGCGGATCAGTCGTCTGGGCGGCCGCGGAGCCGCTTGGTCTGGCCGCGGCGCTTCTTGTCGTCCAGCCGCCGCCGTACGGACGCCTTGCTCGGCTTGGTCGGACGGCGCTTCCGGGGCGGCGGGGCGATCGCCTCGCGCAGCAAAACCGCCAGCCGCTCTCGCGCTGCCTCCCGGTTGCGCCACTGCGACTTGTACTCCGACGCAGCGATCGTCAGTACGCCGTCCACCAGCCGCGACTGCAGCCGCTCCAGCGCGCGAGCCTTGAGTACGTCGCTCAAGGCCGACGTACTGCCGACGTCGAAGCTGAGCTCGACACGGCTGTCCGTGGTGTTCACCGACTGCCCGCCCGGCCCGCTCGACCGGGAGAACCGCCACGCCAGCTCGGCCTCAGGAACCACCACCCCCGACCGCACTGTCACTCCGCTCTCCACAGCTCTATTAGACCGGAGCACAATCACCAGATGGATGCCTGCGTCTTCTGCGGCCTCATCTCTGGGGATTCGGCCCGCTGGATCGCCAAGGAGGACGCCGCTGTCGCGTTCCTTCCGCTGCCGGGTGAGGAGATCGCACCCGGTCACACGCTGGTCGTGCCGCGCCACCACACCACCGCCGGCGTGCTGGACGTGCGGCCGTCCGACCTGGCGCAGGTGATGGACCTGGCGCAGCGCATCGCGCAGAAGATGGTGGAGCGGCTCGGAGCGACCGGCGTGTGCCTGCTGAACGCCAGCGGGCCCGGCTCCGGGCGCAGTGTCGACCACCTCCACCTGCACGTGGTTCCGCGGTACCCGGGCGACGGCGACGACAGCCTGCCCTGGCCGACCGGCCGGTCCGGGTACCGCCTCACTGTGGATCCGCAGATCCTTCTCAGCACGTGAAACGGCCGGTTGAATCATGAACGGACCGTCGTACGGTGGGTAACTGTGAGTCTTGGACTGTGGGTACTCGTCGGCGCTGTGGTCGCCGGTGTGGTCCTCAGTGCGCTCAAGGCATGGGTTGACGGACGCTTTCGCGGGAAGAGCGAGGACGACGTGGAGCGGGTAACGGCCGAGGAGGCCGGCGGGGAGCTGGGGGAGCGGGCGACGCTGCTGCAGTTCTCGTCGGCGTTCTGTGCGCCCTGCCGGGCGACGCGGCGGACGCTGGCCGAGGTCGAGGGCATGGTCGACGGTGTGCGTCACGTCGAGCTGGACGCCGAGTCGCACCTGGAGCTGGTACGGCGCCTGGACATTCTGCGGACGCCGACGACGCTGATCCTGGACGCCACGGGAGCCGTCGTGAAGCGCGCGAGTGGAGCGCCCCGCAAGCCGGACGTGATCGCCGCGCTGGCCGTCGCGATCGACCGCCAGCCGAGCTGACAGCGTCCGGTACGTGCCACCGGATGGCGCACGGCCCTTGGCGTAGGCGAGACTCTCCCGGTGAGCTCTCAAGCAGCAGGTTGGTACGACGACCCCGAGGACCCGTCGCAGCAGCGGTACTGGGACGGCAACGCCTGGACGGATCAGCGTCGCCCGCAGGAGCGGCAGCAGCCCGCTGCGTTCCCCCGGTACGGTCAGCCTGCCCAGCACGGTCAGGTGTACGGCGGTCAGCCGCCGGCGCAGCCCGAGCAGCAGAGCGAACCGCGGTACGGGCAGCGGCTGCCGCAGTACCCGCAGCAGCAACCGCAGTACGGGCAGTACGGCGGCCCGCAGCCGCAGTACGGCCAACAGCAGTACGGCCAGCCGCAGGGCCAGCAGCAGTACGGCCAGCAGCCGCAGTACGGCCAGCAAGGCTACGGGCAGCAGGGCTACGGCTATCCAGGTCGCGCGGTGAAGGCCGCCCCGGACGGGCAGCCACTGTCCGGCTGGTGGCGCCGGGTGTTCGCGAAGATCCTCGACGGCATCATCGCCTCGATCATCGGCCTGCCGCTGACCGGCTACTTCTACTACCAGTACGGGCAGGTTCTGGCGGACTACTTCCACGACGTGATGCGTCAAGCGGAGTCCGGTACGCCGGCGTCCCCGATGGCGATGCCGCCGGAGATGTTCAAGTGGATCATCCCGATCACGCTGATCGGCTTCGTGGTGTCGTTCGTCTACGAGTACCTGTTCCTCACCAAGAAGGGCGCGACCCCGGGCAAGATGGCGCTCGGCATCGCGGTCCGCTACATCCCCGCCCCCGGCCAGTACGTCACCACCCCGCCGCCCGGGGGAGCCGTGGCCAAGCGGTACGGCTTCCAGCTCGGCCTCAGTGCGCTCGGGCTGATCCCGATCGTCGGCACCTTCGCCGGGTTCGCCGCGCTGTTCGACTACCTCTGGCCGCTGTGGGACAGCAAGCACCAGGCGTTGCACGACAAGGTCGCGTCGACGTACGTCGTCCGCACCTGATCCACCATGTGATCAGTTGTCTCGCATGATGGGACCACGGGAGGAAGGCCTGCCCGGGTTCCGTACTCTCGTGACGTGGTTTACACGACATGGCTGACGAAGCGCAGGGCAGTGGACAACTGCCGGGTGCGCTCATCGCTGTGTCGTCGCCGCTGACCAGGCGGCGTCCCGAGCGCTGCGGAACCGGTCGCTGAGCACGGTTCCGCGTACGTCGCCTCCCGCAGACCCGGGCGGGTCCGGCTCGACAATCTCCTTCACCGGGAGTCGTCATGTCCGAACAACAGACGGCCAAGCAGGTTGATCCGCGAGGACAGCGGTTCGCGGCCGGTATCACCACGGTCGTCCTCGCGCTGACGCTCGTCCTGAACAGCGCCTGGCCGCTGGCGGTGCAGGCCGTGGTGTTCGCGATCTCGGTCGCGTTCGGCGTGCAGGCGTCGCCGTACGGCCGGCTGTTCAAATGGCTGGTCCGGCCCCGGCTGGGCAAGCCGAAGGAGCTGGAGGACGCGGCACCGCCGCGGTTCGCCCAGCTGGTCGGCCTGGTCTTCGCGGTCGCCGGCCTGATCGGGTACCTCTCGGGCGCGACCGTGCTGGGCGTGGTCGCCACCGGATTCGCCCTGGTCGCCGCGTTCGTGAACGCGGCCGTCGGGCTCTGCCTCGGCTGCGAGGCCTATCTGCTGATCCACCGCATTCGTACGCCATCCACCGCTACCAACTGAGAAGAGGCAGCACACATGAGCAGGGAATCCGCGCTCGTCTCGGCCGACTGGGTCGAGGAGCACAAGAACGACGACGGCGTTGTCCTGATCGAGGTCGACGAAGACGTCTCGGCGTACGACGCCGGCCACATCGCCGGTGCGATCAAGCTGGACTGGAAGGACGACCTGCAGGACGCGGTCCGGCGCGACTTCGTCAACCAGGAGCAGTTCAGCGCGCTGCTGTCCGAGCGCGGCGTGAAGAACGAGGACACCGTCGTGCTGTACGGCGGCAACAACAACTGGTTCGCGGCGTACGCGTACTGGTACTTCAAGCTCTACGGCCACGGTGACGTCCGGCTGCTCGACGGCGGCCGCACGCGCTGGGAGCTGGACAGCCGCGAGCTGACCGACGAGGTCGTGAAGCGCGAGGCCACGCAGTACCAGGCCAAGGACCCGAACCTCGACATCCGGGCCTTCCGCGACGAGGTCAACGAGGCCATCGGCGTGAAGAACCTGGTCGACGTCCGCAGCCCCGACGAGTACGCCGGCCGGCTGCTGGCCCCGGCGCACCTCCCGCAGGAGCAGGCGCAGCGCGCGGGTCACATCCCGACCGCGGCGAACATCCCGTGGAGCAAGGCGGCCAACGACGACGGCACGTTCCGCGCCGACGACGAGCTGAAGCAGCTGTACGCCGACGCCGGCGTGGACTTCGGCAAGGACACGATCGCGTACTGCCGGATCGGTGAGCGCTCGGCGCACACCTGGTTCGTGCTGCACGAGATCCTCGGCCAGGAGAACGTCAAGAACTACGACGGTTCCTGGACCGAGTGGGGCTCGCTGGTCGGCGTACCCGTTGCCCTCGGCGACGAACCCGGAAAGGCCTGACACATGTGCGGAGCAAAGCAGGGCGGCCTCGACCTCAAGGGTGTCGACGTCGACAAGGAAGCCGTGATCCAGGGCCAGGTACTGCGCGGCGAGGAGCCGGTCGGCGGCGCGTACGTGCGGCTGCTGGACAGCACCGGTGAGTTCACCGCAGAGGTGCCGACCTCGGCCACCGGGCACTTCCGGTTCTTCGCGGCGCCGGGCAGCTGGACGCTGCGCACGCTGGCCCCGAAGGCACAGCCGGTGGACCGCCAGGTCGTCGCGCAGTACGGCGAGGTTGCGGAAGTGGCCGTCACCGTCTGAGCAGTTACTCGTTACACAAGGTGCCACCCCCACCAGACGGTGGCCCACCCTGAAGTAAGCACCGAAGGGCCCGGACCTTGCGCGTCCGGGCCCTTCGGCATGCCCGGATCGCTTGCAAGCAAGGCGTTCCGGGCATCGCATCCGGGTTACGCCTCGACGCGCGAATCTCACGGGACGAGCGGCAATGTAACGGTTTGATCTCGGAGCGCGGTCGACTCGTCACCTAACGCAGTCGGCTGAGTTGTGTCTGTGTCCTGACCCGCACTTCGGGTCACGTCATCACTCAGGGAGGAGGGGTCAATGCGACCCCGCATCGGATACAAGAAGCTCGCTGCCGTCGGTGTTGCGGCGGTTGTCGGCGTGGCTTCTACGATTGCGCTGACGTCTGGTTCCGCGTCCGCCTCGC
>DASXXB010000138.1:0-40244 GCA_036503355.1 Kribbella sp. | reverse complement strand
GAGGCGGCCGGGCTGAGGCGGCCGGGCTGAGGCGGCCGGGTCTGAGCGGCCGGGTCTGAGCGGCCGGGGTGAGGGGAGCGGGGTTGAGGTGACGGGGGGTGGGAGGTGTCGGGGGGCCGGCGATTGGTGTGCCGCGGCTGTCTGCGGGGGGGGGGGCGTCTATAGGTTGCTCGGTCCGCCACGGTGACGGTTGCCGCAGGACCCGGTCGCCTCACCGAACGGCGTTGCACATGTCCCCGCCGCCGACCGGGGGACTTCGGTGCGGGTTACTTGGTCAGGATGGCCAGGGAACGCCCCGACCCGGCCGCCCCGATGCGGCCTGAAGTGCTCGTACGGGCCGCGCGGGGTGAGTTCGACGTCGACGTGCCCGAGGCCGGGTGCGACGGGTCGGCGTCGAGGCTCAGTGGGGTGCGTAGGCAGAACCTTCCTCGGACGGGCCTGGATCGTTGGAGAACGGGGCTTTCTGCCTGCGTGGCGGGCAAGGACGAGGGTTCGCACACGACATAAGTCGTTGCGGCTGAGTGTGACGCCCTTGACGTGGGTCGTGCTCGCTGACCTGAGCGAGCTGGGTTTAGTTCGCGAGGAAGGTGCTGATTTTGTCGAGGCCTGCTTGGCGCCAGCCGGTGGCGGTCAGTTTGGTGCCGAAGCGGGAGAAGCGTTGGGTGGCCAGGTCGTCGAGGACATACTTGTTGCCGCTGAACACGACCTCGCCGGCCGGTACCTCGGCGCCGGAGTTCTGGACCATGCCGGTCGACTGGGTGCCGCCGGTCATCTCGATGACGTTTCCGCTGACCTGAATGTCGCGCAGCAGGTAGGTGCCCCACGGGCCGGTGCCGCGGGTGCGGGACTGGACCGTGACGCCGTTGACGTTGCCTGCGACGCGGTTGCCCTTGATCGTGACGCCGGTCGAGGTGTTCACGTTGATCCCGCCGCCGTCCCACAGCGACGTACCGGATCCGCGGCCGGCGCCGAAGCCGTTGCCGGTCACGGTGTTGTTCTCGATGGTGCCGTTGCGGCTGATCTCGTACCGGATGCCGTCCGACGCATTGCCGACAATCTGATTGTCGGAGATCACCCGGCCGTCGTCGGCGACGTCGGCCCACACCCCGATGCCCTTGTTGGACTTGATCACGTTGCCGCTGACGGTGCCGGAGGAGCGCGTGGACTTGATCCCGCCGGACTCCCAGTCCGCGATCCAGAAGCCGTCGGTGTTGTTCGAGCTGATCACGTTCCGGGTCACCGAGGCCGCGGCCGAGCTGTACTGCCCGAGGCCGAGCTGGCCGTTGTGGTGGATCAGGTTCTTGTCGACAATCGTTTTGTCGGCATCGACCAGCATCACGCCGACGGCGTGGTTCCAGGAGATGTCGTTCGCGGTCACCTTCCAGCCCGGACCGGCGACGACGGCGCCGGCCTGCGGCGCGCTGGCGAAGTGCTCCACGGTCAGGCCGCGGACGACGACGCCCTGAGCGTTCGACTCGATCGCGGTGGCCGTCTTCGACATCTCGACGTCGTGACCGGACGGGTTGCTGCCGAGGTAAATCGCGTCCGCCGCGTAGTCGGCGTAGAACGTACCGGCCCGCACCGCCGACGTACTCGCGACCCGCGTCAGATGCGAGCCGTCGAGGAACAGTTGCTCCCGCAGGTAGCAGATGTTCGCCTTGCTGTCCTCACACTCACCGCTCTTGCCGTACGCCGCCGGCAGCGCTCCGCGCGCAACCCACGTGGACCCGGAGCGGACCCAGTCGGTGAGCGGAACGGATCCGGTCAGTACGGCGTGTTGCGCGCTGGCGAGCACCTGGTTCGCCTTCGGGCGGATCGTGCCGCTGACCCGGTGCACGCCCGCCGCGAAGCAGAACGTCGTACCGGCAGGCTTCGAGCTCACGATGGACCGGGCGTCCTGACCGGGCTTGATCACCACGCCGCTGCACGAACCGGCGACAGCAGGGCCGGCTTTGTCGGAACCAACCGTCGGCGGTTTCGGCAGCACGGGCTCGACCGGCTTCGTCGGGGTCACGGTGGGCTTCGGGTGTGCAGTCGTGCTGGGCTTCGCGGACGGCTTGGTTGCGGTGGCGGTCTTCGATGGAGTCGCGCCAGACTTGGGAGGAACACTCGTCGACGGACGGTGCGAGGGCAGGGCCCGCGACGCCGCGTGCTCGGACTCCTGGAACTTCGCCGCAGTCGTTGTCGCCTTGTTCTCGTTGGCGATCACCGGCACCGCGACCGTGACGACTGCCAGCGCCGCGCTGATCAGCGCTGCGAACCACAACTTCCTCAATGCACTTCTCCTGGGAACGGGCGAGAGAGACCAGGTGCAACCGCAGCGAGACTTACAGTAGTGCCATGCGGGTCGCCATGTTGCACAACCGTTACCGGACCGGTCAACCCAGTGGGGAGAACACGGTTGTCGCGCAAACGGTTGATTTGCTGCGTAACTCAGGACATGAGATCGACCTGTACGTCCGCAACAGCGACGACATCGCCCACCTGAGCCGAAAAGATCGCGCGCTGTTACCGTTTCGCTCCGTTTGGTCATTTTCGGCGGAGCGCGATTTAACACAGCTATTGCAGGCGCAACGGCCCGATGTGGTGCACGTACACAACACTTTCCCGTTGTTCAGCCCCTCGGTACTGCGTGCGGCGCACAAGCTCGGTCTCCCAGTCGTGGCGACGCTGCACAACTTCCGGCTGCTGTGCGCGAACGCCGTACTGCAGCGCGACGGCCGGCCGTGCGAGTCGTGCATCGGCCGGTTGCCGCTGGCCGCCGTACGGCACGGTTGCTACCGGGATTCGCGCGTGCAGACGTTGCCGTTGGCGACGAGCATCGGGGTGCACAACACGGCGCACACCTGGCAGCGGTACGTCGACACGTTCGTCGTACCGTCCGGATTCGTGCGCGACCGGTACGTCGCGGCCGGGTTCGACGCGGACCGCTTCGTGGTGAAGCCGCACGCGGTGCCGCACGAGGGCGCGACCCGCACCGGTGCCGGGGACGGGGTGGTGTTCCTCGGGCGGTTGAGCGAGGACAAGGGGTTCGCGGATCTGCTGCAGGCGTGGGATTCCACGCTCGGTCGCCTCGTCGTGGTGGGTGACGGTCCGCTGCGGGCAGCGGCCGAGGAGCGGGCTCGTGAAGACCTGTCTGTTCAGGTGCTTGGTCAACTACCGTGGGCGGCCGGTATGGATGTTCTGCGATCCGCGCGCGCCGCCGTCGTACCAGCCCGTTCGTATGAGAGTTTCGGTCTTGTGGTGGTGGAGGCTTTCGCACAGGGCGTGCCGGTGGTCGCATCCCGGCTCGGTGCGCTGGCGGAACTCGTTGACGACGGAGAGACCGGTGCCCTGACCGAGCCCGGCGATCCGGAATCGCTGCGCAAGGCGATCGGGTTGGTGGCTGATCCCGTGACTTCGATAGCCTGCGGCGAACGAGCCCGCGAGGTCTACCTGAAGCGCTTCACCCCGGAGCGCGACCTGGAGGCCACCGAAAGGATCTACGCCGATGCGATCGCCCGGCACGCCGTCCGCGGCCGGTCGCGCACGGAGCGTTGGGCGGGTCGTGCCCGGCAGGTATAAAGTCGCGGCCAAGTGTGGTCGCGACGGTGTGGGAGCGCCGGACGCGCCAGGGGGCGGCGTCATGCCGGAGGGAATTCAGGAGTTCGTGTTGGGGGAAGGCAACGTGCCGCGGATCGGATGTGTCGCCGGCGTTTTCGACCTGTTCCACGTCGGGCATGTCGACGTGCTCGAGCGAGCCCGGCGGCAGTGCGACCGGCTGGTGGTGGCGGTGCTGTCCGATGAGTGGGCGCTGGATGCCTGGGGCGGGCGGCCGTTCGTGCCGCTGCTCGAGCGGGCGCAGATCGTCGAACACCTGCGCTGCGTCGACGAGGTCGTTGCCGTGGACGACGTACGGTCCGACTGGCTGACCGGCGTACTCGGGGCTCAGACCCTGTTCGCTGCCAGTGCCGCGGACGGCGTGCTGGGCGTGGCCGAGCTCGACGGGATTCCGGCCGGGCTGATCACCGTTCTGCCCGCCGGCCGCGCGTCACGCAGCCCGATCCTGCGCGCCGCGATCGATCAGCGGCAGTCGCGTAGCTCGAACGTGGCATGAGCGAGCGGAGCGAGCTCATCAGAGAGCACAGTGCGATTCGTCCCTCATCGGCGCCCGGAGCGAAGCGGGGACGCCGATGAGTTCGCTGCGGGAGACGGTCGCGCGGCTGTCCCAGGCGCAGAAGCCGTCCGCCGGTACGCCGGCGTACTCGAGGTTCGTGAACCGCCGCATCGGCCGGGTGTTCGCGGCGGCGGCGTTCCTCGGGCGCCGTACGCCGAACCAGGTCAGCCTGGCGTCCGGGTTCTGCTCGCTGATCGGGGTCGTTCTGGTGGCGTTGGTGCACCCGTCGTTCGGCGTGGCGCTGCTGGTGGCCGCGTTGCTCGTCCTCGGCTACGGGCTGGACTCCGCGGACGGGCAGCTCGCCCGGTTGCGCGGCGGCGGGTCGCCGTTGGGGGAGTGGCTCGACCACATGATCGACGCGGTGAAGATCGTGCTGCTGCACAGCGCCGTACTGATCTCGTTCTACCGCTTCGATGCCTTCGGCAATCATCTCGTGCTGCTGATCCCGCTGGCCTACCTGTGCCTGTCGTCGGTGCTGTTCTTCGGGCTGATCCTGATCGACCAGCTCCGCCGCCGGCACGGCGCGGCCGGGAAACCCAACGAGCGCGGGGATTCCGTGCTCAAGTCGTTGCTGATAGCACCGACCGACTACGGCGTCCTCTGCCTGGTCTTCCTCGCCTTCGGTACGCCGTCGCTGTTCGTCGTGCTGTACGGCGCCCTGCTGGTGCTGAACCTGCTGTTCCTCGCGGCAGCGGTCGGGAAGTGGTACCGCGAGATGGCCGCGATGGGGGTGCGGGCATGACGCTCGTCGGCTACGCGCCCGGGGTGTACGACATGTTCCACATCGGCCATCTGAACATCCTGCGCCGCGCCCGCGAGCACTGCGACCACCTGATCGCCGGCGTCGTCGAGGACGACGTGGTGGCCCGGATCAAGGGCCGTCCGCCGGTGGTGCCGCACCAGGAACGGATGGACGTGATCCGGGCGCTGGACCTGGTCGACGAGGTGGTCAGCGACTGGTCCAGCGACAAGTTCGAGATGTGGCAGCAGTTGCGGTACGACATCCTCTTCAAGGGGGACGACTGGAAGGGAACCGAAAAGGGGACCAGACTGGAACGACTGCTGGGTGAGGTCGGCGCACAGGTGCACTACTTCCCGTACACCGCCTCCACCTCGAGCACCGATCTGCGCAGGCTTCTGGAGGGGATGAGCTGATGCCGGGCCGCCCGAAGGTACTGCTCAGTGCGTACGCCTGCCGGCCGTCGGGCGGGTCCGAGCCGGGCGCCGGGTGGGCGTGGGCGAAGGCTGCGGCGCGCGACCACGACGTGTGGCTGCTGACCCGGGGCAAGTTCGCGCACGAGATCCACGAGGAGCTCGCGGTGCGGCCCGTGCCCGGGCTCACCGTCGTACCGCTGGAGCTGCCGCGCTGGATCCTGCGGCTGCGGCGACGGCCGTCGGACGTGTACTGGTACTACCCGTTGTGGCAAGGGCTGGCTCGGCGTACGGCGCGTGAGTTGCACGCCGTGCACTCGTTCGACGTGATTCACCACCTGACCTTCGCGGTGGACTGGATGGGCGCCGGCGTGGTCGAGGAGTCGTCGGCCAAGGTGATCTGGGGCCCGGTCGGTGGATCGACGACCGCGCCGCTGTCGATGGCGCACTGGCTGGGTCCGCGGGGCGTCGTGGGGGAGCTGGTACGGCGTGCGTACACCGGCGTACGGCGGCGTATGACGGGGCGCCGGATGGCGCAGATCGCCGATCTGATGGTTGCCCAGAACAACGACGTCGCGGAGGCCTTCGCGCCGTACGCACGCCAGATCGTCGTCCAGCCGAACGTGGCGATCCGGCGCTTCACGGCGTCCGGTCCGTACGAGCCGTTCGGCGCGCCCGGAGTGAAGACGGCGTTGTTCGTGGGGCGGTTGATCCCGTGGAAGGGCGTGCTGCTGGCGATCAGCGCGCTGGCCCGTCCGGAGGCGTCCGACTGGGAGTTGCGCATCATCGGCGACGGCCCGGACTGGGGACGCGCCGAGAGCCTGGCCTGGCAGTTGGGTGTCCGGGACCGCGTCGAGTTCATGGGCGCGCTGCCGCGTGAGGAGGTGCTGGCCGCGATGTTCCGCGCCGACGCGCTCCTGGCGCCGGCCTTCCGCGAAGCCGCCGGCTGGGCCGTCACCGAAGCGCTCGCGTCGGGCTGCCCCGTGGTGTGCGTGGACCGCGGTGGACCGGCCGTGATCGTCGGCCCCGACGAAGGCGTCACCGTCCCGTGGCAAGGCGACGTAGTCGGCGAACTGGCCCGCGGCCTCGCCTCCCTCCACGGCCGAATCACCCCCGTAGACCGCTGGGGCCCCGACCGCCTCCCCGACCTCCTAGCCACCTGGTACACCCCAGCCCGCGTCACCGCCGACTGACCCGGTGGGTGGTCAGTCGCGGTTGGGTTTGCCGGGGAGGGCGAGCATTTGGTCGAGGGCGACCTTGGCGTAGTGCTCGGTGTCGGTGTCGACCTTGATCGGGTTGACGACGTGGCCGGCGACCAGGTTCTCGAGTGCCCAGACGAAGTGCGGGAGGTCGATGCGGTTCATCGTGGCGCAGTAGCAGACCGTCTTGTCCAGGAACACGATGTTCTTGTCGGTGTGCTGCTTCGCGAGGCGCTGCACCAGGTTCAGCTCGGTGCCGACCGCCCACGACGTACCGGGCTCGGCCGTCTCCAGAGCCTTGATGATGTACTCCGTCGAGCCCACCTGGTCGGCCTTCGTCACCACGTCGTGTTGGCACTCGGGGTGGACGATCACGTTCACGCCGGGGATCCGCGCGCGGACGTCGTCGATCGACTCGGGCGTGAACCGGCCGTGCACCGAGCAGTGCCCGCGCCACAGGATCATCTTCGCGGCCGCGAGCTGCTCCTTGGTCAGCCCGCCGCCCGGCTTGTGCGGGTCGTACACCACACAGTCCTCGAGCGACAGGCCCAGCTGCAGTACGGCAGTGTTGCGGCCGAGATGCTGGTCGGGCAGGAACAGCACCTTCTCGCCCTGTTCGAACGCCCAGTTCAGGGCGGTCTCGGCGTTGCTCGACGTACACACGACTCCGCCGTGGCGGCCGCAGAACGCCTTGATGTCGGCGCTCGAGTTCATGTACGTGACCGGCACGGTCACGTCCGCGACCCCCGCGTCGGCGAGCGCGTCCCAGGCCGCCTCCACCTGCTGGATGCGGGCCATGTCCGCCATCGAGCACCCGGCGGCGAGGTCCGGGAGGATCACGGTCTGCCGGTCGTTGGTGAGGATGTCCGCGGACTCGGCCATGAAGTGCACGCCGCAGAACACGATGTACGGCGCGTCCGGGCGGGCGGCCGCGTCCTTCGCCAGCTTGAACGAGTCGCCGGTGACGTCCGCGAACTGGATCACCTCGTCACGCTGGTAGTGGTGCCCCAGCACGAACACCTGGTCGCCGAGCGCAGCCTTCGCCTTCAGAGCCCGCTCGACCAGGTCCGGGTCGGACGCCGGCGGGAGCGCACCCGGGCACTCGACACCACGCTCGGAGTGCGG
Source organism: Kribbella sp. (assembly GCA_036503355.1). Lineage (GTDB taxonomy): Bacteria > Actinomycetota > Actinomycetes > Propionibacteriales > Kribbellaceae > Kribbella. The sequence continues at coordinate 32,612 of DASXXB010000138.1, read as the reverse complement.
GTCGGTGTTCTGCCCGAGGAACAGCAACGGAAGGGCCCTCGAGCCGTCTGCGATCGTCGTCACGCGAGACATCGTCGCACGCTGATCGCCGTACCCCGCGTCGTACACCTCACTGCCCAAACTGTGAAATCAGTACGCTGCCCGTGTGAACAACACCCCCAGCCCAGGGATCCCGGGTGCGTCGGTGGCCGGGTTGGTGCTGGCCGCGGGCGCCGGGCGACGGATGGGTGGTCCGAAGGCCTTGATCCACGATGCCGAGGGCGTCTCGTGGGTAGTGCGTACGTCGAGGTTGCTGGCGGAAGCGGGCTGCGCCCCGGTCGTGGTCGTCGTCGGCGCCTCCGCCGAAGCAGCCCGAGCCGAGTTGTCCGCCGAGCCGGTCGAGGTGGTCGAAGCAACAAACTGGTCCGAAGGCATGGGCGCCTCCCTCCGAACAGGCCTCACCCACCTTCGAACCCACACACCGTCGTTCGCAGTCGGCTCCGGTCGCGGAGGATCTGCGGTTGTGGTGGTGCCGGTGGACTTGCCTGGGCTGACGGTGGCTGCGGTGCGTCGGGTGGTGGAGAATGCGGGTGCGGGCGCGCTGGTGCGTGCGACGTACGGCGGGCAACCGGGTCATCCGGTGGTGATCGGCCGGGCGCATTGGGACGGGGTCATCGCATCGGCTCGCGGCGACGAGGGCGCGCGCGGCTACCTCCGGACCCACGACGTCGAACTGGTGGAGTGCGAGGACATCGCCGACGGAACCGACGCCGACACCATGCAGGACCTCCCGCCGGGCCACAGCTGAGCCGACCGCCCGGTTCCCGGCACGCTTGCTTCTCGGAACATAACTGTCGCAGTACGGCGAAAAGGTTCCGCAAAGTCGTAGGGCGCGCGGGCGAGGGTTGGCAATGGGGGGAAGTAGGTGAATGCTGAAGGAGTGCGTGCCGTCGGCTCGGCGGGGGAGCTTGCCGGGTGTTTGCGGGCGACCGGGTACTTGGCCGGTGAGGGCCTTGCCACGGTCGGGTATCTCGCGCTCGCACTCCACCGCCCGTTGCTGCTCGAGGGCGAGCCGGGCACCGGAAAGACCTCGCTGGCGGCGGCGATCGCGGAGGCGCTCGATCTGGAGCTGATCCGGTTGCAGTGCTACGAAGGCATCGACGCCTCGCAGGCGCTGTACGACTGGGACTTCCCGCGGCAGATCCTGCATCTGCGCACCGTCGAGGCGACCACCTCCGAGGCAGCGGCCGAGGAGGTCGAGAAGAGCCTGTTCGACGAGCGCTTCCTGCTGTCCCGTCCGGTACTGCGGGCGTTGCGCGAGAGTCCCGCCGTCCTGCTCGTCGACGAGATCGACCGCGCGGACGACGAGTTCGAGGCGTTCCTGCTCGAGGTGCTGTCGACGTACGAGGTGACGATCCCCGAGCTCGGGACGATCGCCGCGAACGTGCCGCCGATCGTGATCCTGACCTCGAACCGGACCCGCGAGGTGCACGACGCCCTCAAGCGCCGCTGCCTGTACCACTGGATCGACCACCCCGGCCTGGCCCGCGAGATCGAGATCGTCCGGACCCGCCTGCCCGGGGTGTCCGCGCGACTCGCCGAGCAGGTCACCCGGTCGGTGCAGCGGATGCGCGACCTCGATCTGCTCAAACCGCCCGGTGTCGCCGAGACCCTCGACTGGACGCGCGCACTCGACGCGCTCGGTACGGAGGTTCTCGACGTCGAGACCGCGGCCGCGACGCTCGGCGCCGTGCTGAAGTACCGCGAGGACACCGACCGTGTCCGCGAGTCCCTCGACCGCCTGCTGGCGAGCTGACGCGCGATGGCGGAACCGGATCTCGCGCTCACCGGCTTCGCCGCGGCGCTGCGGTACGCGGGCCTCCCGGTCACGGCCGATCGCGTACACCTCTTCCTTCAGGCGGTCGCGACCCTCGATGCCACCCTGACCGCGGACGTGTACTGGGCCGGCCGCGCCGCCCTCTGCAGCGGTCCCGACGACACCGCCAGGTACGACGAGGTGTTCGCGGCCTGGTTCACCGGCGACCGTACGCGCGGCGTCGTCCCGAGCCGTACGCCGCAAACGTCCGTCCAGGCCGCGCTCGCCGACGGCGGCGAGGGAATCGACGGCGATCGCACCGTGAACGTCTCGGCGAGTACGACGGAAGTCCTCCGCCATCGCGACGTCGCAGAACTGTCCGCTGCCGATCGCGCCGAACTCGCGCGGCTCTTCGGCACCCTCCACCCGCGCACGCCTCTCCGTCGTGCGAACCGCCGGCAGCCGTCCCACCGCGGCGACATCGACCCGCGGCGCACGCTCCGCGCCCAGCTTCGTCAGGTCGGCGAGCCGGCTCGCGTGCAGTACCGCCGTCGCGGCGTCCGTCCGCGAAGGGTCGTCGTACTGATCGACGTCTCCGGGTCCATGCGCCCGTACGCCGACAGTCTGTTGCGGCTCGCGCACTCGATGGTTCAGCACGCGCCCCGTTCGGTCGAGGTCTTCACGATCGGCACGCGGCTGACACGCGTCACGCCGGCGCTTCGCCATCGCGATCCCGAATTCGCGCTGCGGTCGGCGGGTGACGTCGTACCGGACTGGTCGGGTGGTACGCGGCTGGGTGAGGTGCTGAAGGTGTTCCTGGATCGGTGGGGACAACGCGGTACGGCGCGGCGCGCGGTCGTCGTGGTGTGCAGCGACGGCTGGGAGCGTGGTGACGCCGCGATGCTCGGAGCGCAACTGCAGCGGCTCGCGAGTCTCGCGCACCGCGTGGTCTGGCTGAACCCGCATCGCGGCAAGCGCGGGTACGAACCGGTGCAGGCCGGGATCGTCGCCGTACTGCCACACCTGGACGACCTCGTCGCCGGGCACAGCCTGGCCAGCTTCGCCGAACTTCTGGAGGTGGTGGCCGATGCGTGACGTGCTCGACCGGTTGCTGAGCTGGTGGGAAGCCGGCGAATCTGTTGCCGTTGGCACCGTTGTCGCGACGTTCCAGTCGGCGCCGCGGCCGCCGGGGGCGGTGATGCTGGTCGGTCCCGGGCTCGAGGCGGTCGGCAGCGTGTCCGGAGGCTGCGTCGAGGGCGCCGTGTACCAGCTCGGAGAGGAGATCCTGGAGTCGGGCGAGCCGGTGTTGCAGCGGTACGGCGTGAGCGACGAGTCGGCGTTCGCGGTCGGGCTGACCTGCGGCGGGATCCTCGACGTGTTCGTCGAGAAGGTCGACCGTACGTCGTTCCCGGAACTGGGCGAGGTGGCGGCGGACATCGCCGAAGGACGACCCGTGGCGGTCGCGACCGTGGTGGCGCACCCGGATCCGGCGCGGCTCGGGCGTCGGCTGATCGTGCGGCCCGAGGGGCAGTCGGGCAGCGTCGGTTCGGAACGTGCAGACGATGCGATTGTCGACGATGCGCGCGGACTGCTGGCGAGCGGGCGGACCGAGACGCTCGAGTACGGACCGGACGGGCAGCGCCGTGGTGAGGGCATGCGGGTGTTCGTCTCGTCGTACGCGCCGGTGCCCAGGCTGCTCGTGTTCGGCGCGATCGACTTCGCGGCCGCGGTCGGGCGGCTCGGCGCGTTCCTCGGCTATCGCGTGACGGTGTGCGATGCGCGCGCGGTGTTCGCGACCGCGTCCCGCTTCCCGTTTGCCGACGAAGTGATTGTCGACTGGCCGCATCGGTACCTGTCCGGCGAGGCTGCGGCCGGCCGGATCGACGACCGGACGGTGATCTGCGTACTGACGCACGATCCGAAGTTCGACGTACCGCTGCTGGAGGTCGCACTGCGGTTGCCGCAGGTCGCGTACATCGGCGCGATGGGATCACGCCGCACGCACGACGACCGCCTGAAACGCTTGCGGGAGGCGGGTCTGAGCGAGGACGAGGTGGCGCGGCTGTCCAGCCCGATCGGCCTCGACCTCGGCGCGCGGACGCCGGAGGAGACCGCCGTGAGCATCGCCGCCGAGATCATCGCGCAACGCTGGGGTGGCGCGGGGCAACGACTCTCGGCCGCGGCCGGACCCATCCACCACGGCACCCAACACTGACCGAACACTGACCGGACCACTGAACCTTGTGGTCGACAACCCAACAGGAGCAGGATCAACGTACGGCGAGTGCTGACATCTGGAGGCGGGGCGATGACCCGGATCACGGTGAAGGTCGACGGAAGCAGCTTCACGGACGAAGTGGAGCCGCGCACGCTGCTCGTGCACTATCTGCGCGAGCAACTGGGGAAGACAGGCACCGTCGTCGGTTGCGACACCAGCAACTGCGGCGCCTGCACGGTGCACCTGGACGGGCGGAGCGTGAAGTCCTGCTCGCTCCTCGCGGTCCAGGCCGACGGCCACGAGATCACCACGATCGAGGGCCTCGCGACGAACGGCCGGCTGCACCCGATGCAGCAGGCCTTCCACGAGAACCACGCCCTGCAGTGCGGCTACTGCACGCCCGGAATGATTATGCAATCACTCGATCTGATTGCCGACAATCCGAATCCCAGCGAGGAGGACGTCCGGCTCGGACTCGAAGGAAACCTCTGCCGGTGCACCGGCTACCAGAACATCGTCAAGGCAGTCCGCGCCTGCGCGGCGACCGCCGCCGGCCAACCGACCGCTGTAGGTCAACCGTCCGGCGTAGGTGAGGCGAGCGGCGTAGGTGAGCCGAGTGCTGTAGGTGAGGCGAGCGCTGTGGGGGCGTCGAGTGCGGCCGGGGGTGCGCAATGACCGCCACCGAGGAACGTCCCGCGACCGAGGTCGGCACCCCGCGCCGGCGCAAGGAGGACGCCCGGCTGATCACCGGCCGGACCCGCTGGACCGACAACATCGTGCTGCCCGGGATGCAGTACCTCGCGATGGTGCGCAGCCCGTTCGCGCACGCCCGGATCACCTCGATCGACACCGAGGCGGCGAAGGCGGCCTCCGGCGTGATCGCCGTGATCACCGGCGCCGACATCGCCGAGGAGCAGGGCGCGCTGCCGAACGCGTGGGCCGTCGTACCTGATCAGAAGGCCCCGCCGCACCCGTCGATGGCGGTCGACCACGTCGCGTTCGCCGGCGAGATCGTCGCGCTCGTCGTGGCCCGGACGCCGGCCGAGGCGAACGACGCGGCGGACCTGGTGGACGTCGACTACGAGGAACTCGAACCCGCGCTCGAGCTCAAGGCCGCCGCCCGTGACGAGGTGCTCGCGCATCCGGATCTCGGGACGAACGTGTCCGCGGTGTTCACCTACGACTCCGCCGAGTCCGGGACCGGCGGTGACGTCGAGGCGGCGATCGCGGCCGCCCGCGACGGCGGGATCGTGATCGAGCAGGAGTTCCGCCAGCAGCGGCTGATCCCCGCGTTCATGGAGCCTCGGTCGATTGTCGTCGATCCGACAACCGAACAACTGACCGTCTGGTCCGCGACGCAGGTACCGCACTTCGTGAAGATCTTCATCGCGCTCGTGCTCGGCATCCCGGAGCACAAGATCCGGGTGATCGCGCCGGACGTCGGCGGCGGCTTCGGCGGCAAGCTCCAGTTCACGCCGGAGGAGGTACTCACGGTCATCGCGGCCCGCCGTACCGGAAAGCCCTGTAAATACACCGAAACCAGGTCCGAGTCGTTGATGGCCGCGCACCACGGCCGCGACCAGTGGCAGCAGCTCACGCTCGCCGCGAACGCCGACGGCACGGTCACCGGTCTGAAGGTCGAGCTGATCGCCGACATGGGCGCGTACCTCGGTCTGGTCACGTCGGCGATCCCGCTGCTCGGCGCGTTCATGTACAACGGCATCTACAAGTTCCCGGCGTACCACCTCGGCATCACCAACGTGTTCACGAACAAGACGTGGACCGATGCGTACCGCGGTGCCGGCCGCCCCGAGGCGACGTACGCGATCGAACGGCTGATGGACGAGCTCGCCGCGCGCGTCGGCGTCGACGCGCTGGAGATCCGCGAGCGCAACTGGATCAAGCACGAGGAGTTCCCGTTCTCGACGGTGTCGGGGCTGCGCTACGACTCCGGCAACTACGAGGCCGCGACCGCGAAGGCGCGTGAGCTCTTCGGGTACGACGACCTGCGGGCCGAGCAACGCAAGCGGCGCGAGTCCGGCGACCCCGTCCAACTCGGCATCGGCGTCTCGACCTTCACCGAGATGTGCGGGCTGGCGCCGTCGCGCTGGCTGGGCTCGATGGGGTACGTCGGTGGTGGCTGGGAGCACGCCTCGATCCGGATGCTGCCGACCGGCAAGGTCGAGGTGGTGACCGGGACGAGCCCGCACGGTCAGGGTCACGAGACCGCGTGGAGCCAGATCGTCGCTGACCGGCTGGGCGTGCCGTTCGACGATGTCGAAGTACTGCACGGGGACACGCAGGTCGCCGTCCGCGGCCTGGACACCTACGGATCCCGCTCACTGGCCGTCGGCGGGATGGCGGTGCTGGCCGCCGCGGACAAGGTGATCGAGAAGGCGAAACCGATCGCGGCGCAGCTGCTGGAGGCGAACGCGGACGACCTGGAGTTCTCGGCCGGACGGTACGGCGTCCGCGGGACGGACGCCGGGATGACGATGGCCGAGCTGGCGTTCGCGGTGTTCCAGGGACACAAGCTCGACGGGTCCGCCGAAGGGAGTCTCGACGCGGACGCGACGCTCGACCCGGAGGACTTCTCGTTCCCGCACGGCACGCATCTGTGCGCGGTCGAGGTCGACACCGAGACGGGCGCGACCAAGTTGCGGTCGTACGTGTGCGTGGACGACGTCGGCGTGGTGGTGAACCCGCTGATCGTCGAGGGCCAGGTGCACGGCGGTCTCGCGCAGGGCATCGCCCAGGCGCTCTTCGAGGAGGCGGTGCACGACGACTCCGGGACGCTGGTCACCGGGTCGTTGGACCAGTATCTGGTGCCGGGGGCACCTGATCTGCCGGCCTTCGAGACGGCGCGCACCGAGACGCCTGCGACCACGAACCAGTTGGGCGTGAAGGGCGTCGGCGAGGCGGGGACGATCGCGTCCACGCCGGCTGTCGTCAATGCGATTGTCGACGCTTTGCGGCCGCTCGGTGTCACGGACGTGCAGATGCCGTGTACGCCGTACCGGGTCTGGAAGGCGATCCAGGGTGCTCAAGACAATGCTCAGCAGAAGGAGGCGCGGGCATGATCCCGGCGGCGTTCGAGTACTTCAGCCCGGCGAGCGTGGATGAGGCGCTCGGGTTGCTGCGTGAGCACTCCGACGCGAAGGTGCTGGCGGGCGGGCAGAGCCTGATGCCGGCGCTGCGGTTGCGGCTCGCGGCACCGGAGACGATTGTCGACATTGGGAAGATCGACAATCTGCGGGGCATCCGCGACGACGGCGACGCGCTGGTGATCGGCGCGATGACGCCGCACAGCGTGGTGCAGTCGGATCCGCTGGTCAGGGAGCATGCCCAGCTGATTTCGCTGGCGACGGCAACGGTCGGCGATCCGCAGATCCGGCACCGCGGCACGTTCGGCGGGTCGCTGGCGCATGCGGATCCGGCGGCTGACCTGCCCGCGGTCGCGGTGGCACTCGACGCGTCGTTCGTGATCGCGGGTGCCGAGGGCCGACGTACCGTGCCTGCTTCGGAGTTCTTCCAGGGCGTGTTCAGTACGGCGCTGTCCGATGACGAGTTGCTCGTCGAGATACGGGTGCCGAAGTACACCGGATGGGGCGCGCACTACGAGAAGTTCAGCCGGGTCGCGCAGGCGTGGGCGATCGTGTCGGTCGCGGCGGCGGTGCGGCTGGACGGCGGGTCGATCGCCGAGGCGCGGGTCGGGCTCGGCAACATGGGCTCGACACCGGTACGGGCGACCGCGGTCGAGCAGGCGTTGGTGGGCCGGCCGGCGACCGCTGACGCCGTACGGGAAGCCGCGATGCGGGCGGCGGACGGGACGTCTCCGGTGAGCGACCTGAACGGTGACGCCGACTACCGCCGGTATCTCGCGACGGTACTCACGCGGCGTGCGGTCCTGGCAGCGGCAGGTACGGCGTGAAGCTCGAGCACAAGTTCGTCGTACCGGCGCCCGTGGAACAGACGTGGGCCGCGTTCAACGACCTCGAACGGGTGGTGCCGTGTTTTCCCGGCGCCACCCTGACGGCGTACGAAGGTGACGAGTTCACCGGGTCGTGCAAGGTGAAGCTCGGGCCGGTGTCGTTGCAGTACTCCGGCACCGGCACCTTCGTCGAGCGCGACGAGGCGCAGCACCACGCGGTGATCGAGGCCAAGGGCAAGGACCGCCGCGGCAACGGTACGGCGACCGCGCGCGTCACCGCCCGCCTGTCCGGAACCGCCGGGGGCGAGACCGAGGTCTCCGTCGACACCGACCTCACGATCACCGGCCGGCCGGCGCAGTTCGGGCGCGGCCTGATCCAGGACGTCTCCAACAAACTCCTCGACCAGTTCACCACCTGCCTGAAAACCAAGCTGGACCACCCCACAACCACCCAACCGGATACCGCAGCACGCACCCCGTCTCAGCAGACTGACGCCGACAAGACGGGCGCAGGGACGAGTGGGGCGCCGACGGGAGTCGGGGAGGGTGAGGCCGGCGCGACGGGTGCCGGCGCTGGGGCCGGCGAGGCAGGTCCTCTGGCGACGGACGCTGGGGCTGCCGTTGCTGGGGCGAGCGGGGCGGCGACGGGAGCCGCGGAGGACGAGGCTGGCGAGGGCGGAGCTGGCGAGCGCGGGGCTGGCGAGGGCGTTGCTGGCGAGCGCGGGGTTGGAGTGACCGAGGCTGTGGCGACTGGGGCTGGCAAGGCCGGGCCTGGGGTGAACGGGGCCGAGGGTGATCGGAGTCGTGCGAGCGGGGCGGCGGGGGCGGAGGGTGGTGGTTCTTCGGCGGCCGGTTCGCGGAGGGAAGGGGACGCGGCTGAGGCGGATGCGGTTGTGCTTGATCTTGGGCGGACTGTGTTGCCGATGGTTGCCAAGCGTGCGGCGCCGTACCTGATCGGAGCGGTTCTAGCCCTCGTCCTGCGACGGCTGTTCAGACGCTGACGGGTCGAAGTACAGCTCGCCCGCGAAGACCGCCGGCAGGAGCGGACGATGACCGGCGATCACGGTCAGCTCCGCGGCTTCGGCTGCCGTGAACCAGCCGGACTCACTCACCTCCACCGAACTGCCCGCCTCCCCGCCGACCGCCTCGGCCCGAAACACCATCCCGACGATCTGCACCCGATTGCCGTCCGGATAGACCACGACGACGTCGGGGTTGGAGTAGACGCCGATCAGCCCGGTCACCCGCACCGACAAACCGGTCTCCTCGAGCGTCTCGCGCTCCGCCGCCTCCGCGGGACGTTCGCCGGGCTCGATCGCGCCGCCGGGCAGGCACCACTCGCCGTTGTCGGTGCGTTTGGTCAGCAGCAAACGGTCGCCGTCCATCACGGCAGCGGCAGGCCCGATCCGCAACCGGGCGCTCGCCCCGATCCGCTCCCCGAACTCGTGCCGCGTATACCCCGGAACCCGAGGCTGATCCATCACACGTCCTTTCAGTAAGAGCGGCGCAGCCCAGATGAAACTCGCGAAGTCGTCGCGAGCCTACTCACTCATCGGGATGCCGCCGGGAGGCCACTCGACCAACTCGATGCGGTAGCCGTCGGGATCGGTCAGCCAGGAGGTTTTGGGTCCGTCGGGGCCACCGGGTAGCTCGGGGTGGGCCGGCTGCAGGCCCGCCGCAGTCAGGCGTTCGACGGTTTCGGCGAGGGATGCGACCTCGATCGCGAAGTGCTCGAACCCGCGAACCTCGACCGGGCCGTCGGCGGGGCGGTGGACGAGTTCGAGCGACACCGACGATTCGCCGGGCAGGCGGAGCCAGACGAGGCTGGAGCCGTCGTCGAACGGGATCGTGCCGAGTTCGACGTACCCGACCTTGGCGTAGAAGTCGAGCGAGCGGTCCAGGTCACTCACCCGCAGCGCGAACAGGATCGATTTCATGCCGACGATCTAACCGCGCGGGCGGCCTAAGGACAGGAGGTAGTGGGGGATCGGGGTACGTGCGCGGTCGAGTTCAGGCGTACGGCGCAGTATGCGTATACGAGTACGTCCTGTCCTTAGCGTGAGCATCGCGGGGCGCGGGCGGACCGGGAGGGGAGGATGTGCGCATGCGGATTCTGATTGCGCCGGACAAGTTCGCGGGGACGTTGACGGCTGTGGAGGCGGCGGCGGCCATCGAGGAAGGATGGCGGCGCCGGGACCCGGACGCCGAGGTCCTGGTCGCGCCGATGGCCGACGGTGGCCCGGGGTTCATCGACGTACTGTCCGCGGTCGTCGACGGGAAGCTGCTGTCGGTCACGGTCCGGGGGCCGCTCGGCGAGGAGACACCGGCGACCGTGTTGCTCGCGGGACAGACGGCGTACGTCGAGACCGCGCAGGCGTGCGGGTTGCACCTGGTGGAGCCGAAGAACCGGCGCCCCGAGGACGCGACGACGTACGGTGTCGGTCAGCTCATCACCGCGGCCGTCGACGCCGGCGCGAAACGGATCATCCTCGGCCTCGGAGGTTCGGGGACGAACGACGCGGGCGCCGGCCTGCTCGCCGCACTCGGCGCGACCGCAACCGGACCGTCGGCGGCAGCGGAGGGGTCACGAAGCGATGGCCGGGGCGGGCGGCTGGATGCCGGCGCGGCCGGGCTGGCGGACCTCGCCTCGGTGGACCTGGGGCCGGCGCGGGAGCGAGTGGCCGGGATCGAGTTCGTCGCGGCAAGCGACGTGGAGAACCCGATGCTCGGGCTGCGCGGGGCGACGAACGTCTTCGGTGCGCAGAAGGGGATCACCGACGAGCGCAAGCCGGAGGTCGACGGCTGGCTGACGCACTTCGCCGAACTGGCGGACCGCAAGACCGCTGACCAGAAAGGCGCGGGCGCCGCGGGCGGGCTCGGGTACGCGCTGTTGCTGCTCGGCGCCGAGCGCGTCTCCGGTATCGACCTGGTGGCCGAGCTGACCGGGCTGAAGCAGAAGGCGGCCAAGGTCGATCTGGTGATCAGCGGTGAGGGTGCGTTCGACTTCCAGTCCCGCGACGGCAAGGTGATCGCCGGGGTCGCGAAGGTAGCGAACGACGCGATGCGCCCGTGCGTCGTACTCGCCGGCAAGGTCCTGATCGGCTCCCGCGAGATGCGCTCGATGGGCGTCGAGTCGGCGTACTCGCTGGTGGACACCGTCGGCGAGGAGCAGGCCTTCGCCGACCCGCACGGCTCGCTGGCCACGGTGGCGGAACGCGTCGCCAGGACGTGGGCCCGCTGACGGGGGTAGTTGATCCGTGAAATTGGTGTGCGACCATGGGAATGAGCGCGGGCCGGCCGACGTTGGACCGTGTTGACAAGAGACTTCCGTGCCGACGGAGCCAGCTGTCCGCCAGGCACTTGAGTAGATGACTGGAGTCAGGGATGACTGAAGCGCAGACCGAGCAGGCTGGGCAGGCAACAGCCACTGGTGTTCTCCTCACCGACGGAGCCGCCGCCAAGGTGAAGGCGCTGCTGGACCAGGAAGGCCGCGACGACCTCGCGCTGCGGGTCGCCGTCCAGCCGGGCGGGTGCTCCGGGCTGCGGTACCAGCTGTTCTTCGACGAGCGTCAGCTCGACGGTGACGTGGTGGCCGACTTCGGCGGTGTGAGCGTCGTCACCGACCGGATGAGCGCGCCGTACCTGAAGGGTGCGTCGATCGACTTCGTCGACACGATCGAGAAGCAGGGCTTCACGATCGACAACCCGAACGCGACGGGTTCCTGCGCCTGCGGCGACTCGTTCAACTGAGCTAGCAGTTCAAAGCCCCTGGCGCCCTTGGTGGCCAGGGGCTTTGGCATGTCCGTACTTCGGAAGCGATCCTGCGGATGTTAGGTTACCGGCCCGTTGGGTACTGGCTACCGCGTGTGGGATTACATAACTGAGCGTCAATCACAACTGCTCTATCAGAGCTACCAGCATCTGAGCCTGGTCATACAGTGTGTGTTGCTGGCCACCGTGATCGCGGTCGGCCTGGCGGTCGTGGTGCACCGCAACCAGCGGATCGCGTCACTGGCCGGCGCGGTCAGCGCCGTCGGCCTGACCATCCCGTCGTTCGCGCTGCTCGGCCTGATGATCCCGGTGGCCGGTATCGGCACCGCCACCTCGGTGATCGCGGTCACGTTCTATGCCTCGCTGCCGATCCTGCGGAACGCCGTCGTCGGCCTGGCCGGCGTCGACTCGACGCTGATCGAGTCGGCCCGCGGGATGGGCATGGGCGCGATCCGGACGCTGCTGCGGATCGAGCTGCCGCTGGCCTGGCCGGTGATCCTGGCCGGCGTCCGGGTGTCGGCCCAGATGTCGATGGGCATCGCGGCGATCGCGGCGTACGTGCTCGGGCCCGGCCTGGGCAGCTTCATCTTCACCGGTCTGACCCAGATCGGTGGCGCGAACGCTCTTAACTCGGCGCTGGTCGGCACGATCGGCGTTGTCCTGCTTGCTCTGATCCTGGACGCCATGCTGCTGCTCGTCGGCCGCCTGACCACCTCGAGAGGTATCCGTGCCTGAAACCGAACCAGAAGTCAGCGGCGTCGACATCGAGTTGACCGATGTCGTCAAGCGGTACCCGGGGCAGAAGAAACCCGCGGTCGAGGGGTTGTCCCTGCACATCCCGGCCGGCGAGATCGTGATGTTCGTCGGCCCGTCCGGCTGCGGGAAGACCACCTCGCTGAAGATGATCAACCGGCTGATCGAGCCGACGTCCGGCAGCATCCGGATCGGCGGCGAGGACATCAGCAGGCAGAACGACGACGACCTGCGGCGCCGGATCGGGTACGTGATCCAGGGCGGCAGCCTGTTCCCGCACATGACCGTGACGCAGAACATCGCGCTCGTCCCGGGGCTGCTCGGCTGGGACAAACGCCGTACGGCGGAACGCGTCGACGAGCTGCTCGAACTCGTCGGCCTCGACCCGGACCGGTACCGCAACCGCTATCCGCGGGAGCTGTCCGGCGGCCAGCAGCAGCGCGTCGGCGTGGCCCGTGGTCTGGCCGCCGACCCGCCGGTGATCCTGATGGACGAGCCGTTCGGCGCGGTCGACCCGATCACCCGGCAGCGGCTGCAGGACGAACTGCTCAGCATCCAGGAGGAGCTGCGCAAGACGATCGTCTGTGTCACGCACGACTTCGACGAGGCCGTGAAGCTCGGTGACCGGATCCTGATCCTCACCGAGGGTGCGCACATCGCGCAGTACGACACCCCGGAGGCGATCCTGGCGAACCCGGCCAACCGGTTCGTCGCGGACTTCGTCGGCGCGGGCGCGGCGCTCAAGCAGCTGACGCTCAGCCGGGTCAGCGAGATCGAGCTGAACCAGCCGACGGTCGCGGAGATCGGCGACCCGGCTCCCGACGTACTGCGGGCCGCGAAGCAGGCAGGTGACGACTCAGTCGTCGTACTCGACCGGCGCAAGCGGCCGGTGGACTGGATGTGGACCACCGATCTGTCGGACGTCGACAAGGTACCGGCGCCGCACGAGGACACCGACCTGGTGACGATCGACCGGCGCGCGACGCTGAACGACGCGCTCGACACCATGCTGATGTCCAGTCACGGGAGCGCGGTCGTCACCGGCCGGCGCGACGAGTACCTCGGCGTCGTGGATTTCCAGGCGGTGCTCGCCCGCATCCAGGACGGCAACGGCCAACCGGAGGCGGAGGTCGCACCATGACCGCTCTCGACCCCGGACCGGATCTCGAAGCGAAGGAGAACGTCGCCGACGCGAAGGCGACCGCGGCCGGGCTGGCGAGCAGCCGGGCCCGGCGGCCGTCGTGGGGGACGCTGATCGGGCAGCCGCTGTTCGTCGCGATCGTCATCGGGGCGTGGGCGATCTGGCGGTCGCAGGCCGAGCTCGACTCGATCGAGCGGCGTCAGCTGGAGTGGAAGCTGGTCGGGCAGCTGACCGTGCAGCACCTGAAGCTCACCGCCGTTGCCACGGTCATCGTGCTTCTGATCGCCGTACCGCTCGGCATCATGCTGACCCGTCCGCGGTCCCGTCGGGCCGCGCCGGTCGTGGTCGCGGTCGCGAACGCCGGCCAGGCGGCGCCGGTGATCGGCCTGATCGTGCTGCTCGCGATCTGGCTCGGTTTCGGGTTCTGGACCGCGATCCTCGCGCTCTGCCTGTACGCGATCCTGCCGGTACTGCGGAACACGATCGTCGGCCTGCAAGGCGTCGACCGCACCCTCGTCGAGGCCGGGCGCGGCATGGGGATGTCGAATGTCGCCGTACTGGGCCGGATCGAGCTCCCGCTCGCGGTGCCGGTGATCATGGCCGGTATCCGCACGGCCTTGGTACTCGTCGTCGGTACGGCGACTCTCGCGACGTTCATCGACGCCGGGGGACTGGGCAGCCTGATCACCACCGGCATCCGCCTGTTGCGGTACCCGGTTCTGATCAGCGGCGCGATCCTGGTCGGTGCGCTCGCGTTGCTGATCGACTGGGCGGGCCGCGTTCTGGAAGAAGTCACCCGACCGAGAGGGCTCGGATGACGCGGCTGGTAGCGGCAACGGCCGCACTCCTTCTCGTACTGTCCGGCTGCGGCCTGGGCACCAGCGGCGGCTTCGTGCCGACCGGTGCGCTCCAGGGGCAGCTGCGATCGGTGAAGAGCCTCGACGGCCTCACGATCGGGATCGGCTCGAAGAGCTTCCAGGAGCAGTTGATCCTCGGCAAGATCGCCGCGATCCTGATGCGTTCGGCCGGCGCGGACGTCCACGACCTGACCAACATGCCGGGCAGCGACACGTCCCGGCAGGCGATGATCCAGGGCCAGATCCAGATGGCCTGGGAGTACACCGGTACGGCGTGGATCTCGTACCTCGGGCACGACACCGGCATCCCGGACAAGCAGAAGCAGTACGACGCGGTCGCCAAGGAGGACGCGGAGAAGTACGGGCTGATCTGGCTGAAGCCGGCGCCGATGAACAACAGCTACGGCTTCGCGATGACCCGCAAGGAGTCCGAGAGGACGCACATCACCAAGCTGTCGCAGGTCGCGTCGCTGCCGGTGAAGGAGCGGACGTTCTGCGTCGAGTCGGAGTTCGCGAACCGCAACGACGGGTTCGAGCCGATGCTCAAGCACTACGGGATCCCGTTGGGTTCCGGCGTACCGCGTGGCAACATCCGGACCCTGGACACCGGCGCGGTGTACGCCGCGACGAACAACGGGGACTGCCGGTTCGGGGAGATCTTCACCACCGACGGCCGGATCAAGTCGCTCGACCTAGTGGTGCTTCAGGACGACAAGAAGTACTTCCCGGCGTACAACGTGGCTCCGGTGATCAGTAAGAAGGTCCTGGACAAGTATCCGCAGCTGCGGGACCTGCTGCAGCCGGTGTCGGACAAGCTGACCGACCCGGTGCTCATCGAGCTGAACGCCCAGGTCGACGTCGACGGCCGTGAACCCGCCGACGTCGCCATGGACTGGTTGGTGAAGGAGGGCTTCATCAGCCGTGACTGACGCTCTCCTCCCGGGCGCGCTTCGGGAGGAGGAAGGTCACCGCCAGGCTGACGACGAACAGCCCGATCGCGACCAGGACGGACGTCTTGGTCGCGCCCAGGAACGCGTGGGACGGCAGTAGCTGGAAGAAGATCGTGCCGATCACGGCGACGCCGATCGCCCCGCCGTACTGCTGCATGGCGGTCAGTACGCCGGACGCCGACCCCGCGGCCTGGTCGTCGATCGAGGCCAGGATGATGTCGAACAGCGGCGCGAACACCATGCCGGCGCCGATCCCGGTCGCGAGCGTGGCCGGGATCAGGTTCCAGATCGTGGTCGCGTCGCCGTACGTGTGCAGGGTGAACCACACGCCGGCCATCGCCACGGTCATCAGCGCGACACCGAGCTGCAGTGCTGTACGCCCGAGCTTCGGGGCGAGCAGGCCGGCCGACAACGGGGCGCCGATCGCGATCCCCAGCGAGAACGGCACCATCGCGAGGCCGGCCTTCAGCGGGCTGTAGTGCAGACCGAGCTGGGTGAACAGGTTGAACACCAGCATGAAGCCGTTCATCGCGAGGAAGAACGTGGTGATCACGCCGAGCCCGGCGACGTACCCGCGGTTGCGGAACAGCGACGGGTCGATGACCGGGTTGCCGGAGCGCTGCTCGCGCCGCCCGAACAGTGCGAAGACGACAATCGAACTGGTCAACATGAGGATTGTCCACAACGGCCAGCCGAGTTCGCGGCCTTGCACGAGCGGGTAGATGAGCAGGCCGGAGGCGAGGCTGACCAGGAGTACGCCGATGGTGTCGAGGCGGGCCGCACCGGGCGTCCTGACCTCGGGCATGAACCGCAGCGCGCCGATCAGGGCGGCGACGCCGATCGGGACGTTGATGAAGAAGATCGTCCGCCAGCCGGCGCCGAACCAGTCCGCGTCGATCAGTACGCCGGCCAGGATCGGGCCCGCGACCGCGGACAGTCCCATCACCGGGCCGAACATCGCGAACGCCTTGCCGAGCTCCTCGGACGGGAAGATCGCCTTCAGGATCGCGAAGCCCTGCGGGATCATCACCGCGCCGAGCAGACCCTGCGCGAACCGGCTGCCGATCAGCAGCTCGGGGCTGGTCGCGAACCCGCAGACCGCGGACGCGAGCGTGAACCCCAGCGCGCCGATCACGAACAGCCGCCGGCGACCGACCAGGTCGCCGAGCCGGCCGAAGGTGATCAGGCCGATCGCGAAGGCCAGCGTGTAACCGGCCAGCATCCACTGCATCGCGGACTCGGACCCGCCGAGCTCGGCCCGGATCGACGGTGCGGCGATGTTGACGATCGTCGCGTCGACCAGGTCCATGATCTCGGCGATCAGGATCGTCGCGAGCACGATCCAGCGCCAGCGGTACGGCGTACCGCGCGGCGTGGTCGTGGTGTCGGGTGGGTTCACTACGGAGGTGGTGCTCATCGGGGGCTCCTTCGATCGGTGCTGCGTCGAACGGTGCTGCGTCGAACGGTGTTCGTTGTCGAACACTGTTCTACGCGCGAACGGTGTTCCCGTCAAGTACGGTGTTCGCTACAGTGGTCGCATGAGCCAATCCCCGTGGCAGCCGATCAGTCCCGCCAAGCCCGCGCGCCCGCCGAAGGAGCCGCTGAACCGGGAGCGGATCGTCGACGCCGCGCTGCGGATGATGGTCAAGCAGGGGTACGAGGCGGTCTCGATGCGCAAGGTTGCGCAGGAGCTGCAGACCGGCCCGGCCTCGCTCTACGCGCACGTGGCGAACAAGAAGGAGCTCGACCAGCTCCTCGTCGATCGCGCCGCCGAGACGATGAACCTGCCCTGGCCGCCGGATCCGGAGCGTTGGCAGGAGCAGCTGAAGGACGCGATGCGCGAGATGCTGCGCGCGATGCGAGCCATGCCCGGCGTGGCCCGCGCGGCGATCGGCGAGGTCCCGCTGGGGGAGGCCGCGATGCGCAGTACCGAATGCCTGCTGGGCATCCTGAAGGCCGGCGGCCTGTCCGATCAGGCCGCCGCGTGGGCCGTCGACCTGATCCCGCTCTACGTGACCGCGGTTGCCTTCGAGGAGACCGTGCAGGGAGCGGCGGAGTGGTCGCCGGAGGATGTCGAGCGGTTCGTCGGCGAGTTGCGGACCTTCTTCACCTCGTTGCCGGCGGATCGGTTCCCGCTGACCGTCGCGCTGGCGGGGGCGTTGACGTCAGGCGCGGACGGGGACGAACGGTTCGAGTTCGGGATTGCGGTGATCACGGCCGGACTCGCGGCGCTCGCGTCCAAGTAATACCCGACTCCTTGTGGTTCACGAATGCACATGGTTAACCTTCAGATTGTCAACAAAACTACGACCTGACTCGTAGGCGTGTGAATTACGTGCGGGTGGGCACTCGGGTGAGGCCGTATGACGACAGGAGGACATCGTGGACGCCGAGATCCCGCCGCCAGGTAGCCCGCAACAGCGGCCCAAGGACCGTCCGCCCGTGAGCACGCCAAGCAGTGCCGCCGGTACCCCCGCTACTGCAGGTACCCCCGGTGCCGCACCGACCGAACAGGAGCAACCGCCCGGAGTTCTGAAGAAGGCGATCGCCGCATCGGCGATCGGAAATGCCACGGAGTGGTTCGACTACGGCATCTACGCGTACGGCGTGACGTACATCTCGGCAGCGATCTTCCCGGGAAACACCGAGAGCCAGACCCTGCTGGCGCTGATGACGTTCGCCGTCTCGTTCCTGGTCCGTCCGCTCGGCGGCCTCGTCTGGGGTCCGCTCGGCGATCGGCTCGGTCGCAAGCACGTGCTCGCGATCACGATCCTGATGATGTCCGGCGCGACCCTGTGTGCCGGCCTGGTGCCGTCGTTCCACACGATCGGGTACTGGGCGCCGGTGCTGCTGGTGCTGCTGCGGATGGTCCAGGGCTTCTCGACCGGAGGCGAGTACGGCGGTGCCGCGACCTTCATGGCCGAGTACGCGCCGAGCCGCAAGCGCGGCATGCTCGGCAGCTTCCTGGAGTTCGGCACGCTGGCCGGCTTCTCGCTCGGTGCGCTGCTGATGCTGGGCTTCTCGCTGGTGCTCGGCGACGACAACATGCACGCGTGGGGCTGGCGGCTGCCGTTCCTGGTCGCCGCGCCGCTCGGTCTGGTCGGCGTCTACCTGCGGTCCCGGCTCGAGGACACCCCGGTCTTCCGTGAGCTCGAGGCGAAGGGCCAGAAGGAGGAAGAGACCGCTACTCAGTTCAAGGACCTGCTGTCCGGCTACTGGGGTCCGATCCTGCGGCTCGGCGGCATGGTGATCGCGCTGAACGTCGTGAACTACACGTTGCTCACCTACATGCCGACGTACCTGGAGAAGGAGATCGGCATGAGCTCCGACCAGTCGCTGATCGTGCCGATCATCGGAATGCTGACCATGATGGTGTTCGTGCCGTTCGCCGGCCGTGCCTCGGACCGGCTCGGGCGAAAACCGCTGTGGTGGGCGTCGCTGGCCGGGCTGTTCGTGTTCGGCGTACCGATGTTCCTGCTGATGGGGACGAACCTGGCCGGCGCGATCATCGGCTTCGCGGTACTCGGCCTGCTGTACGTGCCGCAGCTCGCGACGATCTCCGCGACGTTCCCGGCGATGTTCCCGACCCACGTCCGGTACGCCGGGTTCGCGATCGCGTACAACGTGTCGACGTCGCTGTTCGGCGGTACGGCGCCCGCGGTCAACGACTGGCTCACCGCCAAGACCGGCGACTCGCTGGTCCCGGCGTACTACATGATGGCGGCCTGCCTGGTGGGTGCGCTCGCACTGGCGAAGGTTCCCGAGACGTCGCGGTGCCCGATCAACGGCACCGAGATCCCCGGCACCGAGTCGGCCCCGCCGCCGGTCGCACTGAAACCGGCCCACGCGAAGGCCTGACACTCGAACCGACGCGCGCGAAGGCCTGACACTCAAGCCGACCCGCGCGAAGGCCTGACAGCAGCCCGGCCCGCCTTTCCGGAAACAATTCGCCACCTGGTGCGAGTTAGTTTCCGCCAAAGGCGGGCCGGCCTGTGCCAGGCTCAGGTGAGGACCGCGGAGACGGCGTCGGACCAGATGCCGGCTGCCTCGTCGACCTCGTCCGGTGAGACGACCAGAGCCGGGATGAACCGGACAACCTGACCCCAGGCCCCGCAGGTGAGCAGCAGCAGACCGCGACGCGCCGCCTCCTGCTGCACAGCGGTGGCGGTCGTGGCGTCCGGCTTGCCGTCCGCGTCGCGGAACTCGTTGCCGATCATCAGGCCGAGCCCGCGGACGTCGGTGATCTGCTCGTGCTTGTCCGCGACCAGTTGCAGCGCCTGCTTGAGCTGAGCGCCGCGGTCGGCGGAGTTCTGCACGAGCCCCTCGTCCTTGATCACGTCGAGGGTGGCGAGCGCGGCCGCGCAGGCGACCGCGTTCGCGCCGTACGTACCGCCCTGGGAACCGGGCCACGCCTTCTCCATCAGCTCCGACGGCGCGGCGATGGCCGACAGCGGGAACCCGGACGCCAGGCCCTTCGCAGTCACGATGACGTCGGGGCGTGAGCCGAAGTGGTCACCGCCCCAGAACTTCCCGGTCCGCCCGAACCCGGTCTGTACTTCGTCCACGACGAGCAGGATCCCGTGCGCGTCGGCGCGTTCACGCAGGCCGGCGAAGAAGCGCTCGTTCGCCGGGACGTAGCCGCCCTCGCCGAGCACCGGCTCCACGAAGAACGCCGCGGTGTCGGCCGGCGTACTGAGCGTCTGCAGCACGTAGTCCAGCTGGCTCAGCGCGAAATCGGTCGCCTGTTCGACCGGCCAGCCGAAGTGCCCGGGGTCGGGGAACGGCGACACGTGGACGCCCGCCATCAGTGGGCTGAATCCGGAGCGGAACTTGGTCCCGGACGTGGTCATCGAGGCCGCGGCCACGGTCCGGCCGTGGAAGCCGCCGTGGAACACGATCACGTTCGGGCGGCCGGTCGCCTGCCGGGTCAGCCGGAGCGCGGCCTCGATCGCCTCGCTGCCGGAGTTCGCGAAGAACATCCGGTTGAGATGCCGGGGGAGCACCTCGCCGAGCCGGTCGACCAGCGTGAGCAGCGGCCGGTGCATCACGGTCGTGTACTGCGCGTGGATGATCCGTCCGACCTGCTCCTGGGCGGCCGCCACGACGCGCGGATGACAGTGCCCGGTTGAGGTCACACCGATGCCGGCGGTGAAGTCCAGGTACCTGCGGTCGTCCTCGTCGAACAGCTGGACGCCCTCACCGCGGGCGGCGACCACACCGGTCGCCTGTTTGAGGATCTGCGAGAGCTCGGCCACGGACTTCCCCTCCACGCTCGAAATGGTAGATTGTCGACAATCAGCGTATCTCAGCAGTCGAGGCCGGTGAAGGGGTGCAGATGGACAAGCTGGAGTCCGCGGAGTCTGCGGTGGTCGAAGCCGTCGAGAAGCGGCTGTTCATCGACGGGAAGTGGGTCGACGCGACCGGAGGCGCGACGTTCGACGTCGTCGATCCGTCCACCGGCGAGGTGCTGTGCGCGGTAGCCGACGCGTCGCCCGCCGACGGCCGGGCCGCGCTCGAGGCGGCGGTCGCCGCGCAGGCGGATTTCGCCCGTACGTCGCCACGCGAACGGTCCGACCTGCTGATGACGGCGTACCGGCTGCTGATGGAGCGGGTCGACGAACTCGCCTTGCTGATGACGCTGGAGATGGGCAAGCCGCTGGCCGAGGCGCGGGGCGAGATCGCCTACGCGGCGGAGTTCTTCCGGCACTTCGCGGGCGAGGCGCTGCGGATCGACGGCGGATACCAGACCGCGCCGGCCGGGAACGCGCGCTTCCTGATCACCAAGCAGCCGGTCGGCCCCTGCCTGCTGATCACACCGTGGAACTTCCCGATGGCCATGGGCACCCGCAAGCTCGGTCCCGCGATCGCGGCCGGCTGCACCAGTGTCATCAAGCCGGCGCACCAGACTCCCTTGTCGATGCTCGCGCTGATGGGCATCCTGGCCGAGGCCGGGCTCCCCGCGGGAGTCGTCAACTGCGTCACCGCGATGGATGCGGGTGGCGTGATGGAGCCGCTGATCCGGTCCGGCCTGGCGCGCAAGCTGTCGTTCACCGGGTCCACGCGGGTCGGTCGCGTGCTGCTCGAGCAGTGCGCCGAGAACGTACTGCGGACTTCGCTCGAGCTCGGCGGCAACGCGCCGTTCATCGTGTTCGAGGACGCGGATCTGGACGAGGCGGTGACCGGCGCGATCGCGGCCAAGATGCGGAACATGGGCGAGGCCTGTACGGCGGCCAACCGGATCTTCGTGCACGAGTCGGTGATCGACGAGTTCGGGCGGCGGCTCGCGGAGCGGATGGGATCGCTCAAAGTCGGCCGCGGTACCGCACCGGATGTGCAGGTCGGGCCGCTGATCGACGAGGCCGGGCGGGACAAGGTGCGGTCGCTGGTCGCGGACGCGGTCGGCCGCGGAGCGACCGTGCTCACCGGGGGAGAGGTTGCTGCCGGCAACGGGTACTTCTATCCGCCGACGGTGCTCACCGGCGTACCGCGGGAGGCGGCGATGGCGGATCAGGAGATCTTCGGCCCGGTCGCGCCGCTGACACCGTTCGGTACCGAGGACGAGGTGGTGCGGGCTGCCAACGACACGGAGTACGGGCTGGTCGCCTATGTGTTCACGAACGACCTTCGGCGGGCGCTGCGCGTGGCCGAGTCGATCGAGACCGGCATGGTCGGGCTGAACCAGGGCGTGGTGTCGAACCCCGCCGCACCGTTCGGCGGGGTCAAGCAGTCCGGCCTCGGCCGCGAAGGCGGCGCCGTCGGGATCGACGAGTTCCTCGAGACGAAGTACATCGGCATCGCCGTCGGCACCTGAGCCACCGGCCGCTGAGCCACCCGCCGCGGGGCCACCGGCCGCGGGGCCACGGGCGGCGGGGCCACCGGCGGCGGGCAGCCGGTCGAGGAGCTGGTCGTGCAGCCCGGTCTCAGGCGCTGGTGAGGCGCTGGATGGCGTCGTCCATGTGGGCGACCAGGAGCTCGTCGGTCAGTTCGGCGTCGCCGGTCATGATCGCCTCGGCGAGTGCGGTGTGCTCGGCCGCGCGGGCGTCGTCGGCTGCGTCGGCGGCGTACGTCGCCTCGAGTGCGTGGATGCACATCCGGGTCTCGGTGATCGAGGTCTGGTGCATCCGCGACAGCCGCGGGCTGCCGGCCAGCCGCACGAGCAGCTCGTGGAACGCGATGTCGAGCTCGCCGACCGCGGCCGGATCGCCGTCGGCGGCATTCATCTGGTCGCAGACCGCGTGCAGCGCCTTGCCGGCGGCCTGATGGTCGCCGAGGAAGATCTGCTGGGCCGCGGCGCGCTCGATCGCCTCGCGGGCCAGGTACATGTCGCGGATGTCCGCGGGCGTCATGTCGATGACGAACAGGCCGCGGTTGCGGATCGAGACCAGCAGCCCCTCCTGCGTCAGCCGCTGCATCCCTTCGCGCAACGGGCCGCGGCTGACCCGGAGCTTGCGGGCCAGGTCGGCCTCCACGAGCTGGGCACCCGGCTTGAACTCCCCGTGGCCGATGGCTTTCCGCAGTTTGTCGGCGATGATGCTCGGCGTCGACTCCTGCGCCAGCGGCTCGATGTAACTGGTCACTCCGCAATCTCCCCTGTCGAGAACAGCATCCCCAGATCCGGCAACGAAGGTACCGCCCCGGTGAGCTCCAGCCCCTTCCAGAGCGTCACCTGGTTCGCGGTCAGCACCGTCTTGCCGGTCGCGATCTCCAGATCCTCGATGATCGCGAGCGTGTGCATCGCGGTGTCCGGGACCAGGACGGCCTCGGCGTCGGGATGGTCGGCCGCCTTCACCATCGCGATGATGTCGTCCGGCTGCAGCGTCCCGACCTCGGCGGCGGTGACGATCCCATTGCTGCCCATCGACACCACGTCGATGCCGGCCGCGGCGAGGAACCGGACGAAGTGCTGCGCGACGTCTTCCGGGTACGACGCGGCGACGGCGACCCGGTAGATGTCCAGCGACCTGCACGCGTCGACGAACGCGATTGACGTGGACGACGCCGGTACGCCGACCGCCTGCGCGATGCCGCCCGCCTGGATGTTCGCGCCCTCGCGGCCGAACACGAAACTCCCCGAGGTGCACGCCCACATCACGGCATCCGGCTGCGCCTGCTTGAGCTGCGCCGCGCCCTCGGCGAGCCGCTCCGCCCGGCCGAGGTCGAGGAGTGCGTCCACCCGGTGCGCGTCCTCGCCCACCGAGGTGATCACGACCGGCAGCCTGACCGCGCCGTTCAGTCGCGCCTCGAGTGCGGGATAGTCGTCCTCGGCGCTGTGTCCGGGATAGAGCAGCCCTACCGTGACCATCGGACCTCCTGGCTTGATGTGCACCGAATGGGTAGATTGTCGACAATGTTAACCCCAGAGCGCCCGGCGGCCGGTTCCGCTGCGCAGCGGCCTGTGGATAACTCTGCGTACGACGTTCGGCGGCTGCTCGGCACGCTGCGTCAGGAGCTGCGCGGCGCGGTGGCCGACGATCGCCGGACGCGGGCGTTGTACGCCGCGGACGGTTCGAACTACCGCGCGGTCCCGGACCTCGTCGTCGTACCGGCTGATGCCGACGAACTGGCGGCGGCGGTTTCGCTGACCGCCGCGGCCGGGGCACCGGTGGTGCTTCGCGGCGGCGGTACGTCGATGGCGGGCAACGCGATCGGCGGCGTGGTGATCGACGCGTCGCGGCACGTGAACCGGATCCTCGACCTCGATCCGGCCGCGCGGACCGCGGTCGTCGAGCCCGGCGTCGTGCTGACCGATCTGCTCGCTGCTGCCAAGCCGCACGGGCTCGCGTTCGGGGCGGATCCGTCGTCGGCGAGCCGGGCGACGCTCGGCGGGATGATTGCGAACAACGCGTGCGGCGCGCACTCGGTCGCCTGGGGTACGACGGCCGACAATCTGCAATCGCTCGATCTGACGCTGGCCGACGGCACCCGCCTGACCGTCGACTCCGCCGCCGACCGGTCGACGGCTGCCGCGCGGCCCGGACGGGAAGGCGAGCTGCATCGGGCCCTGCAGGCATTCGCGGACCGTCACGAGTTGCTGATCCGGCGCAGGTTCGGGCAGTTCAGCCGGCAGATCTCCGGATATGCACTGCATCGTCTGCTCGACGGCTACAACGTCGCCGGCCTGCTCTCCGGGAGCGAGGGCGGCCTGGCCGCGACGCTCCGGGCGACCGTCCGGCTCGTTGAGTTGCCGAAGGCAAGGGTTCTGTGCGTCCTCGGGTTCGCCGACTCGATCACCTCGGCGGACTGCGTTCCGGTCGTACTGCGGCACGCGCCGCTCACCATGGAGTCCATCAACAGCGAGCTCGTCGACCGGCTGCCGGCGGAGGTTCGCGACGCCGCGGTGCACGCCGGTCTTCCGGACGGCAACGCCTGGCTGCTGGTCGAGATCGGTGGCGATGACTCGGAGGCCGCCGCCTCCGCTGCACGCGTGATGCTGGAAGAGCTGCGCGACTCCGGCGCGACCGACTCACTGGTCACCGACGCCAAGGCACAGTCGGTGTTGTGGCGCTGCCGTACCGACGCCGCGGGTCTCGCGACCCGGCGCGCGGACGGCGCCGAGGCGTGGGGCGGCTGGGAGGATGCCGCCGTACCGCCCGAACGCCTGGGTGCGTACCTGCGTGGTCTCGACACGTTGCTCGGGCGGCACGGGTTGTCGGGTGCGTCGTACGGGCATTTCGGCGAGGGCTGCATGCACATGCGGATCGACTTCGACCTGCTGAGTTCGCGGGGAATCGCGACGTACCGGGAGTTCGTCGAACAGGCCGCGGACCTGGTCGTCGGGCTCGGGGGCTCGGTGTCCGGTGAGCACGGTGACGGGCGGGCGCGCGGTGAGCTGCTCGGAAAGATGTACGGCGCCGACGGGCTCGCATCGTTCGGCGAGCTGAAGCGGATCTGGGATCCGCGCGACGTGCTGAACCCGGGCATGATCGTCGACCCGCCGCCGCTCGATGTCGCGATCCGGCACGACGGACCGGCGAAGGATCGCAGATTGCTGACGATCCTCGACTATCCCGAGGACAGCCACGACTTCGCGCAGGCGCAGCGGCGATGCGTCGGGATCGGGAAGTGCCGGCAGACGTCCGGCAGCGTGATGTGCCCGAGTTACCAGGTGACACGCGAGGAACTGCATTCGACGCGTGGGCGGGCGCACCTGCTGTGGGAGATGCTCCAGGGGGACGTGATCACGGACGGCTGGCGCTCGACCGAAGTACGCGACGGCCTTGATCTGTGCCTGTCCTGCAAGGGCTGCTTGTCCGACTGCCCGGTCAACGTGGACATGGCGACGTACAAGGCCGAATTCACCCACCACCACTTCGCGCGCCGTCCTTGGGCGCGGCCGTTGTCGCACTGGTCGATGGGCTGGCTGCCGCTCTGGTCGCGGCTCGCCTCGCGGGCCCCGAGCCTCGCGAACCGGTTCGCCGGTCTGCGGTTGACCAAGCGCCTGGGCGGGATTGCCGCCGAGCGAGACGTCCCGGCCTTCGCGCGGGAGACGTTCGCGCGCTGGTTCGCAGACCGCGGTACGCCGGAACGCGGCGAGCGCGGGCGGGTTGTGCTGTGGCCGGATACGTTCACGAACTACCTGGCACCAGAGATCGGGCGGGCCGCCGTCGCTGTGCTCGAGGCTGCCGGGTACGAGGTCGTGCTACCCGACAAGCCGGTGTGCTGCGGCCTCACGTGGATCTCGACCGGTCAGCTCACGACTGCTCGCCGCGTCCTCAACCGCTCGCTGGACACCCTCGCCCCACACCTCGCCGCCGGTACGCCGATCGTCGGCCTCGAACCCAGCTGTACGGCGGCCCTCCGCCACGACGCTCCCGCCCTTCTCGCAGGCAACCCGCTCGCCGCATCGGCGGCCGCGAACACCCGCACGTTCTCCGAGTTCGTCGTCGACTCCGGCTGGGAACCGCCGCACGTCGGGGGAGAGGCATTCGTCCAGCCGCACTGCCACCAGCACGCGGTGCTCGGCTTCGACGCCGACCGGAAACTGATGGCAGCCGCCGGCATCGACTCCGAGCTCGCCGAGCCGGGTTGCTGTGGTCTGGCAGGCAACTTCGGCTTCGAACGTGACCACTACGAGGTCTCGCAGGCGGTCGGCGAGCGCACGCTGCTGCCGGCCGTACGGTCGTTGCCTGACACAACGAACGTCCTGGCCGACGGGTTCAGCTGCCGTACCCAGATAGCCCAGGCAACGCCCCGACGGCCACAGCACCTGGCTCAGCTACTCGCCCAGGCGCTCCCGAATACCTAGCGACTGTCGAGCTTGTCGGCTGCTCGTCGGAGGCGAGCGACGCCCTCGTGGATCCGCTCGGGGTTCGTGGACGCGAAGCACAGGCGGAAGGCGTCGGTGAAGCGGCCGCCGGGGGAGAAGGCGGGGCCGGGGATGAACGCGACACCCTCGGCCAGCGCGAGCTCGAAGAGTTCCTCGGTGTCGATGCCGTTCTCCAGCGTGACCCAGAGGAAGAACCCGCCCTCGGGATCGGTCCAGCGAGCGATGTCGCCGAAGTGTTCGGTCAGCGCCGCGTGCATGGCCTCCTTGCGGCCCTTGTACTCCGCCCGCTGCCTGACGAGATGTTCCGCAAGATGGCCGCCCCGCAGGAAGCCGGCGAGCAGCCGTTGTGCGGGCAGGTTGGTGCAGGTGTCCATAGCCTGCTTCGCGTTGATCAGGACCTGTTGCAGCTCGGGATCGGCGTCGACCCAGCCGACGCGCAGGCCCGGGGCGACGATCTTCGAGAACGTCCGCACCGAGAAGACCAGCGGATCGCCCGCCCCCAGCTCCCGCAGCGTCGGCAGCGGCTCACCGGCGAACCGGAGCAGCCCGTACGGATCGTCGTCGATCACCATCGAGCCCCAGGACCGCGCGAGGTCCAGCAGCCGATGCCGTCGTACCAAGGAAAGCGTTGCGCCCGAAGGGTTCTGAAACGTCGGGATCGTGTAGATCGCCTTCGGCCGCCGCCCGTCCAGCAGCCGTGGTAGATCGTCGACAATCATGCCGTCGTCATCGACCGGTACTTCGAGCAGCTCGGCGCCGTACGAGAGCGCGGTCGCGCTGCCGTTGGTGTACGTCGGCGACTCGACGACGACCAGATCGCCCGGGTCGACGAAGATCTTGCAGAACAGGTCGAGGCCCTGCATGCCGCCGGCCGTGATCGTGAGGCGGTCGGAGGTCGTCTCGTCGCTGGTCCCGCGCAGCATCTCCAGCAGTGCCGCGTGCAGCGGCGGATCGCCCTCGGTGGCCGCGTAGTCGTAGGCGTCGGGACGACCCAGTTCGTCGGCGGCGATCGCGGACAGGATCTCCGACGGTACGGCCTCGGCCGCGGGCGATCCCATCGCGAACCGGACGATGTCGTGGGTCTGCTTGTGCAGCAGCGACGTACTCGAGTCGATCACCGAACCCACGAGTCCGGTCGCGCGAGCGGCGTACGGGAGTGCTGACAAGGGACTACCTCCTGATCGTCAGTTCGTGGGACAGACCGGTCAGTCGTTCCACTCCGTCGGCGGTGACCACCACGGGCTCGGACAGTTCGTAGCCCCAGCCGTCCATCCACATCCCGAGGATGACGTGGAACGCCATCCCGGCGGTGAGCACGGTGCTCTCCCCGGGGCGCAGGCTGATGGTGCGTTCACCCCAGTCCGGCGGGTACCCGATACCGATCGAGTACCCGATCCGCGAGTCCTTCACCAGACCGTGTGCGGCGATCACGTCGTTGAACGCGGCATGCACCGCGCCACCGGTGACACCCGGCCGGATTGTCGACAATGCGGCGCTCATGCCGTCGGCAACGATCTTGGCCGTCTCGCGCAGCCGTTGCGGTGGATCGCCGAGCATCACGGTGCGGGCCAGCGGCGCGTGGTACCGGCCGAAGACGCCGGCGAGTTCGATCGTGGTGGCCTCGTCCTCGCGGAACGGACGATCGGTCCAGGTCAGGTGCGGTGTCCCGGCCGCGTTCCCGGTCGGCAGCATCGGCACGATCGCCGGATAGTCGCCGCCGTGCTCGGCGGTCCCGGTCGCCTGCGCGGCGAGGATCTCGGCGACCAGATCGCACTGCCGCCGGCCGGGCCGGAGCTGATCGAGCGCGATCCGCATCGCCTGCTCGGCGATCGAACCGGCGATCCGGAGCTGGCGCAGTTCGTGCGGTGACTTCACCAGCCGGACCCAGTTCACCAGCTCGGCCGAGTCGACCAGCCGGCGACCGGGCAGACCGTTGCCGAGGGCAAGGTACCCGCGGGCGGTGAAGTAGTGCGCGTCGCCCTCGATCGCGACGTCGGCGCCGGCCGGGACGAGGTCGCGGCACACGCCCGCGATCCAGTCGTACGGGTGCACATCGGGCCGGTGCACCAGGTCTTCGGGGTAACCGTGGATCTGGTCCGCGCGCAGATTGCAGGTGTACGACGCCCCAGCCGCGTCCATTGCCCGCGCGAACAGGTGCGCCTCGCCGTCGGCGGGGACCAGTAGGCACTGCGGGGTGTAGAACGACCACGCGTCGTAGCCGGTCAGGTAGAACAGGTTCGCCGGGTCACTGACGACGAGCGCACCGAGGCCACGTTCGGCGAGGACAGCGCGCACCCGGGCCAGCCGGCCGGAGTACTCGCTCGGATCGACCGCCTGCTCCAGCAGGTCAGACAAGGTGAACACCTCGTTCCACTGTGCTCAGCAATCGTTGCCCCGGTCCTACGCCATGGTGTCCGGCGAGTTCCAGCACCGACCACATCGTGACCTGGTTCGCGGTCAGCACCGGCTTGCCGAGCGCGGCCTCCAGACCGGCGATCACGTCGTACGTCGGCAGGTTCGTGCAGCTGATGAAGATCGCCTCGACGGCGGCGCTGTCGACGCTGCGGACGAGTTCGACGGTCGTCTCGTAGGGGACCGCCCAGATCTGCGCGATCAGCCCGAGTCCGGCGGTCGCCACCACCTCGATCCCGGCCTGTGCGAGGAACGCGGTGAGTCCTGCCGTCAGGTCGTTCGTGTACGGCGTGACGGTCGCGATCCGGTTGATCCCGAGCCGCCGGAGTGCGAGCAGCAACGCCCCGCTTGTGGTCACCGCGGCCGGTGCCCCGGCGCCGACCATCGCATCCACCAGCCTGGCCTCACCGGACAGCCCGCCCACGAAGCTGCCGAACGTACAGGCGTAGGCGACCGCCAGCGGCGCGACCGCGAGCACGTTGTACGTCGTCCGCGCGATCAGTTCCGGATCCGAGATGTGCACCGCCATCTCGACGGTCGCGGCCAGCGGCGCGTACGGCGTCCGCGTGACATGCAGCGTGACGTCGTCGGGGACCCAGCGCCACAGCTCACGGTCGAGCGCGAAGTCGTACGGCGCGACGACACCGATGCCGGTCTGCAGCAGCGGCGGAACCGGCGCCGGCAACGGGTTGGTGAACGGACGTCGCGTGCTCATGCGAGTCAGTGTGCGACCACGAGGAGATTGTTGACAATCCTACCAGCGAGTTCCTAGCCTCGATGCTGTGCCCGCCACCGCCGAGAGCCCCGTCATCGCGGTGCTCTGCGAGCGGGCGACCGACCGCCCGCCGGGCCTCGACGGCCTGCCGGTCGAGTTCCGGTACTGCTCCGCGGACGGCCTGCGCGCCGCGGTGCGCGGCGCCCGGGGACTGTTGCTGTGGGACTTCTTCTCGACGGCGGTCCGCGACGTCTGGGCGGACGCCGGATCGCTGGAGTGGATCCACGTCACGGCAGCCGGCGTCGACACGCTGCTGTTCGACGAACTCCGGGACTCGGCGGTCGTGGTCACGAATGCACATGGGGTGTTCGACCGGCCGATCGCGGAGTACGTGCTCGGCGCGGTGATCGCGCACGCCAAGGACAGCCTGCGCAGTTTCGGCCTGCAGCGGGAGCATCGGTGGCAGCACCGCGAGACGCGGAGCGTGCTGGGCGCGAAGGCGCTCGTCGTCGGGACCGGGGCGATCGGTCGCGAGACTGCCCGGCTGCTCCGCGCGGCCGGATTGCAGGTGCGGGGGGCCGGCCGGGTCGCGCGTGGGGACGACCCGGACTTCGGCGACATCGTTGCGAGTGGCAATCTTTCGGCCGAGGCCGGATGGGCCGATCACCTGGTGATCGCGGCCCCGTTGACCGACGCGACCCGCGGCCTCGTCGATGCCCGCGTACTCGCTGCGATGCGTCCGGGAACGCACCTGGTCAACGTCGCCCGTGGTCCGATTGTCGACAACGCCGCGCTGGTCGAGGCTCTTGCCGCCGGACGGATCGCGGCCACCCTCGACGTCTTCGACCGCGAACCGCTGCCATCGGACGACCCGCTCTGGGAGGCGCCGAACGTGACGATCACCGCGCACATGTCCGGGGACGTCATCGGCTGGCGGGACGCGCTGGCGGCGCAGTTCGCGGACAACGTCCGGCGCTGGCTGGCCGGCGAACCGTTGCTGAACATCGTCGACAAGAAGCTCGGCTACATTCCGACAGGAGATCGATGACGCAAGCAACCGAGTTGGTCGAGGCCTACCGGACCGGCGCGCTGTCCCCGGTCGAGGCGACGCAGGACGCGCTGGACGCCATCGAGCGGTACGACGAACAGGTCAACGCGTTCGTGCTGGTCGACGCCGAAGGTGCGCTCGCGGCGGCCAAGGCGTCGGAGGCCCGGTGGCAGGCCGGTGCACCGCTCGGACCCGGCGACGGCGTACCGACGTCGATCAAGGACGCATTGTGGACAAAAGGATGGCCGACAATGCGCGGCAGCACGATGATCGACCCGGCCGGGCCGTGGGACGAGGACGCGCCGTCGGTCACCCGCCTGCGGGAGACCGGCGCGGTCATCCTCGGCAAGACGACCACGCCGGAGTACTCGTGGAAGGGCGTCACCGACTCCTTCACGTACGGCGCGACGGGCAACCCGTGGGATCCGGCGAAGACGTCGGGCGGCTCGAGCGGTGGGTCCGCGACAGCGGTCGGGCTCGGGATGGGGGTGTGGTCGCTCGGCACGGACGGTGGTGGGTCCGTACGCATCCCGGCCGCGTTCACCGGCACCGTGGCGCTGAAGCCGACGTACGGGCTGATCCCGCTGTTCCCGCCGAGCGCGTTCGGGACGTTGTCGCACGCCGGCCCGATGACCCGGACCGTCCGCGACGCGGCGGCGCTGCTCGACGTGGTGAGCGGCTTCGACCCGCGGGACTGGTCGGCGATGCCGACGCCGGCACGGTCGTTCCTGGACGGTATCGACGACGGTGTGGCCGGGCTGCGGATTGCCTTCTCGTCCGATCTTGGTTTTGTTGACAATGATCCGGAGGTCGAGGTACTGGTCCGGGCCGCGGTCGACGTCCTCGCCGGACTCGGCGCCGAGGTGACCGAGGTGGATCCCGGATTCTCCGACCCGATCGACGCGTTCAACGTGCTGTGGTGGTCGGGCGCGGCGAAGGTCCTGTCGGCCTACGTTGTCGACGATCGTGTCGATCCGGGACTGCGCCGGGTGGCCGGCCTCGGAGCGGCGTACACCGCCTCGGACTTCCTCGACGCGACAGCGGTCCGGATGGAGCTCGGGACGCTGATGGGCCGGTTCCACGAGCAGTACGACGTACTGGTCACGCCGACGTTGCCGATCACCGCATTCCCGGTCGGCCAGGACGTGCCGGACGGTTCCGCGTCGCCGGACTGGACCGACTGGACGCCGTACACCTATCCGTTCAACCTCACCCAGCAGCCGGCGCTGTCCGTGCCGTGCGGGTTCACGTCCGCCGGGCTGCCTGTCGGATTGCAGATTGTCTGCAGGCGGCATGCCGATGCGCTGACGCTGCGGGTCGGGGAGGCGTATCAGGCGGCAACCGACTGGCACCGGCGTACCCCGAGTCTGGAGGCACGATGAAGCACCTCACGGTGAGCCTGGACAAGCGTGGCGTGAGCTGCGTGGCGAAACTGCTCGACGACGTGGCGCCGCGGACCTGCGCGGCGGTGTGGGACGCGCTGCCGCTGTCGGCGCCGGTGTTCCACGGGAAGTACGCGCGGAACGAGATCTACACGCTGCTGCCGGGGTTCGCGACCGATCCGGGCAAGGAGAACACGACGGTCACGCCGATCCCTGGCGACCTGTGCTGGTTCTCGTTCGACTCCGACGACCTGGGCAATCCGGCGTACGGGTACGAGAACACGACCGGCACCGGTACGACGGGCGCGATCGTCGACCTCGCGGTGTTCTACGGGCGGAACAACCTGCTGATCAACGGCGATCAGGGATGGGT
>DASXXB010000137.1:0-20195 GCA_036503355.1 Kribbella sp. | reverse complement strand
GACCTGCTGATGACCGACGGCAAGGCGAGCGGTGTGGTCGCCTACGAGCTGGCCACCGGCGAGCTGCACGTGTTCTCCGCCAAGTCGGTGATCTTCGCGTCCGGTGGGTTCGGCAAGGTCTTCCGTACGACGTCCAACGCGCACACCCTCACCGGTGACGGCATGGGCATCGTGTGGCGCAAGGGCCTGCCGCTGGAGGACATGGAGTTCTTCCAGTTCCACCCGACCGGCCTGGCGGGTCTCGGCGTACTGCTGTCGGAAGCGGCCCGGGGTGAGGGCGGCATCCTGCGGAACAAGGACAACGAGCGGTTCATGGAGCGGTACGCGCCGACCGTGAAGGACCTGGCGCCGCGGGACATGGTCGCCCGCGCGATGGCGAACGAGGTCCGCGAGGGCCGCGGCTGCGGCCCGGACGGCGCGTACGTGATGCTCGACCTGACCCACCTCGAGCCCGCGCACATCGACGCGAAGCTCCCGGACATCACCGAGTTCGCGCGCACCTACCTGGGCGTGGAGCCGTACACCGAGCAGATCCCGGTGTTCCCGACCGCGCACTACGCGATGGGCGGCATCCCGACCAACATCCAGGGCGAGGCGCTGGCCAACAACGACGACGTGATCCCCGGCCTGTACGCCGCGGGCGAGGTCGCGTGCGTCTCGGTGCACGGTGCGAACCGGCTGGGTACCAACTCACTGCTCGACATCAACGTGTTCGGCCGGCGCGCCGGTATCGCAGCCGCGGAGTACGCCGAGACCGCGTCCTTCGAGGAACTGCCTTCGGAGCCGGCGAAGTACGTCGTCGACCTGGTCGAGGGACTGCGGAACTCGACCGGTGACGAGCGGATCGCGGCGATCCGGTCCGACCTGCAGGCGACGATGGACCTGAACGCGCAGGTGTACCGGACCGAGGGCTCGCTGAAGCAGGCGCTGGTCGACATCGAGGCGCTCAAGGAGCGGTTCCGCAATGTCGGCGTCCAGGACAAGGGCAAGCGGTTCAACACCGACCTGCTGGAGGCCGTCGAGCTGGGCTTCCTGATCGACCTGGCCGAGGTCCTGGTGGTCGGGGCGCTGGCCCGCAAGGAGTCCCGCGGCGGGCACTTCCGCGAGGACTACGACAAGCGCGACGACGTGAACTTCATGCGGCACACGATGGCGTACCGCGAGGTCGATGCCGAGGGCAACATCAACATCCGGCTCGACTACAAGCCCGTCGTACAGACCCGCTACAAGCCGATGGAGCGCAAGTACTGATGGACGTCAAGGTCAAGATCCTGCGGTACAACCCCGAGGTCGTCGACGAGGCCGAGTGGAAGACGTACTCCGTCACGCTGCAGCCGACCGACCGGGTGCTGGACGCGCTGCACAAGATCAAGTGGGAGCAGGACGGGACGCTGACGTTCCGGCGCTCCTGCGCACACGGGGTCTGCGGCTCGGACGCGATGCGGATCAACGGCCGCAACCGGCTGGCCTGCAAGACGCTGATCAAGGACCTGAACCCGGAGAAGGAGATCACCGTCGAGCCGATCAAGGGGCTCGCGGTGCTCAAGGACCTGGTCGTCGACATGGACCCGTTCTTCGAGGCGTACCGCTCGGTGATGCCGTTCCTGGTCACCAGCGGCCACGAGCCGACCCGGGAGCGGATCCAGTCGCAGGCCGACCGGGACCGCTTCGACGACACCACCAAGTGCATCCTGTGCGCGGCGTGTACGACGTCCTGCCCGGTGTTCTGGTCCGACGGCCAGTACTTCGGCCCGCAGGCGATCGTCGGCGCGCACCGCTTCATCTTCGACAGCCGCGACGAGGGCACCGAGCAGCGGCTGGAGATCCTGAACGACAAGGAAGGTGTCTGGCGCTGCCGGACCACCTTCAACTGCACCGAGGCCTGCCCGCGCGGTATCGAGGTCACCAAGGCGATCCAGGAAGTGAAGCGAGCGCTCATCTTCCGTCGAGTGTGAGCCTGCGCCCCTGCCCACGGTAGAATCCTGGCGCCGAGGGGGTGACAGTGGAGCCGCGTCTGCGTGATCTGTCCGACCGCTTCTACCGTCGCCTGGTGGAGCTGTTGGAGCGCTGTGGCCTGCCCCGCAGCATGCCCCCGCTGCTCGTGGTCGGGGTGCTCGCGGCGGTCACGTCGATGGTCATCGCCGTACTGCACCTCTACACGCCCGAGGCGGCGGCCGACAAGCCGCCGACGATCTCGCCGGCCGCGGCCGGGGCGCCGGGCACCAACGTGGTGAACTCGCAGCGCGCGCAGGTGCTGTCGATCACGATGGTCACCAGGAACCGCTGGGCGGCCGGCTGGTCGGACTGCACCAGCGGCCCGACCTGCAAGTACGCCGCGGTCGTCGACCGTGACGGCGCCCGCTCCACGGCCCCCGAATGGCCGGTGCCGTACGCGACGCTCCGGGCCGGCAGCGAGGCGATCGCGGTCGCGCCGCCGCTCGAGGGCACGCTGACCGGCGGCGCGACGATGATGTTCCGGCTGACGTACGACGGCCCGCTGCTGACCAGGCTGCGCTACCGGCTGCCGACCACGACGTTCGGCAAGAACGAGATCCTCACCGACCAGATCGTGCCGGGCCGGATCGTGGTGGTGAACCCGGAGGAGTCGACGGTCCGGATGCTGCAGGACCGCGGCACCCGCTCCCCGGTCTGCGATCGCTCCGGCCGCTGCTGGATGCTGAGCGGGATCGGCCGGACGGACATCGTCTGGACCGACGACGGCGGCAAGACCTGGGGCAGCCGGTCGCTGGACCCGCACAACCAGCTCGGCCGGCTCGCGGTCAGCCCGGACGGCCGCACGCTGCTGACCACGTCGGTCACGGTCACGGCGACCGGCGGCCAGGCGGTCGCCAAGCTGGAGATCTCCACCGACCGCGGCGCGAACTGGAAGACCGTCCAGAACCCGCCCCCGAGCCTGAGCACCGCGCCACTCGCCTTCGACGACGGTACGGCGCTGATGCTCGGCGGTCGCGCCGGCGACCGGCCGCGGCTGTACCGGGTCAGCGACGGCGCCGCGAAGCCGGCCGGCGGCTACCCGGGCGACCTCGCCGACCTCGACGGCGACCAGCACCTGATGTACGGCTTCGAGATCCCGCGGCGGCGTACCACCGAGGTCGTGCTGAGCACCGACGAAGGTGCGACCTGGTCGAAGTTCGCCCCGCGCTAGTCGGGGCTAGTGGTGCTTGGTGGCGCCCTTGAGGGTTTTGTCGACGGCGTTCTTGGGTCCGTAGAACGCGATGCCGACCAGGTCCAGTT
This sequence comes from Kribbella sp., assembly GCA_036503355.1. Lineage (GTDB taxonomy): Bacteria > Actinomycetota > Actinomycetes > Propionibacteriales > Kribbellaceae > Kribbella. The sequence continues at coordinate 16,940 of DASXXB010000137.1, read as the reverse complement.
CCGCGGTCGCCACGGCCTTCACCGCGGCCCGGTTGTCGTGGTCGTTGCCGGTCGCGAACAGGTCCTGGGTGAACACCGCGTGCTCGATCCCGCGGCCGAGGGCACGCTCGTGGACGGTGGTCATGAACTCCTTGGAGCCCTCGAACACCATCACCGGTTGCCGGAACATCGGCAGGTACGTGGTGCCGTCGGCGTCCTCGTACGGCTCTCCGACGACCTCGGGATGGGTCTTGGCGATCCCGCTGACCATGAACGCGGTCACGTTCAACCGCTGCCAGACCGCCAGGTCGTCGCGCAGCAACACAGCAATCTTGGTATCGAACTTTTCCATGGCCCGATGGTGAGGCGTGCACCGGCGCCGGGTCTTGTACGTTCTTAGCAGTACGGCGGGTTCGAGGTGACCGCCGTACAGACCCGGAGGAACAGGTTGAAGAGCCGGTAGAGCTGGAGGGTGTCGGCCTCTACCGTTGTCGTCCGGTCGTCACGGCGGGTGACGCCGGGGATCGCTGTGAGGTGGGAGGCGACCGAGGCGGACTGCCAGCGGACCGTAAGCGTTCGGCGGCCTGCGGGTGGCGTGGGTTGGGTGAGGTTGGCCAGGGCCTCGCTGGTTGTGGCTTCGATGGCCTCGCGGGCCTCGGCGACCGGGACGAGCTGGGCGGCGAAGCGGTCCTTGGCGAACTTGACGGGGACGGCGGCGACGGAGGGGTCCCACGCTTTCATTTCGTCGCACGCCGTGTCGTCGCCGGTCAGCAGCGCGACCGGTACGCCGTACGCCGCGGCCGCCGCATGGAAGAGGCCGATCTCGCCGGTGACCTGGTCGTCCAGCCAGATGTCCTCGATCTCGTGGCCCATGAAGCTGTGGCTCAGTACGCCGAGCACGCCGGCCCGGGCGTGGAACCCGACGCAGAGCACGGCGTCGTACTCGGCGGTCAGGCCCTCCATCATGCCCATCGGCTTCGGGCGGCCCTTGATCAGGCGGGCCCGCGGGTCGAGGAGGTCCGGCAGCAGGTTCCGCATCGGGCCGTGCGCGTCGTTGACCAGTACTTCGGTGGCGCCGGCGGCGTACGCACCGCGGACGGCGGCGTTCACGTCCTCGGTCATCAGCACCCGGCCACGCTCGTAGTCCCGGCCCGGCGGCTGCACGTCCTCCGCGTCGACGACCCCGGTGACGCCTTCCATGTCCGCACTCACGTAGACCTTCACAGGCATGAGCGTATGTTCTGAACTATGAGCAGCGGCGCCGAGGTCCGGGCGTGGCGGCCCGGGTTGCCCGGAGTCGTCGAGGTGCTGCACGCCCACTTCCCGTCGCACGCGTATCCGAGCCACACGCACGACGCGTGGACGGTCCTGATCGTCGACGAGGGCGCCGTGCGGTACGACCTGGACCACCACGAGCACGGACTCGCCCAGGACCAGGTCTCGCTGTTGCCGCCGCACGTACCGCACGACGGACGGTCCGTGCGGCCGGAGGGGTTCCGGAAGCGGGTGCTGTACCTGGAGCCGGAGCGGCTCGGCACCGACCTGATCGGAGCGGCGGTTGATCGGCCCGAGTACGTCGACCCGCTGCTGCGGCACCGGATCCACCAGTTGCACCGAGTGCTCAGCGACGGCCGCGAGGACCTGGAGGCCCAGAGCCGGTTGCTGTTGATCGAGGAACGCCTCAGACAGCACCTGAAGCGGCAGGTCGCGGCGCCGGCGGACCGACTGAGCACGGGTGTCGCTGCGCGCGTGCGCGACGCCGGCGTTGCCGCGGAGCTGCGTGATCTCCTGGATGCGCACGTCCGGGACGGGATCACGCTGGACGACGCGGCGAAGCTGGTGCACGCGCATCCGGTGCATCTGGTGCGGGCGTTCAGCCGCGAGTACGGGATGCCGCCGCACCGGTACCTGACCGGTCGCCGGGTCGATCTCGCCCGGCGCTACCTCCTCGACGGGCGCCCGGCCGCCGAGGTGGCGACGCTGGCCGGCTTCTACGACCAGTCACACCTGAACCGGCATTTCCGGAAGATGCTGGGCGTCACACCGAAGAGTTTTGTGGCGTCCTAGCGGCCTTGTAGGCGCGGACGCCCCAGGTCCCGAGCAGGATCGCGATCAGCAGGTTCACGATGATCAGGATCGTGTGCGCCACGTAGTACCCGGTCGGACGGTCCTCGGTGTCCACGAGCGCCTTGATGAAGCGCACATAGGTGATGACGTTCCAGGCCGCGATGGCGAGCAGGACAAGGGCGTGTTTGCGTTCGAGCTTCACTCAGCCATTGTGACCAGGGCGGTCCACCATGCGGAGCAGCTGGGTGCGGTTGGCGACGCCGAAGCGGCGGTACAGGCGGGTGAGCTGGGACTCGACCGCCTTGACCGACAGGTAGAGCGCCGCGGCGATCTCGCGGTTGGTGGAGCCGTCGCGGACCATCGAGACTATCTGCTGCTCGTTGTCGGTGAGCTCCGACGGCTGCCGGCTCCGGCTCGGTACGTCGAGGCGCGCCAGCTCGGTCTCCGCGACCTCCCGCCAGGCCGGTGCGCCGTACAACTCGAACTGCTCGATCGCGTCCAGGAACGCGGTCCGCGCGACGGAACGGCGCCGGGCTTGCCGGGCGATCCGGCCGCGGGTCAGCTCGCCGCGCGCCAGGTCGAGCGGGTAGACCCGGTCCCCCGCCGTACCGATCGACTTCTCCAGCAGCTCGAGCGCCGCCGCCGGGTCGCCCTGCTTGGCGACCAGCAACGCCTCGGCGCGGTCCAGGCCGAGCTTGACCACGACCCGGTCCAGGTTCGCGGCGCGGGTGCGGATCTCGGCGATCAGCGCGGCCGCGTCGTCCAGCCGCCCCGCCGCGACCAGGGCCTCCGCGTAGTCCGCGTGCCACGGGATCACCGCCGGGTCGAACGGCATCGCCGCCTCCCCCGACTCCGCGATCGCGTCGAACGCCTCGACCGCCCGCTGCGGGTCGCCGGTGAGCACGCCGATCATCCCGAGCGCGGCCAGCGCCGGGCCGACCCACTCGTCGTTCTTGACCTTGCGGGCAGCTTCCAGCGCGGACTCGGCCAGCTGCCGCGCCATCGCCGCCGAACCGCCGGCCCACTCCGCGCGGCTCGCGACCACCAGCCCGACCTCGGTCTCGTCGCCGATGTCCTGCATCAGCTGAAGGCACTCGTGCCCGGCGGCGAGCGCGTCGGCGCCGCGGGCGCTGCGCTCGTAGATCGCGGTCGCGGAGATCAGTACGGACGCCAGCCAGCGCATCGCGCCGTGGTCGCGGACCTCGTCGGCCAGCGCGTTGATCGCGGTGATCGCCTCGGCGGTCCTGCCGCGGAACAGCTGCTGCATCGCGGCCATCTGGCGCGCGTTCATCGTGGTCCGGGTCAGCGGCAGGCCCTTGGCCAGCTCGGCGGCTTGCTGCAGTACGGCGTCCGCGGACTCGCCGGCGTCCCGGACGACCAGCACCGAGCTGGCCGCGCTCAACGCGTCGACGACCGCCTCGGTGTCGCCGGCTGCCCGGGCCAGCTGCTCGGCGATCCGGGCGTCCTCCTGCGCCTCGTCGAGACTGCGATCGAAGTAGTGGCTGTTGCTGCGCTCGATCCGGACCCGCGCCTCGAGCGCCTGATCCCCGTCGGCCGCCTCGAAGGCCTCGGCGAGCAGCTCCACCCGCCGATCCCGCTCCGGCCAGACGGCGTCGGCGCAGAGCAGGAGCGCAGGCACCTTGGTCTTCGGCGTCGTCGCGACCTGAGCGGCGAGCTTGGCCATGTCGGCCGACTCGGCCAGGTGACCGGCCGCGGCCGCGTCGTCGGCGGCCCGGGTCAGCCGGCGAGCCCGCTCGTCGGGCTGGGTGAGCGGGGTCCGCTCCGCGCTCAGCCGCCACAGCGTCGCGGCGGCCCCGGGCGCGCCACGGCCTGCGGCCACCGCGGCGGCCTCCTCGATGGTGGCTGCCAGATGCGCGTCGGCCTCCTGCGTAGCGAGCGCACGGTGGGTCGCGTTCTCGACCGGTTCGTCGACCGCGGCGGCGAGCTTCGCGTGGGCCTGGCGGCGGTCGGCCGAGGTTGCTTCGGCGTACACGAACTCGCGCAGCAGTGGGTGGGTGAAGCGGAGCCGCTCGGCGGAGATGTCGATCAGCCCGAGCGTCTCTGCCTCGGCCAGCTCGACGTCGATCGGTCGGTCCAGCGACCGGGCGAGCTGGGTCGTGGTCGGCCGCGGCGACGACGCGGCGTGCAGCAGCAGCTCGTGCGTGCTGGTGGACGTGTCGCCGAGGCGCTCGCCGAGCAGGGTCTTGAGGCGGCTGGAGACCGGGAGCGGGTCGTTGGGCGAGACGCTCTTCGGGTGCCGCAGTACGGCGCGACCGAGCTCGAGGGCCATGAACGGGTTGCCGGCGCTCGCGGTGAAGATGCGCCGAGCGGTCCGGACCGGGAGCGGACTGGACAGGCGCTGGCGGAGCAGGCCGAGGACGTCGGGCTCGGTCAGCGGCGGGACTTCGAGTTGCAGGACGGGCTCCGGACACGCGCCGGCCATCACCGGGAGGTCGCCGTCGGCCACCTGCTCGGTCGCCAGCAGGTGCACGCCCTCGTCCAGCCGGCGAGCACAGAACGTGAGCACTTCGAGGCTGGACGGGTCCACCCACTGGATGTCGTCGACCACGATCAGCACCGGCCCCGTGGTGGCGAGGCGGCGGAGGACGTGCAGTACGGCGAGACGCACCGCGAGCTCGTCACGCACCGTGTCCGGAGCGCTCGCCTTCAGCAGCGCGACCTCGAGCGGCTGGCGAAGGTGGTCGGGCAGCACCTGCCAGGCGAACTCGAGCTGGTTGGAGAGCAGATCCAGGAGCGTGACGTACGGCAGACCGGCCTCGGCGTTGGAGGGCGCGGCGCTGAGGATCCGGCAGCCGTTACGGCTGCGGTCCGCGACGAGCGCCCGGCCGAGCGCAGACTTTCCGATACCGGTCGGGCCGTACAGCAGCACGCTGCCGCTGGTCTCGAGCTGCTTGGTTGCCCGCTCGACCAGTCCGCTCCGCCCGACCAGCTCGTCGTCTGTCATCCAACTCCTCGAAGGAATACCTTCGCCGATTATCACAGTCGGTCGGCGCAAGGACACGGCACGATCGTGCCGGGGCACGGCTGCGCCCCGGCACGTCGAGTGAGGCAGTTAGATGGATTCGAGGTCGCGTTCGATGGCGGCGAGTTCCTCCTCGGAGCCTTGGACCTTCGGGCCGGTGAACCAGCGGCGGGCGGAGAGGAACCAGTACGCCGCCGCGAAGCCGAGCACGACCAGGACCGCGATCGGCGTGTAGTTGAACGTGCTACCGGTGACCGGGCTGACCTGCGGCAGCATGAACAGGATCGTGATGAAGCAGACCCAGACGATCGCGACGACGCCGATCGGGCGGCTCCAGCGGCCGAGGTTCCACGGGCCGGGCTGGAAGCGGTCGCCCTGCAGCAGCCGGAGCAACGTGGGCAGTACGTAGGCGATGTAGAGGCCGATCACCGCGATCGACGTCACCGCGGCGTACGCCGTCGCGTTCCAGAGGTACGGCAGACCGAGCACGAAGGCACCGCCCGCGGCCAGCCAGATCGCGTTCGTGGGCGTCCGGGTGCGGTGGTTGATCTTGTGCCACAGCCCCGACCCGGGCAGTGCGCCGTCGCGGGAGAACGCATAGATCATCCGCGAGTTCGCGGTCACCGAGGACATCCCGCAGAACAGCTGTGCCCCGATCACCACCAGCAGCAGGATCTTCCCGGTCACCGCGCCGACCGCGTCGATGAAGATCTGTGCGGGCGGTACGCCGGTGGCGCTGTGCAGCGCGCCGTCGTAGTTCTGGATCGCGAACGTCAGCCCGATCAGCAGCACCCACCCGGCGGCGAGCGAGACCAGGATCGACATCACGATCCCGCGCGGACCGGAGCGCGCCGCGTCGTGCGTCTCCTCGGTCATGTGCGCGGACGCGTCGTACCCGGTGAAGGTGTACTGCGCCAGCAGCAGGCCGAGCAGTGCGACGTAGAAGCTCGAGCCCCACCCGGTGTTGTTGACGAAGTGGCCGAACACGAACGATGCCGACTGGTGCTTGTCCGGCACGATCACCAGCGCACCGACGATGAACACGACGCCGAGGATGTGCCACCAGACGCTGATGTCGTTGAGCCTCGCGACCAGCTTCACGCCGAACGAGTTCAGCAACGCGTGCACCAGCAGGATGATCCCGAACAGCAGGATCGTGTGCCCGGGCGTGGCGCTGAAGCCGAACTGCAGGTCGAGGAACGCGTTCAGGAAGAACGCGGCGCCGAAGTCGATGCCGGCCGTCACCGCGACCTGGCCGAGGAAGTTGAACCAGCCGGTGAACCACGACCAGGCCGCGCCGTTGGACGGTGCGAGTTTCGCGGCCCAGTAGTAGAGGCCGCCGGCGGTCGGGTAGCTCGAGCAGACCTCCGCCATCGCGAGGCCGACGAACAACGTCATCAGCCCGACGAACGGCCAGCCCCAGACGATCAGTACCGGGCCGCCGGTGTTCATCCCGAACCCGTACAGGGTCAGGCAGCCGGACAGGATCGAGATGATCGTGAAGGACACCGCGAAGTTCGAGAATCCGGACATCGTCCGGGACAGTTCCTGGGCGTAACCCAGCTGGTGCAGGCGTTGCTCGTCGTCGGTCATCGGGCCTCCTGGACACTGGCGCCTCAATGGTCTCCCCCCAGACCTTTAGCACATTGAGGCAGCCGGGCGGCCCACGTGTCAAGGAGTCAGTCGAGAAAGCCGTGTAGTAGTACGGCTGTGCCTTGCAGGTGCTCCTGCATCGCTTGCCGGGCGGCGGGTGGGTCGCCGGACAGGATCGCTTCGACGATCGCCTCGTGCTGTTCGTTGGAGTGCTCGATGTTGCGTTCCAGCAGCGGGATCGCGTCCAGCAGTTCGTTCAGGCGCATGCGTACGTCGGCCATCGCGGACGTCAGCGACGGCGAGCCCGTGACCTCGGCGATCGCGAGGTGCAGGCGGGAGTCGAGGCGGCGGTAGTCGGCGAGCCGGGCCGCGGACGTGTCGGCCAGGCAGCGTTCGAGGTGGCCGCGTTCGGTGTCGCTCAACTCGCGCGCGGCGGCGGCCTCGGCGGCGCCGGTTTCCAGGACGAAGCGCAGCGTGAGTGCGTCGTCGAGGCCGGCGGCCAGGTCGCGGGCCAGGCGTTTGGCCTGCGTACGGCGGGGTTTCGGGAGCTGCTCGTTGACGAACGTCCCGCCGTACCGGCCGCGGCGTGACTCGACGTACCCGGCCTCGGTGAGCGCGTGGATCGCCTCGCGGAGCGTGACCCGGCTGACGTTCAGCCGGACCGCCAGCTCGCGCTCCGGCGGCAACCGGTCGCCGGGCACGACGACGCCGAGCTTGATTGCCTGCAGCAACCGCTCGACCGTCTCCTCGAACGGGTTCCCGGCCCGCACCGGCCGGAACACCGCGTCATCTGCCTGTACGACCATGGGTCAACCCTAGAGCGGGGTGACGTAAGCTCCCGAGATTCCCCCGTCGACGAGGAACGTGTTGGCGGTGATGAACGACGAATCGTCGCTGGCCAGGAACGCGACCGCGGCGGCGATCTCCTCCGGTTCGCCGAAGCGGCCCATCGGGACATGCACCAGCCGGCGCTGCGCCCGCTCCGGGTCCTTCGCGAACAGTTCGGTCAGCAGCGGCGTGTTCACCGGCCCCGGACAGAGCGCGTTCACCCGGATCCCCTGGCGCGCGAACTCGACGCCCAACTCCCGGCTCATCGCGAGTACGCCGCCCTTGGAGGCGGAGTACGAGATCTGCGACGTCGCCGCGCCCATGATCGCGACGAACGACGCGGTGTTGATGATCGAGCCCTTGCCCTGGCGCTGCATGTACGGGATCGCGGCCTTGCAGCACAGGTAGACCGAGGTCAGGTTCACCTCCTGGACCTTCCGCCACGCCTCCAGCCCGGTGTCCAGGATCGACGCGTCGTCGGGCGGCGAGATGCCCGCGTTGTTGAACGCGATGTCCACACTGCCGTAGGTGTCGAAGGCCTGCTGGAAGAGGTTCTCCACGGCGGCCGCGTCGGTGACGTCGGTCGGGACGAACAGCCCGCCGGCCTCGTCCGCAGCCTGCTTGCCCGCGTCCGGGTCCAGGTCGCCGATCACCACGTGCGCGCCCTCCGCGGCAAGTCGCCGTACCGTGGCCAGGCCGATGCCGCTCGCGCCACCCGTGACGACTGCGACGCGCCCCTCGAGCCGATGCGCCTTGACGTCCATGTCTCAGTCCTCCGTGGAGATGAAGATGTTCTTGGTCTCGGTGAACGCGGCCGGCGCGTCCGGGCCGAGCTCCCGGCCGAGGCCGGACTGCTTGTAACCACCGAACGGCGTTGAGTACCGCACCGACGAGTTCGAGTTGATCGAGAGGTTGCCGGCCTCGACGCCACGCCCGACCCGGATCGCGCGCCCGACGTCCCGGGTCCAGATCGACCCGGAGAGCCCGTACTCGCTGTCGTTCGCGATCCGCAGCGCATCCGCCTCGTCCTCGAACGGGATCACCGCGACGACCGGCCCGAAGATCTCCTCCCGCTGCGCCCGCTCGCCCCCGGGCGCGAGCACCGTCGGCGGGAACCAGAACCCGGCCCCGGTGGGCGCACTGCCTTGAAACGCAGGGTTCTGGGCATACGAAGCGACCCGCTCCAGTTGCGACCTCGAGATCAACGGACCCATCTCGGTCGCCGGATCATGGGGATCACCAACCTTGAAGTTCCTGACCGCCGGCTCGAGCAGTTCCATGAACCGGTCGTACGCCGTCCGCTCCACCAGGATCCGCGACCGCGCGCAACAGTCCTGGCCGGCGTTGTCGAACACGCCGTACGGCGCCTGCGCTGCGGCCTTCTCCAGGTCCGCGTCGGCGAAGACGACGTTCGCGGACTTCCCGCCGAGCTCGAGCGTCACCCGCTTCACCTGGTCCGCGCAGCCGGCCATGATCTGCTTGCCGACCGTGGTGGACCCGGTGAAGACGATCTTGCGGACAGCGGGATGGGTGACGAAACGTTGCCCGACCACTGTCCCGCGACCAGGGACGATCTCGAGCACGCCTTCCGGGAGGCCTGCCTCGAGCGCCAGTTCGCCGAGGCGGATCGCGGTGAGCGGGGTGAGTTCCGCGGGCTTCAGGACGACCGTGTTTCCGGCCGCGAGAGCGGGCGCGAAACCCCAGCCGGCGATCGGCATCGGGAAGTTCCACGGGACGATCACGCCGACCACGCCGAGCGGCTCGTGGAACGTGACATCGATGCCTCCGGCAACCGGAATCTGCCGGCCGAGCAGGCGTTCCGGGGCAGCGGAGTAGTACGTCAGCACGTCGCGAACGTTGCCGGCTTCCCACCGCGCGTTGCCGATCGTATGGCCGGCATTCTCGACCTCGAGCGCGGCCAGGTTCTCCAGGTCGGCGTCGACCGCGTCGGCGAACCTCCGCAGCAACCGCCCGCGATCGGACGGCGCCACGTTCCGCCAGGAATCAAACGCTTTCCGGGCCCGCTCGATCGCCGCGTCCGCGGCTGCCTCGTCGGCCAGCTCGATGGTCCGGATCACCTTCTCGGTCGCCGGATTCAGTACGTCGAACGTCATGAAGTGCTCCTGATCAGTGCGGTGAACAGCCGCAGGTCTTCGGGGTTCTCCTCCGGATGCCACTGCACACCGAGTGCGAAGTCGTGACCCTCCACCTCGGCGGCCTCGACCGTTCCGTCGCCGGCGCGGGCGGTGACCTTCAGGCCGGGCGCGACCACGTCGAGGGCCTGGTGGTGGTAGCAACTACCGGTCGCTCGGTCGCCGAGGATCCGCGCGGTCAGCGTGCCGGGCTCGACCTTCACGTCGACCCGCCCGAACACCTCCGGCGCGGGCCGGTGCCCGTCGTGCGCCACGACGTCAGGCAGGTGCTGCTGCAACGTCCCCCCGAGCGCCACGTTCAGCATCTGCAATCCCCGGCAGACCGCCAGCAACGGGACCTCACGGTCCAAGGCCTCTCGGATCAGGACTGCTTCGTGGTGGTCCCGGTCCGGCCTGGTGTCGACGGTCTCGGGATGCGGCGTCGCGTCGTACGCCCCGGGGTCGACGTCACATCCGCCCGCGATGACGAGACCGTCCAGCAGGCCGAGTACGGACGGATCGGTGCCGACCGGCGGCAGCAGGAGCGGCGTACCGCCGGCGGCCGCGACCGCGTCCAGGTAGACCCGGGGCAGCAGCGCGGCCTCGCGGTTCCAGATGCCCCAGCTCGCCGGCTCGAGGTACGTCGTGATGCCGATCCGCGGCCGCTCAGAGGCGTTCGAAACCACGGACCCGCTCCCAGTCGGTGACGGCCGCGTCGTACGCGTCGAGCTCGACGCGGGCCGCGTTGCTGTAGTGGTCGACCATCTCGTCGCCGAACGCCGTCCGAGCGAGCTTCGAACCCGCGAACAGCGCGGCCGCTTCGCGCAGCGTCGACGGGACGTGCTCCTTGTCGGACTCGTACGCGTTCCCGTCCAGCAGCGGCTCGAGTTCCAGCTCCTGCTCGATGCCGTGCAGGCCGGAGGCCACGATCGCCGCCACCGCGAGGTACGGGTTCACATCGCCGCCCGGAAGGCGGTTCTCGACGCGCAGCGAGTCGCCGTGGCCGACCACGCGCAGCGAGCAGGTCCGGTTGTCGAGCCCCCAGGCGATCGCGGTCGGGGCGAAGCTACCTTTCGCGAAGCGTTTGTAGGAGTTGATGTTCGGCGCGAGCAGGTACGTGAACTCGGACAGGCACGCGAGCTGCCCGGCGATGAACTGCTCCATCAGCCGGGAGAAGCCGTGCTCGCGGTCACCGGCGAGCACCGGGTCGCCGTCGTTCGCGCGGAAGCTCAGGTGGATGTGGCACGAGTTGCCCTCGCGTTCGTCGTACTTCGCCATGAACGTGAGGCTCTTGCCGTGCTTGGCCGCGATCTCCTTCGCGCCGGTCTTGTAGATCGAGTGGTTGTCGCACGTGGTCAGCGCCTCGTCGTACCGGAAGGCGATCTCGTGCTGGCCGAGGTTGCACTCACCCTTCGCGGACTCGACGTACAGGCCGGCGCCGGTCATGCCGTTGCGGATGTCGCGCAGCAGCGGCTCGATCCGCGAGGTACCGACCAGGGAGTAGTCGACGTTGTACTGGTTCGCGGGCGTCAGGTCGCGGTAGTGCTTGTTCCACGCGGTCTCGAACGTGTCGTCGAAGACCATGAACTCGAGCTCGGTCCCTACATACGCTCTGAGCCCGCGCTCCGCCAGGCGGTCGAGCTGTTGACGAAGCACCTGACGCGGCGACGCGACCACCGGCGTACCGTCGAGCCACTGCACGTCGCACAGCACCAGCGCGGTGCCCTCGAGCCAGGGAATCAGCCGCAACGTGTCCAGGTCGGGCGCCATCACCATGTCGCCGTACCCACGCTCCCACGACGACATCGCGTACCCGTCGACGGTGTTCATGTCCACGTCGACCGCGAGCAGGTAGTTGCAGCCCTCGGTGCCGTGCTTGAGCACCTCCTCCAGGAAGTACCGCGCCCCGCACCGCTTGCCCTGCAACCGGCCCTGCATGTCGGTGATCGCCACCAGCACGGTGTCGATCTCACCCGCCTCAACCAGCCTCCGCAGCTCCTCAACACCCAGCACGACCACTCCCGGAGTCTATTGGTCTGTTTCCAGCCCATTGACTCAAGCCTGGCGACCGCTGTCAATGCGGCGCGGTGGTGCCGTGGCACCGCGTGGACCGTTCTGCTGGCCGGTACGGCGCTTGCGTTCAGCCCGATGAGCGGGCAGGCGACGGCCAAGTTGCCTGCCGACCAACTCGGGAACCCTGCCTGTTTCACGCCGGAGCAAGGTGCCGCCGCGCGCGGTGGCTTCGGCGCCGACCACCGGGAGCTGTCGGTCGCCGAGCAGAAGGCGATCGACGCCCGGACGGCCCAGATCCTGAAGGCCAAGGCGGCCCGCGGGCTCGACCCCAAGGCCGGCACGCTGGCGTCGGCGAGCGTTCCGGTCTACGTGCACGTGATGCTCAGCACCTCCGGCGCCGGTGACGTCACCGACAGCCAGATCTCGCAGCAGATCACCGAACTGAACCAGGACTACGCCGGCGGCGAGTCGTCACAGGCCGCGAACACCGGGTTCAGCTTCTACCTGGCCGGGACGAACCGGATCAAGAACGACCAGTGGCACAAGGACAAGCAGTCCACGCAGTACCGGTCGCAGACCCGCCAGGGCGGCAAGAACGCTCTGAACATCTGGCTCGTCGACTTCTCGTACCTCGGCATCGCGACGTTCCCGTGGGACTACGCGAAGAGCCCGAAGATCGACGGCATCCGGGTCCAGTACAGCTCGCTGCCCGGCGGCTCGGCGACCAACTACAACGAAGGCAAGACCGCGTCCCACGAGGCCGGCCACTGGTTCGGGCTGTACCACACGTTCCAGGGCGGTTGCACGAGCACGAACGACTCGGTGGCCGACACGCCCGCGCAGAGCAGCGCGTCCAGCGGCTGCCCGACCGGCCGGGACTCCTGCTCACTGCCGGGGCTGGACCCGATCCACAACTACATGGACTACTCCTACGACTCCTGCTACAACCAGTTCACGCCCGGTCAGTCGAGCCGGATGAGCGACATGTGGACCGCCTACCGCGCCTGATCGGGCTGTGAGACCCGGCTGTGACATCTGCACCGTTCGCCAACTAGAGTGCCGCCGATGCGTTTGCTTCTGACGGCTTGCGCGACCACCGCACTGGTGGCCGCCGGACCTCTGACAGCGACCGCCGCCGATCAGGGCCCACAAGGCCCGGTCGGCGGCGAGCTGATGACCGCGAAGCCGACGGTGGTCGCCGACGGGGCGGCACCGCCGGCAGTCCAGGCATCGGCGTACGTCGTGGCCGATCTGGACACCGGACAGGTGCTGGCCGCCAAGGCCCCGCACGCCAAGCTCCGCCCGGCCAGCACGCTCAAGACCCTGACCGCGCTGGTCCTGCTGCCACGGCTGAAGAAGACCGATCCGGTCACCGGGACCAGCGCCGACGCCGGGATCATCGGCAGCAAGGTCGGCGTCTACCCGGGCCTGCACTACACCGTCGACCTGCTGTTCCAGGGCATGTTCCTTGCCTCCGGGAACGACGCAGTGCACGCGCTGTGCGCCCACGACCAGGGTGGCATCCCGGCGACCATCCAGCGGATGAACGCCAAGGCCAAGGACCTGAACGCGCTCGACACGCACGTCACCGACCCGACCGGCCTGGACGCCGACGGGCAGTACTCCAGCGCGTACGACCTGGCGCTGTTCGCACAGGCCGGGCTGGCCCGGCAGGACTTCGCGAAGTACGCGTCGACGAAGTACACGAACTTCCCGAACGTCGGCAACAAAGGCACCTACCAGGTCGCGAACCAGAACAAGCTGCTGTTCAACTACGACGGCGCGCTCGGCGTGAAGACCGGCTACACCACGCTGGCCCGGAACACGTTCGTCGGCGCCGCCCGCCGCAACGGGCACACGCTGGTCGTGACCATGATGAACGCACCGCACGGCATCACCGAGGACGCGAGCAACCTGCTGACCTGGACGTTCGCGAACTACGGCAAGCTCAAACCGGTCGGCACGCTGATCAAGCCGGCCGCCGCCGTGCCGCCGAAGAACCAGACCGGCGACAAGTCCGGCAGCCAGGACAGGCCGACCGTGCGAAAGGCCGGCGAGCCGCCGACCCGGGCCGCACTGAACCCCGGTCAGGCCGTCACGTCACTGGCGTTCCGCATTCCGGCCTGGGCGTACGCCGGCCCGCCGGTCCTGCTCCTCGGCCTGTTCCTGCGCCGCCCCCGCGCCCTCCGCCGCCGCCGTCACTGAGCGCGCGTATAAGTCAGCGCCAGGTTCCCCCGCGGAAACGACTTCACGTCCACCAGCTTCAGCTTCGTGAACTCGGTGAACAGCGGCCTGCCGCCGCCGTGCGCGATCGGGCTGATCAACAGGTGGTACTCGTCCACCAGATCCTCCCGGACGAGCGCCTGCGCGAGCCGTACGCCGCCGTGCGCGAGGATCGGGCCGCCGTCCTGCGCCTTCAGCGCCGCGACCTCGTCGGCGAGATTCCCGGAGCACACCGTCGTCGTCTCCCACGGGGTGTCGATCGGGCTACGGGAGAAGACGACCTTCGGGATCCTGTTCATCGCGTCGGCCTCGGGACCGTCCTGGAAGGGCCAGTGCCCCGCCATGTCCCGGTACGTCGTGGAGCCCATCGCGTGCACGCCCGCGCTGCCGAGGACCCCAGCCATGTGCGCGACGAACTCCTCGTCCTCGTCGTACTCCCCGAAGAAGTCGTCCGGCACGCCCTCCGGAGGCGCCCCGTAGCCGTCCAGGGACAAACTATGGCGAAGGATCAGTGGACGCATGAGCCCTCCTACGGAGTTGGAGGCGCCCACGGTGCCACATCCCGGGGCCATATCCCGGGGGCAAGTCGTCAGCGGCGGCGGATCGCGCGCAGCGCGCGGACGGCCTGGAGGGCCAGCGCGCTCGCGGTCACGCCCAGGACTGCGCCCGCGGCGACTGCGACCGTGTCCGCCTTCCGCTCGGGAACCGGCACCACCTTGTACTGCTTGATCGGCTGCTTGACCTCTGTCTCGGTCTCGTTCTCGGTCTCCGGGACGGGCTCGCGGTCGAGCGACGCCTCCTTGGTCCACGCCGCGATCAGCATGATCACCCGGGTCATCAGGTAGATCCAGACCAGCAACGCCAGCGGCAGCGCGAGAGCGCCGTACGCCGCGTTCGCGCCGATCACGTGGTTCACGTAGAGGTTGCCGAGGCGCTGCGCCAGGTAGAACACGATGCCCCCGGCCAGCGCGGCGATCAGCACGACCTTGCGCGGGAGCAGGATGCGCGGCAGCGCGGTCTGCAGGTACGTGAACAGGACCGCGCCGGCGGCGATGCCGAGCACGACGCTGATCAGGCCGAGACCCCAGTGCGCGAGCCAGGTCCCGTCCAGGTCGACCCAACCCACGATGCGCTTGGACAAGCCGGTCAGGATCGACGAGGCGCCGGTGGCGATCAGCCCGAGCAGGCCGAGGCCGATCAGCGCACCGAGGTCGACGACCTTGAGCTTGACCGCGTTGCCGGGCTCGTCGTCGAGCTCGTGCATCGAGCGGATCGAGGCCCGCAGCGAGTCGATCCAGCCGAGGCCGGTGAGCAGCAGCGACACGCCCGACACCAGACCGATGGTGCCGGCGTTCGAGATCAGCGCGTCGATGTCGATCTTGTCGCCGATCCCGGGCAGGTTGTGCTGCAGCGCGTCCTTGAGCGCCTTGATCGCGTCGTCGCCGAGCAGCGGCCCGGTGATCGCCGCGGCCAGCACGATCAGCGGGAACAGTGACAGGAACCCGAAGAAACTCGTGGCCCCGGCCAGCCGGTTGCCGCGACGGTCGCCGTACCGCTTCCAGGCCCGCCACAGCTGCGACTTCTGGAACCGCGCCCAGACGCGCTTGATCCTGCTCATGTTTCTCCTGTACCCCGGCGAAGGAGGCTCAGCCTGCCAGGGGGAAGGACCGCTGCGGCCGCCACACGCCGTCCGCGCCGTGTTCGTAACGGCTGAAGTACTCGACGTCGAAGACGCAGTCGTACTCCGACAGAGCGTCGTACGCCCGGTCGAGCGAGTCCGCATCGAGGTCGTGCGCCACCGTCACGTGCGGGTGGTACGGGAACTTCAAGTCGATCTGCAGCGGGCCCGACCGGACCTGCGACTGCAGCACCTCGCACGACGAGATGCCCTCCGCCAGCGGCACGAACACCACCGGCGAGACCGGCCGGAAGGTCGCCGTACCGCGCAGCCGGATCCGGAACCGGGGGAACCGGGCGGCGACCGCGAGCAGGTGCTCGTCGATCACCGCCAGCTCGTCGGCCCCGATCTCGGTCGGCGGCAGCAGCGTGACGTGGGTCGGGATCGACGCGGCCATCGGGTCACCGAAATCGGCCCGGTACTTCTGCAGCTCCGTGCCGTACGGCTCCGCGATCGGGATCGCGACACCGATCGTGGTCATCCGAGGGCCGGTCCGGGAACGAAACCCAGCCGGTCGTAGACCTTCTGCAAGGTCGGCTCGGTGACCGCCCGCGCCCGCTCGGCTCCGGCCGCCAGCACGGCGTCGAGCTGTGCCTTGTCGTCCAGGTAGGTCAGTGTCTTCTCCCGGAACGGGGTGACGAACTCGACCACCACCTCGGCCAGGTCCTTCTTGAAGTCGCCGTAGCCACGGCCGGCGTACTCGTCCTCGAGTTCGCTGATCTTCTTCCCGGTCAGCGCCGAGTAGATGGTCAGCAGGTTCGCGACGCCGGGCTTGTTCTCCTCGTCGAAGATCACGTCCCGGCCGGAGTCGGTGACCGCGGAGCGGATCTTCTTCGCGCTCGCCTTGGGGTCGTCGAGCAGGTCGATGATGCCGGCCGGCGACGAGCCGGACTTGCTCATCTTCGACGACGGGTCCTGCAGGTCGAAGATCTTCGCGGTCTCCTTGACGATGTGCGCCTCGGGCACCCGGAAGGTCTTGCCGAACCGGTGGTTGAAGCGCTGCGCCAGGTCGCGGGTCAGCTCCACGTGCTGGCGCTGGTCCTCGCCGACCGGGACCCGGTCGGCCTGGTACACCAGGATGTCCGCGGCCTGCAGGATCGGGTACGTGAACAGGCCGACGGTGGCGCGGTCGGCGCCGCCCTTGGCCGTCTTGTCCTTGAACTGCGTCATCCGGCTGGCCTCGCCCATCCCGGTGATGCAGGACATCACCCAGGCGAGCTGGGCGTGCTCGGGAACGTGCGACTGGACGAACAGGGTGGACCGCTCCGGGTCGATACCGGCCGCGAGCAGCTGCGCCGCCGAGCGGCGGGTGCGCTCGCGGAGCGCCTTCGGGTCGTACTCCACCGTGATCGCGTGCAGGTCGACGACGCAGTAGAACGCGTCATGGGTGTCCTGCAACGCCACCCACTGCCGGACCGCACCGAGGTAGTTGCCGAGGTGGAAG
>DASXXB010000136.1:0-8723 GCA_036503355.1 Kribbella sp. | reverse complement strand
CTCGGTCGCGAGCCTCGGCCTGCACAAGGGCGTCGCCCAGCTGTACGGCGTGAAGGTGAAGGGCTGGCTGGCCTGGTTCCTGCACCGGACGTACCACGTGTCCCGCGTGCCTACCCTGAACCGGAAGGCCCGGGTGATCCTCGACTGGACGCTGGCGCTGTTCTTCCGGCGCGAGGTGACCAGCCTGGGCAGCCTGCAGACCCCGAACGACGAGTTCCGCCGGGCGACCCAGTCGTAGGGCAGTCGTAACAACACCTGATCGGCCGGGCCTCCAACTCGCCGGGGGCCCGGCCTTCTTCATCCTTCGTGCAGCAGACCGGCGTCGTGCACCAGGAGCGCGATCTGAACGCGGTTGTTCAGGTCGAGCTTGGTGAGTATCCGGGAGACGTGGGTCTTCACCGTCGGGACGCTGAGGTACAGCGTCGCGCTGATCTCGGCGTTCGACTTGCCCTCCCCGACCGCGACGGCGATCTCGCGCTCGCGGTCGTTCAGCTCGCCGAGGCGTGCGACCGCCTTCGCCTTGCGGGTGTCCTGACCGGAGTCCGCCACGCGGGTGATGAGGCGCTTGGTCACGGCCGGCGACAGCACCGGCTGCCCGGCCGCGATCCGGCGTACCGACTCGACGATCTCGGCGGGCGGCGTGTCCTTGAGGATGAAGCCCGCCGCGCCGGCGCGGAGCGCCCGGAGTACGTGCTCGTCGGCGTCGAAGGTGGTGAGGATGACGACCTCGGGTGCGCCCGGACGGCGACGTACCGCTTCGGTCGCGGTCAGGCCGTCGGTGCCGGGCATCCGGATGTCCATCAGGATCACGTCCGGCGCGAGCCGTTCGATCAGGGTGTGAACCCCGCTGCCGTCGCCGGCCTCCCCGACCACGCGGATGTCGTCGGCGCCGCCCAGCATCAGCTTCAGCCCGGCCCGCAGCAACGGGTCGTCGTCAACGATCAAAACCCGAATGGTCATGCGGGCCACGGTAACCAGGCGTAGAGGCGGAACTGGCCGTCGGGGGTGCGGCCGTGTTCGACGCGACCCTCGACCAGGGCGGCGCGCTCGCTGAGGCCCTTCAGTCCTTGGCCGTCCCCGCGTCTGCGGTTCGGCGCCGGGTTGCGCAGTTCGACGGACAGACCGTTGCCCGGGGCACCGGTCACGCTGATCGTCACCGGCTCGCCCGGCGCGTGCTTGACCGCGTTCGTCAGGCCTTCCTGCACGATCCGGTACGCCGTGCGCCCGACATGCTCCGGCAGCGCGCCAGGCGCCTCCAACGTCAGCGCGACCGGAATGCCCGCGGCGCGCGAACCCTCCACGAGCGCGGGCAGGTCGGCGAACGCGGGCTGTGGCAGCTCGCCGACCGGAGCCCGCAGTACGCCGATCACCTCGCGCAGGTCCTGCAACGCCTGGTGCGCGCTGGCGCGGATGATCTCGGCGGCGCCGGCGACCTCCGCGGTCGACGCGTCCGGGCGATACGCCAGCGCGCCGGCGTGCACGCTGAGCAGCGACAACCGATGGCCGAGTACGTCGTGCATCTCGCGAGCGATCTCCTCCCGCGCCCGGAGCTGCGCCTGCTCGGCCTGCAGCGTCGCCACGGTCTCGGCCCGGTCGGCGCGGTCACGCAACGTCTGCAGGAGCTGCCGGCGGGAGCGGATGTACTGCCCCCAGCCGGCCATGGCGGCGTACAGGATGACCGCGATGACGAGCTGCGTCTGCCAGTCCTCCTTGTGCCGCACCTGGAGGTAGCCGACCGTGGCGACGAAGTTCACGCCGAAGACCCACACCGACGTACGCCACGGCTTGTGGATGGCGACCGTCATGATCAACACGAGCGTCGGTCCGGCCGCGCTGTCGGAGTACACCGAGATCGCGGCCGCGACCACTGCCAGCGGAACGGGCCAGCGGCGGCGGAACCACAGGGTCAGGCACAGCGCGATCCCGGACCAGAAGTCGATCGCGAGCAGCATGTGCGGCACCGGATCGGACCGGCCGTCGCTGTAGGTCAGCAGGGCGATCAGGACCGCGACCACGAACGCGACGCTGTCGACCACCCAGTCGCGGGCGGTACGACGCGGGCGCGGGGACTCCATGGTCCGAATGTAGCGGTGTGCAAGCGCTGTCCGGGGCGTTGCCGGCTGTCCGGATACCGAAGTCGCTGACGTGCGCTACTTAGGTCGGCGGTAGGTTGCCGGGCATGAGTCAGCTCGCTGTCACCGTCATCGGCCCGGACCGCCCGGGGATCATCGCCGACGTCACCGAGGCCCTGGCCGGCACCGGGGTCAACCTCGAGGACTCCACGATGACGCTGCTGCGCGGTCATTTCGCGATGATGATCGTCTGCGCCGGACCGTTCGAGGAGGTGAAGGCGGCGCTGGAGCCACTGCGCGGCGAGCTGGTCATCACGGTCCGGAAGATGGGTCCCGAGCACGAGCACGCGCCGATCGGAGCGCCGTACATGCTCAGCGTGCACGGCGCCGACCGGCCAGGGATCGTGGCCGCGGTGACCCGGATGATCGCGGCCGTCGGCGGCACGATCACCGACCTGTCGACACGGCTGAGCGGCGGGTTGTACGTGCTGACCGCCGAGGTCGAGGTGCCGCCGACGGCCGAGCTGGAGACGCTGAACCGGGCGCTCGAGATCACCGCCGAGGAGCTCGGGGTCGGCGTCACGCTGCGACCGGCCGAGAGCGACGACCTGTGATCGCTGACTGGTCGCCTGCCGAGCTGAAGGTCGACGGGGCGGTCCTGGAGGTCGTACGGGCGCCGCACCCGGTGCTGGCGACCGAGAGCGCACCCGTGGACCCGCTCGACCCGGAGATGATCCAGCTCGCCGCGGACCTGGTCGCCACCATGCGCGTCTCCCCCGGTTGCGTCGGGCTCGCCGCGCCACAGGTGGGCGTCGCGGCGCAGATGTTCTCGCTGGACGTCACCGGTCATCCGAAGACGCGGACCTGCCACGGCGTCTTCGTGCTCTGCAACGCGGTCGTCGTCGAGGCCTCGCGCAACGAGAAGGCGCGCGAGGGCTGTATGTCGGTGCCGGACTTCACCGGGGACGTCAAGCGAGCGAGCCGCCTGACCGTGACCGGCGTACTGCCCGGCACCACCGAGACCGTCACCGTCACCACCGATGCCTTCGAGGCGCGGGCGCTGCAGCACGAGATCGACCACTGCAACGGCAAGCTGTTCCTCGACCGCGTGGCGGGCGCCCACGCCGTGTACCCGCGCAAGGTCTACCAGTAGTCTCGTCCCGGCAGCCCGGGTGGCGGAACGGCAGACGCAGGGAGCTTAAACCTCCTGACCTTCACAGGTGTACGGGTTCGAATCCCGTCCCGGGCACGCTGTCGTGCGCTACCTGAAGCTGAACACGCCGAAGAAGTACGCCAGGACGACCGCGTCGAGGAGCAGGACGAACCAGGCGAGGGTCTTGCCGCGTTCGCCGCTCCAGCGCATCGCCCGCAGCGCCTGGACCGCGAGCATGATCGAGATCGGCATGCAGACCAGTGCGGCCGGGAGTGCCGCGATCGCCTTGGCGTTCACGCCGCGCTTCTGCGACCGCTGCGAGTAGGGGCCGCGGTACGGCGGGGCGACGTACGGGTCGTCGAAGGTCTGGTCGTATCCGGCGTCGTACTCAGGGTCGTACTGCGGGGCGACGTACGGCTCCTGATGTGAGCTGTACGGCTGGCGTGGTGGTGCCTGGGTGAAGTTCGGAGTGGGGCCGGACGACCATTCGAACGGGTCGGCGACCGGTTCGTCGGGCTCCGGCTCGGCGTAGCTGGTCTGTGCCTGGGGCCCGTTCTGCCGGTCCAGCAGCTGCGCGTACTCGGCGCGGCGGCCCGGGTCGGACAGCACCGCGTACGCGCGGTTGAGCCTGGCCTGCTGTTCCGCGTCGCCGCCGACGTCGGTGTGGTGGCTGCGGGACAGGCTGCGGTAGCTGCGCCTGATCTCGTCGGCGTCCGCGTCGCGGGCGACCCCGAGCAACTTCCAGGGATCGGCCCCACCCAGGTCCCGGAAGTCCCGGCCGGCACTCATCGAGCGACGTCCGCCTGGTAACAGACCAGCCGCCAGGACGCGTACTGCGGATCCGTGCCGGCGGGCAACGTGCGGTGGCCGGACGCGAACGTGACGGTCCGGTCGCCCGCGAGGTACAACCACATGTCGAGGTCCTCGTCGTTGCCGTAGTAGTACGACTGGTGACGCCGGACGGCCTGCGATCCGAGGAACGGCGTCTGGAGTCGCTGCTGCGCCTCCAGCGGAAGGTTGCCGAGGATGCCGCGCATGTGCTGCGTCAGCTCCAGCTGTGGTGCGGCCGTCGGCTGCTCGTCCCGCCCACGCCCGATCAGCGACCGCAGTCCGCCGCGTGGTCGCGTCGCCTGCTGCTGTACGACGGCATGCTTCAGGCTCAACGGTACGAACGGGTCGATGTGCACGCTCTGAGTCCGCTGACCGCTCGCGTTGACCTTCGGCGTCGTCACCGCGAGCCCGTTCGGGCCGAGTACGACGGCATACGGGCGATCGCGCTCGCGCTCGTGCAGGTCGGCCCACCACTCGACGGCCGGTCCCACCTTGCGCTCGACGTACGCCTTGACGTCGTTGGACAGCTCCGCCCACCAGTGGTACCGGTCCGGACTGGGGACGAACCCCAGCGCCGCGGCCTGATGCGCGGCCGGCAACGGCGTACCGCCCTGCGCACGCTCGACACCACCACCCGCGGGCCGTTGCTCCGCCGGACGCCCCCGAGACTGCTCGGGCAGATTGTCACGACTCATGAGCGCCCCGGATGCATAGTGGAGAGCCTCCAACACGTCGGGGGGCACGGTCAAACTTCGGTGCCGGCCCGCGGTCCCGAGGGGCTGCCGAGAGCTAGAATTCAAGATACGTGTCTGGCCGGGTGACGTGTGACGACGCACCAGGCGCATCCGCGGCGACCGGGCGGGGTGGGCAAGCACGCAACCCGCTCGACAGCTGGAGATGGTCGATATGCGGATCGTGGTCCCGCCGGGGCAACGGCTCCCCGAGGTGTCGGCACACGTGTCGATCTCGCGCGCGGAGGTCATCGAGCTGCGGGACGCACTGGACGAGGTTCTCGCGAGCGGCCGATCGGGCTGGGACGTGGCCGTCGAGTGGGCCGACATCGACGCCTTCTTGACGGTCGTCCTCGAGGAGGACCTACCGCGGAACGGCCTTCACCGGACTGTCAGGCGGCCTTGAGGATCAGGCACCTGTTCAACTCGTTTCGGTCCGGGCGATGCGCGCCAGGGTGCTCGCACGAGTCAGGACGGCGTCGGTCATCTCCTCGGTGAGTTTGCCGGTGAAGGTGTTCTGCTGGCTGGGGTGGAAGCAGCCCAGCACGGTGACTTCGCCCTGCGGGGTGGTGATCCGGTGCTCCACCGCATGCCCGAACTTCGGCCGCGGCCGCGGTACGTCGGCACCCAGCGCGACCAGCGCGGCGAGCAGAGCGTCGTACGCGAACTTGCCGAGGCAGACGATCGCCCTGGTGCCGGGCAGGACGAGTTCGAGCTCGCGGCGGTACCACGGTGCGCAGGTGTCGCGTTCCTGCGGAGTGGGCTTGTTGGCCGGCGGGGCGCAGCGGACGGCGGCGATCATCCGGGTGCCGATCAGGTGCAGGCCGTCACCGGCGTGTTCGCTGGTCGGCTGGTTCGCGAGTCCGACGCGGTGCAGGCTCGCGAACAGCCAGTCGCCGGACCGGTCGCCGGTGAAGACGCGGCCGGTCCGGTTCCCGCCGTTCGCGGCCGGGGCGAGGCCGACGATCAGGATCTCCGGATCGGCCACGCCCCAGCCCGGGATCGGCCGGCCCCAGTACGGCTGCCCCGCGAACGACTTCCGCTTGCCGACGGCAACATCTTCCCGCCACTCGACCAGCCGCGGGCATGCCCGGCACACCGACACCCGTGCCTCGAGCTCTCCGAGGTCGTCGGTCGCCGCGAGCCGCACGACCTCCGACGCATCGTGCGCCACGGGAGTCCGCCGTACGGCGGGATCCTCGGGCCACCCGCTCCCGGGCGGCACCGGACTCTCGAACAACTCCCCCGTCAACGGATGCGGCAGCTTCATCCGCCCAGCCTAGAGACGCTCTGCGGAAACTTTTGGCCACCAGGCGGCCATTTGTTTCCGCAAATGCGACGTCAGGCGGCCAGTTCCTCGGATAGGGGTTCGGGCTGGTCGGTGGCCGGGGCCGACGTACGGCGGGCGCTCGGGATGGCTAGGGCCAGTACGACGGCCGCCGCGGCGAAGGCCGACAGGAGGATGAAGGTGTCGGTGAAGCCGGCCTCGGCGGGGAGGCCGGAGGGCTGGACGTGGCCGGTGATGATGGAGCCGGCGAGCGCCGTGCCGATCGAGCCGCCGATCGTGCGGATGTTGGTGTTCATGCCGGTTGCCGCACCGGTCTGCTCGCGGGGGACGTTCTGCACGATCAGGCTGGTCATCGCGGCGTACGCGAGGCCGAGGCCGACACCGAAGATCGCCGTGGACACGGCCACCTGCCACTGCGCGTCGTGGAACTGCGCGAACATCAGCGCCGCGACCAGGATCAGAGCCGACCCGGACACCACCTGCGTCTTCGCGCTGAACCGCGACGTGAGCGCACCGCTCAGCGATCCGGTGACCGCCATCGTCACGAGCATCGGCAGCATCAGCAGCCCGGCCTGCGTCACACTCGCCCCGAAGCCGAAGCCGGCGGCCTTCGGGATCTGCAGGAACTGCGGCACGAACGCGTACACCGCGAACATCGCCGCGCCGAACAGCAGCGCCACCAGGTTCGTGGTCCACACCGCGGGGCGACGCATCATCCGCATGTCGATCAATGGGTTCCGCGAGCGCAGTTCGACCACGATCCAGCCGGCGAACAGTACGACGGCCAGCGCGAACAACCCCGTCGTACGCACCGAGCCCCAGCCCCAGGACCGGCCGGTGCTCAACGGCAGCAGCAGTGCGATCAGCCACCCGGACAGGAGCGTCGCGGCCAGCCAGTCGATGCGGCCGGGGACGCGGATCGGGGACTCCGGGACGTAGCGGCGTACCAGCGCTGTGGCGATCGTGACGACCGCCATCGGGATCCAGAACAGCCAGCGCCAGCCGAGCCACTCCACGATCGGCCCGGCGAGCACGATGCCGAGCCCACCGCCGGCGGCGATGATGGCCGACACCACGCCGACCACGGACGGCACGCGTTCGGCCGGGAACTCGTCCCGGATGATCCCGAACGCCAACGGGAACACGGCGCCGCCGACGCCTTGGAAGACGCGGGCCGCGATCAGTACGCCGATGTCCGGCGCGAGGGCCGCGATCAGGCAGCCGACGGCGAGGGCGGCCAGCGCGATGAACAGTGTGCGCTCCTTGCCGGCCAGGTCGCCGATCCGGCCGAGCAGCGGGGTCGCGACCGAGACCGAGAGCAGGAGTGCGGTGAACACCCAGGTGACCGTGCCCGGGGTGGTGTGCAGGTCGTGCTGGATGACGGGCAGCGCCGGGCTCACCAGCGACTGCAACATCGAGAACGAGGCGACCACCGTGGCGAGTACCGCCAGGGTCAGTCGTGGGTTTCCAGACCTGATGACAGGCATGCAGAAGTCCTTCGGAAAGGGGTGTGCGCGCGCCGGGACCCGGCGCGGGTTGTCCCCGGCCTGATAAAGTCGAGGTATGCCTCCACTATAACGGAGGGATGCCTCCGGTACAACCCGGTTAGGGTGAGCAGATGGTGAGCGAGAACAGGCCGGCGTTGCAGGTCGACGTCCGGCGGCCGCAGCGGGCGGACGCGCGGCGGAACTTCGACGCGCTGCTCGCCGCCGCCCGGGACGCGTTCGCGACCAAGGGTGTCGGGGCGTCGCTGGAGGACATCGCCCGCCAGGCCGGCGTCGGCATCGGCACCCTCTACCGGAACTTCCCGACCCGCCAGGACCTGCTCAACGCGGTGTACTTCGGCGAGATCGAAGAGCTGTGCATCGCCGCGGAGGAGGCTGCCGATCTGCCGCCGTGGGACGCGCTGACGACCTGGCTGCAGCGCTTCGTCGGGTACGCCGCGACCAAGCGGGCGATCTGGGAGTCGCTGAACCGCGAGGCCGACAGCTTCAAGGCAGCGCGCGAGGCGATGTATGCCGCGGGTACGCCGCTGTTCGAACGCGCCCAGGCGGCCGGCGAGGCCCGCAAGGACGTGTCGTTCGACGACCTGCTGCGGATGGTCAGCGGGCTGACGGCGGCCGGGTTCGTCGACCAGGACCAGCGCGACCGAGTGCTGAACATCGCCCTGGACGGCGTTCGCGCTAGGTGAGGGAGAGCGCGACTCCGTCGAGGATGTCGTGTTCGGAGACCGTGAGGGTCTCGATCGGCAGGCGGTCGACCAGGCGCTGCAGGATGAGGGCGCCGGCACCGATCACGTCGACCCGTCCGGGGTGGATGGAGTGGACGGCGGCGCGCTCCGCGTGAGTTGACGTGGTCAGCCAGGTGGTGGTTTCGCGCAGCTGGTTCGTGGTCAGGCGGGCGTGGTGTACGGCGGTTCGGTCGTACTCCGGCAGGTTGAGCGCCACCGCCGCGACGGTGGTGGCGGTGCCGGCCACGGCGATCAGGGCGCGGGCCTCTTTCAGCGGGACCGTGGTGGTGTCGAGCAGAGCGTCGATGTCGCGGGTGATCGCTTCCAGCTCCGCGGGAGCGGTCGGGTCGGTGCTGACGTGACGCTCGGTCAGACGGACGGAGCCGATGTCGAGGGACTGGGCCGCTCGTACGCCGTT
>DASXXB010000135.1:0-27621 GCA_036503355.1 Kribbella sp. | reverse complement strand
GCCGGGTTCGTCCCGCCGGTGTCGACGTACAGCGTCGCCGTCGGGGTGTCGTAGAACCAGCTGCCGGAGGTGGTCGTGGTGCTGCTGGTGGCCTTGACCATCGGTTGCCCGTCCAGGAAGACCTGGGACGGCGCCGGGGTGAAGGCGTGCTTCCAGGCGTTCGTGGACGTCGCGGTCCAGCCGGCCGCGTCGGAGACGTCGTTCGTGCCGAGGATGACGGCCGACGGCGAGGTCGCGCGCAGCGTGATCGGAGCGCCCGGCTGGCCGCTCGCCGTCAGCTGCACCTGCTCGCGGTACTGACCCGCACCGACCAGAATCGTGTCGCCGGCCAGCGCCTTCTTCGTGGCCGCACCGATCGTGCAGAACGGTGTCGCCGTGCTGCCCGGTCCGGTGTCGCTGCAGGCCGGGTTCGTCTGCTCGACGGAGTACGTCTGCACCTGCCGGCTGCTGACGATCTCCTGAGCGGTGTCGGTGTCGGTCAGCCCCGCGGTGTCGGTCACCGTCGTGGTCACCGTGAACGTACCGGTCGTCGCATAGTTGTGGGTCGCGGTCGCACCGGCCTGAGGCCCGACCACGGTGCCGTCACCGAAGTCGAAGGTGTACGACGCGATGCCGTTCACGTCGGCGTCGCTCGAACCACTCGCGTCGATCGTCACCGGCGTCGACGGCGGCGTGTTCACCGCGGTCGGGTCGAGGATCGCCGTCGCGTGCGGCGGGTAGTCGGTCGCACCCGCGACCGGCTGGAACTCCAGCGCGCCACGGTCCGCGTACGACGGCGTACCGGCGCCGGTGTCCGGCACGATCGCGTCGTCGGCGAGCGCGTTGCCGGCCTGGTCGACCGCCGGGAAGCCGGCCGCTGACGAGTCGGCGGAGTCGACGGCGGCGGAACCGGCTGTCAGCCGGAAGTCCGCGCCGGCCGGGTTGAGGAAGTCCGGATCGATCGCCAGGCCGTGGGCCTCCTGCCCGGTCGCGGTGGCGAACGCGGCCAGCGACTTGTAGATGACGCCGTTGACCTTGGTACTCGGTGCGACCGCATGGTTGTAGGCCATGTCCCGATCGGCGGTGAAGCCGGAGTACGAACCGGCGTCGACGTACAGGTCGTACTCGGTGGCCGTGGTGCCGTTGTCGACCAGCAGGTTGTTGGCGACGGTGGCGCCGGTCGAGTTGCCCTCGATCGAGATGCCGTCGCGACGGTTCCCGTACGCCGTGTTGTTCAGGTAGCGCACCCCGGTCGACGACAACGTGTCGAAGCCGTGGTCGCCGTTGCCGTAGGAGATGTTGCGCGCGACCAGGGCCCGATGGCTGCTGCTGTAGACCTGGATCCCGCTGTCCTGGTTCTGGTACGTGACGTTGCCGATCACGGTGTTGTCCGGCGAACTGGTGTCGACGTCGATGCCGTTGGCGGTCGCGTTCGGGTTCACCGAGACGTTCGCGTACGCCGTGTTGCCGGAGATGACGTTGTTCGCCGAGGTGGCGAGCCCGATGCCGTGCAGGCCGTTGTTGTGGCTGCTGGAGCCGGTGACCGTGACGCCGCTGGACGCGTTCAGTTTGATACCGGTCGACAGGGCGTTGTCGACGGCGGCCGAGCGGACCGTGATCGAGCTGTTCGGCGAGGTGTCGACCAGTACGCCGTTGGTCGCCGACTGGGACGTGGTGACGTGGTCGACGGTGATCCCGGAGGAGGACAGCAACCGCACACCGGCGAAGTTGGCGCGGTCGAGTTCGAGGTTGCTGATGACGACGTTCTGCTTGCTGCTGGTGGTGATACCGAACGACTGCGCGCCGGCCTCGACCTGGTGGCCGTCGCCCGGGTTGGCGCCGCCGAGATCGACGTACAGGACCTTGGCGGTCGCGTCGTAGAACCAGCTGTTGGGCGTGGTCGTGGTGGCGGAGGTCGCGACGGCCAGGCGCTGGTTGTCGACGAAGACCTGCTTCGGCGCGGACGGAGGTGCGTACGGCGTGGACCAGGCCGTCGTGGTGGTCGCGGTCCAGAGCGCCGCGCCGGCCAGCGACCGGGTACCGAGCACGATGACGCCCGGAGCGTCGCCGGTCACCGTGATCGGGTCGGTGGCGGTGCCGGAGGCGTTCACGGTGACCTGCTCCCGATAGGTGCCCGGGGCAACGTGCACGGTGTCACCCGGGAGCACGGCCTTCTTGGTGCCCTGGGAGATCGTGCAGAACGGTGCCGCCTGGGTCCCGGTGCCGGTGTCGCTGCAGGTGACCGTGTTGTCGACCCAGTAGCCGGTCCCGGCCGCCGACGCCGGGCTGCTGGTGACGACCGCCAACAGCGCCGCGGTCATGCCGATGACCGCACCCGCCGCCGTGCTCCGTAGCCGCTTCTTCATGTGCTCTCCCCGAAACCGTCGGTACCGTTGAATGCAGATCAGTGCAGAACCGCGATGGGCCGCATCCGTGCGACCGGTTTGACCAGGCCGTTGCGGACCAGGACGTCAAGGGCCGCGTTCACGCCGCGGTCGTCGAAGTGATGTGCGTCGGTGGGGGCGCCGTCGTCGTACCGGTAGCGACGGGTCGTCCGCTTCAGCGGGTCGTCGCCGGAGAGGCCGCGGGCGACCAGGTCGGAGACCACCGTGCCGGCGCCGTGACAGGCGGAGTACAGGCTGGTGGCGGCTCGGTCGCCGGCCACGGCCAGATAGCTGGAGGTCCGGTGGGTGCCCGGCAGCAGGACGGCCTGACCGGTGTCCGCGAACGTCGTACCGGGCGTCATCATCGACGCCGGGAACGCCCGGCAGGAGTTGTGCCGATGGACGACGCCGGTCGCGTTCCCGACCGGTTCCTCGTAGATGCTGTTGTGCGGCGAGTCGACGACCAGCCGGCCGACCGCGCCGCCGAACGAGTCGGCCGCGATCCGGCGCAGAGCGGCGTACGTCGCGGTCCGGAACGCGAACCCGTAGTTCATCGCGGCCGCGGTCGCGAGCATCAGCCGTTGCCCCTCGTCGCCGGCCAGCGGAAGCGGTGTGCAGCCCGCGGTGAAGTAGAGCCCGAGCCGGGCCCGCAGTTGTGCGAAGGACCGCGCCGAGCGCAGGTGGAACCAGGGCTTCAGCGCCGCGTTTACGGCCTTGATCTGCGCGGGGTAGTCCTTGCGGCGGAAGAACAGCCGGCCGATCTCGCCGGTGAACACCCCGCCGCCGCCGTGGTACTGGATGGTCAGCTGGCCCTCGCTCACGCCGAGCTTCGCGGCCCGTTCCGGGTCCAGGATCTCCTCGACCCGCTGGAGCTCGACGAAATGGTTGGACGGGCCAATGGTTCCGAAGCGGTACCGAGCCAGCTGGAAGGCGATTCCCGGCAGTTCCGACCTCAGCCGGTCGAGCCCGCCGTACCGCTCCAGATCGATCCGGCCGCCCTCCTCGATCCGCTCGAGGTCCTCGGCCGGGGCGTCCCAGCGCTCCACACTGAACTCCGAGCCGGCGCCGACTGCCTTCACCACTTCGCGGCGGCTGAGCTCGGCCGTGCCGCGGGTCGGGTACGGGTAACGCTCCCGGACCGCCCGCATGAACACGTCGACGGCCTTGTCGTCGGGTACTTCGGAGTCGACGGCGATCAGCGCCATCCCGCAGTTCACCGACGAACTGGTCAGCTCCGGGCGGATCGTGCCCCGGGTCGCGACCGCGACGCTGGAGGGCAGTTCCATCTTCGACTTGTGGTGGAAGTCCGGCAGGACGACCGGTGGAGCGGCCAGGTCCGCGCCCTCGACACGATGCCCGAGCGCGGAGATCGTCGCTCGGCCCGCGGGGAGCAGGGTGGGGTCATCGAAGACCGTCGGGGGGGTGGTGACGGTACCGTCGAGGACGCGGACGTCCAGTGGTGGCGTGGCCTCAGTGGTCATGGGCTACTCGCAGTCTTCTCGTCGTCGGGCGTGCTGGTCAGAAGTCGTCGGGGTACGGCGCCCCGGCCGACACCAGACCGGGGGACGGGCTGTACTCGGGCACCAGCCGGCGCAGGTGCCGGAACACCTCGTCGGGGCGGTTGTGCGACGCCGCGTCGTACAGCTCCAGCAGGCCGGCCCGGAAGCCGGCCGGCGGTGGCGGCGCCGCGGTCATCGAGATCCGCGGATGGTCGGTGGGCAAGGCTTCCTCGCCGGCGCCGAACAGTTCCTCGGTGAGCTTCTCGCCCGGCCGCAGCCCGGTATACTTGACGTCGACGTCGCGGACGTTCAGCAAGCCGGCGAAGTTGTGGACCAGGTCCACGATCCGCACCGGCTCACCCATGTCCAGCACGTACGTCGCGGAGCCGTGCGACATCCGCGCCGCCTCCAGGACGAGCCCGACGGCCTCCTCGATCGTCATGAAGAACCGGCTGACGTCGGGATGCGTGATGGTCACCGGAGCGCCGCTGGCCAGCTGGTCGCGGACCACGTGCAGCAGTGATCCGCGGCTGCCCAGCACGTTGCCGAACCGCACCGCGGTCAGCACCGTCGTGGCCGGCTGCTGCGACTCCAGGACCAGCTCCGCCAGCCGTTTGGTTGCCCCGAGCACCGAGGTGGGATTCGCGGCCTTGTCTGTGGAGATCAGTACGAACCGTTCGACGTCGTGGGCGACAGCCGCCTCGACCAGGTTCTGGGTGCCGCGGACGTTCGACTTCACGCCCTCGCAGGGATGCCGCTCCAGGACCGGCAGATGCTTCAGCGCCGCCGCGTGGAAGACGATCTGCGGGCGGTGGTCGCGGAACAGCTGGAACAGCCGCTCGCTGTCGCGGATGTCCGCGACGACGGTGTTCTCGGTGTCCAGCAGCGCCTCGCCCCACAGCTCGAGCTGGGTGCGGTGCAGGTTGGACTCGTCGTGGTCGAGCATGATCAGCTGCTCGGGACCGAAGCCGTGCACCTGACGGCACAGCTCGCTGCCGATGGAGCCGCCGGCCCCGGTGACCAGGACCCGCTTGCCGGCGATCGCCTGCCGGGCGTGCCGGCTGACGACGTGCATCTCGGGCCGCCCGATCAACGGGCCGACCTGCAGCGCGCGCATGTCGGTCCCGGCGATCTGGCGCTGCAGCGCGGACAGGAACGGCGGCAGGTGCAGCACGGTCGCGCCCAGGGCGGCGGCGCGCAGTCCGAGCTGCCTCACCTCGTGTGACGGCATCGACGGAATGGCGACCACGACGACGTCGATCCGGTGCCGGTCGAGCACCTCTTCGAGGTCGGCCAGCGTGCCCATGACCCGGCGTCCGCCGTACCGGCGACCCTGCTTGGCGGTGTCGTCGTCGAGGAACCCGACCGGCTCCAGCCCGAACGAGCTGACCCGGTGCAGGTCCCGGGCGAGGGCGACCCCGGCCTCACCCGCTCCGACCACGATGGTCCGCAGCAGGTTCTTGTCGCTGTGCTGTAACAGCAGAGGCTGAGTCATTCCGTTCCCTTTCCTGAGATGCCCTGATGGGCGATGCCGCTGATCGCCGTACACACCGCGTCGATCTGCTCGTCGGTCAGCCGGGGATACATCGGCAGCGACAGCAGCTGGTCGAACAGCGCGTCCGCTCCGGTCAGGCCGGCCGAGGGAATCAGGGCCGCCTGGCTGAAGTAGGCGAGTCGGTGGACGGGGATGAAGTGCACCGACGTGCCGATGGCGCGTTCGGAGAGCGCGGCGATGACCTCGTCGCGATCGATGCCGTCGAGCCGCAGCCGGACCGGGTAGAGGTGCCAGGCATGGGTGCCGTCCCCGGGGGCCGGCCGGTGCGGCAGCCTGACGCCGGGCAGTCCGGCGAGGCGTTCGTCGTACTGCGCCGCGATCTGCGCGCGCCGGCGCTGCCAGGCCGGGAGGTGGGCGAGTTGCGCCCTTCCCATCGCCGCCTGGATGTCGGTCATGTTCGCCTTCAGGCCGGCGTCGGCGACGTTGTAGCGCCAGCTCCCGCCGGGCAGGTACCGGCGCCAGGCGTCGGCGGTCATGCCGTGCAGGCGCGCCCTGCGCAGCCAGTCGGCGCGCGCGGGGTCGTCGGTGGTGATCATCCCGCCCTCGCCGAGCGGCAGGTTCTTCGTGGCGTAGAAGCTGAAGCAGGTGGCCCCGCAACCGGAGCCGACCGGGACGTCCCCGGCGTACGTCCCGAGCGCGTGCGCGGCGTCCACGACCACGTGGTCGAGCGGTACGCCGGCGGCCTCGGCCAGCGCCGGTACGTCGGCGACGTCGCCCGCCCAGTGGACGACGGTGAGCGCGGCCGGCGGGCCGTAGGTCTGTACGGCGGCGCGCACGGTCGCCGGGGTCAGCATGCCGGTGGCGGGATCGACGTCGACGAGAACCGGCTGGTGACCGGCGTGCAGGATCGCGTGCACCGCGCCGCAGAACGTCATCGTCGAGCTCAGTACCAGCGACCCGGCCGGCAGCCCGAGCGACCGCAGTGCGAGCTCGATCCCTTGTGTGCAAGACGAAACGGCCACCCCGAACTCGGCGCCGACCGCGGCCGCGAACTCTGTCTCGAACGCCGCCACCTCACGACCGGTGGTCACCCAGCCGGACTGCAGCACGCGCAGTACGGCGGCTTGCGCCTCGGCGGTGATGTCGCAGTCCGCGAACGGTACGGGCACGTCCTCGGTCGGTAGCGGACGCGGCACAGCAGTGATCCGGGTAGTCATCCCGATGCCCCCCTCGAAGCCCCCCACGGGCCCTGATGTCCCTCGACGCTACGGGCTGTGACCGTGCCCCGCGCCAGCCGAGGAGATGAGAACCTCTACGTCATGCGGGTGATCCGGGCCCGATGGCGATTACGGACCTGGTGGTCTCGTCGATTCCGGTCACACCGTGCGACCGGGCAAAGGCGACCAGTGCGAGCGTCGAATGCTGGCCCGAGCGGCGCAGCAGACTCTGGATGTGGGTCCGGACCGTGTTCGTGGACACGAATAGGTGCTCGCCGACCTCCGCCCTGGTCATCCCGGTCACCAAGCAGCGCAGTACGTCGAGCTCGCGGCGGGTGAGCTGGTCCACGAACCCCGAGGCCGCCCGCTGCCGTCGTACGTCGCCCATCAGGTGCAGGAGCACCGGCTGCAGCGTCGACGGGGACAGGTAGAGGTTCCCGTCGAGGACCTGCCAGATCGCGTCCACCAGTGCGCTGAGCCGCGTGGTCTTGGTCAGCCAGCCACGGGCTCCCGCTTCGAGCGCCTGCACGATCAGCCGCGGATCCATGCTGCCCGACAACATGATGACGGCCGGCGCCACGGCCGCCTTCGCCAGTTCGGCGAGCAGGTCGTAGCCGGACTCCTCGGCCAGTGAGAGATCGAGCAGTACGACGTCAGGCCGCGCGGTGCTGAGCTGGGCCCGGGCCGCGTCGAGGGTCGAGGCGACGTTCACCCGGCTGATGCCGGCCTCGGCCGCGAGCAGGTTCGCCAGCGCCTCGGCGAAGACCCGGTGGTCGTCGACGAGCAGGACAGCCGCCTCGCCGGCGGCAGTCATCGGTGCCCGTCCTCGAGGAGTTCCCGGACGTCGACCAGGCCGGCGGACGCGGCCGCGCGGGCGATCTTGCCGCGGCCGTGGACGCCGAGCTTGCGCAGGACCTGCTGGACGTGGGTTCGGACGGTATGCGTGCTGACACCGAGCTGCTCGGCCATGCGCTGGGTGGAGTAGCCCCGCACCACGAGACGCAGTACCTCCAGCTCCCTGGTGGTGAGGGCGTCCACGACGGCTCGCTGCCGGCGCCGGTCCGGCACCGGGCGGCCCTCGGCGACGTGGTTGCCGCTGGCAACCGCCTCGACTGCTTCGACGAGCGTCCGCAAGCCACACGACTTGCTCACCACCCCGTCGACGGCCCCGCGGTCGTACGCGTCCCAAGCCTGTTCCTCGCGTGCGTCGGCGAGCAGTACGACGTACGGCCTGGGATGCCGGCTGTGCACCTGCTCGGCTGTCGGAAGGTCGTCGAGCAGGAACAGGTCCGGCTGGAGGCGGTCGTCGAGCAGTTGTCGAGCATCATCCGTCGTGAGGACGACTTCGTGGCCGTCCCGGCCGAACGCGGCCGCGAGTACGGTGGCGAACAGCCCTTGGCCGTCGCAGATCGCCAGCCTCATGCCGACCGTACCGAGGGCTGTCCGGCGGGCAGGCAGAGCCGGACGGTGGTTCCGCTGCCCGGCAGGCTGATGACCTCGATCCGGCCGTCGAACGCGCGGGCCGCTGCGGCGACCACCTGCAGGCCGTGGCCGGTCCCCGAGGCGATCTCACCGAAACCGGGCCCGTCGTCGGACACCTCGACGTACGCCTCGCCGCCGATCGCGTCGACCCGCAGCTGAACGTGACCGCCACCGCCGGCCGCGCGGCAGGCGTTGTCGAGCAAGTTGCCGACAGCACGACGCAGCAGTGCCCCGTCACCCGCGATCACGACCCTGGCAGCGCGTTCGAAGATGACCGGAACGCGGTAGGTCAGTCGTGCCCCGGCCGCGCACTCGCCGGCCAGTTGGGTCAGGTTGACCCCGCCGATCCGTCGTGCCGGCGTCTGCTCGACGTCGAGCAGTTCCGCGATCGCCCGGAACTGCTGGTGGATCAGCGCCAGCCTGGCCGGGCCGGCTGGGTCGTCGAGCTGATCGGCGTCCGCTTCGGACAGGAACAGGCCGGCGGCGACGTACTGCCGCAGGTCATGACACAGCTCCAGCAGATGCTGCGATTCGTCGGCGTACCCACCCGTCGCCGGCGACACGTCGGCAGCGCTCATCGGTGACCCCCCTCAGGTCCCACCCGAGCCGGCCGCCCACCGCGGCCCACGTCGCCAAGCCCTCGACAACCACGGACAGTTACTGATCGTCCCGGTCTCCCCGCCGAGCCCCCCGGGCTACGCGTCTCGGTCCCAGGGACCAGTAGAGGACGCCACCAGGGAAAAGAGGCAGGGGATCGGGGGATACGTCATGATTCGGTCATCTTCGCGTCATCTCAGTTCGGGCCGCCTCCGGATCCGGAGCGTGACGGAACGTGATCAGGGCTGGTGTTCGTAGGCACCGAGATCGTCGTACCGCCGCGGTCCCTCGGCGAACGCGTTGCCGGTCGCCGGGTCGTCGACCCGGGCCTGTCCCTCGATGTCGGTGGACTGTGCTCCGGAGACACCCGAGTGGCCCCGGTCGATCGCCGCGGAGCCGGACCGGAGCCGCAGGTTCCACGTCGACGCCGACACGAACAGCGGGTCGGCCTGCACCCCGTGCGCCTCCTGGTGGGTCGCGGCCTGCATCGCGGCCAGCGAGGTGTACGTCGTACCGAACGCGTACATCTTGCCGCTCTTCGTCAGCCACACCAGGTTGTGATCCACCGTCGTCGAGGAGGGCGCGGAGTCCCAGATGCCGATGTTCCCGGCCCGTCGCGAGCAGGCGATGCCGTGGTAGGCCGGGTAGACGGCGTTGTCGACGGCGACGTTGTCGTAGACCAGGTAGCTGCCGGACGTCCCCTCGACGTTGATGCCGGTCGTGCAGTTGCGGTAGACGGTGTTGCCGATCAGCCGGCCGCCGGTGACGTTGAGGTCGTCGATGCCGTGGTCGCCGTTGTTGTAGGTCACGTTCAGCGCGGCCAGGTTGTTGTTGCCGCCGGTGTAGAACTGGATGCCGGAGTCCTCGTTGTCATGGGTGACGTTGCGCAGCACGGTGTTGCCCGCGCTGGTCACGTTGATCCCGTTGGCGTTGCGGCGATACCCGTCGGCGTTGAAACTGGCGGAGTTGTCGCGGACCACGATCCCGGTCGAGCTCGAGGTGAGCAGGATCCCGGTGCCGTTGTTGTGGTTCACATCGTTGCCGTTGACAACCGACGCGCTGGACGATCGGATGCTGATCCCGTACGCCGTCTGCCCCGACACCGACCGCCCGGCGCCGGTGACCGTGTTGCCGCTGATCGTGATGTTGTGGCTGCCGGACACGTACACCCCGTCGTACCGGGTGCCGGTGAAGGTCAGCCCGGAAACGGTGAGATAGGCCCGCGACGAGATGTTCGCGCCGTAGCTCGCGGGCGCCAGGACCGGGTGCCGGCCGGGCCACGCGGTGATCGTGATCGGAGCCGATGCCGTCCCGGAGACAAGCGGTTTGACGGTCTCGCTGTAGGTCCCGTTACCGATGTACAGCGTGAAGCCTGCGGCGAGTTTGCCGACCCCTTTGGCGACGGTGCAGTACGGCGTGGTCGACGTACCGGGCCCGGCATCGGAGCAGTTCGGCGCAGTCCGGTCGACGTACAGAGCTGTCGTCGCGGCTCGCGCGACCAGCGGACACCCCAGCGCGGCCCCCGACAGCAGGACCGCGACACCCACTCTCACAGCAAGTCTCATGGCACTCAGGGTGATGGTGGACTATGCCGGTGCACATCGCGCAATCGGCGTAGCCGGTGCTGCCGACCGGGCGAGAACGGCTGCGTACGTCGTACCGGCCGACCGGTCTTCCGGTCACGACGAGGGGGTGTCGTTGACCGGGCCTGGTGCGGCAACCGGAGCATGTGGGGTGCACCGGTCCCGACGGCGACGTACGCAGCATGTTCCCCCCTTGGCAGGGTGACGGCGCAGGTCCGCCCGCGGCAAGAAAGATGACGCGCCCGTCATCGAGTGGTCAGATGGGCCGGCAGGGTCAGCTCGAACACGGCGCCGCCGTTGCGGCCGTTCCAGGCCGACAGGGTGCCGCCGTGCGCGACCGCCGCGGATCGCGCCATCGCGAGGCCGAGGCCGCTGCCCATCCGGCCGTTCGGAGGCATCCGGTGCCAGAACCGGTCGAACACGTGCGGCAGGTCCGCGGGTTCGATGCCCGGGCCGGAGTCGGCGACCGTGACCGTGCAGTGGCCGCCGGACCGCTCGCAGCGCAGACTGATCACATCGCCGTCGCAGGTGAAGTTCACGGCGTTCTCGATCACGGCGTCGACGGCGATCTCGATCCATTCCGGATCGGCCATGACTGTGCCGGTCGGCGCACAGTCGACCCGCCAGGTGCGGTCCGGCCGGGCGGACCAGTTGGCGGCCAGCTCACTGATCAGCGAGCCCAGCTCGATCGGATGCTTGGACAAGGCGTCGCCCGCGTCCAGGCGGGCGACCGCGAGCAGCCGGTTGGACAACGCGGACATCCGTTCGAGCTGCAGCATCGCGACCGACAGATCCGCGTGCGCCTCCTCGTCCAGATCGCCGGCCGCGGCTACCAGTTCCAGGTGCCCCCGGGCGATCGTCACCGGCGTCCGGATCGCGTGCGAGGCGTCGCGGAAGAACTCGCGTTCCCGATCGACCGCGCGCAGCTGCCGGCCGGCCATCCGTTCCAGCGCCGCGACCGCCGCCACCCGGCGCCGGACGTGCCAGATCATCACCAGCAGCACCAGCGGCATCAGCGGGATCTCGGCCAGCTCGGCACTCGGCAACCTTCCTTCCGAGGCGTGATCGACCATCAGCCAGCCGCTCAGAACGGTGATCGCCGCCGTCGCCGCGAGGGTCGGGCCGACCGGCCATCTGCGGTAGGCGTAGGCGATCGCGACCGCCACGAACATCAGATGGAACGGGCCCGACTCGTTGCCGGGCAGCGCGACCATCAGCCCCAGCATCCCGGCAACGACCACGGCGACCGCGACGTCGATGAGCAGGCCGACCCGCTCCGACGGCTCGAAGGCGGTGGTGCGCGGAGCGGGCGCCTCAGGCACTCTGGAGCTGATAGCCGACATTGCGCACCGTCACGATGAGGTCGGACCGCAGCTTGGACCGCAACCGGCCGACGCAGACGTCGACGACATTCGTCGACGGGTCGAAGTCGTAGCCCCAGACCTCGGACAGCAGCTCCTGCCGCGAACAGACGACGTCCGGATTGCGCATCAGGTACCGCAGCAGCAGGAACTCCCGCTTCGGCAGCACCGTCGGCCGGCCGTCCACCAGGAGTTGCCGGGCCTCCAGGTCGAGCACCATGTCGCCGACCCGGAGCTGGTTCTTGCGCCGGTTCGACGCGTCCTCGCCGAGCCGGCCGCGGACCCGGGCGATCAGCTCCCGGATCGCGAACGGCTTCGCGAGGAAGTCGACCGCGCCCTGCTCCAGACAGCCGATCCGGAGCTGGATGTCGGCCGTCGCGGACAGGATCAGAACCCGGTAGCCGGGATCCTGCGCCAGCAGCGCCGACAGCACCGCCTCGCCGTGCATACCGGGCATCACCAGGTCGAGCACGACCAGCGCGGGTCGTTGCTCGAGTGCCAGCCGAAGGCCCCCCAGCCCGTCGGTCGACACCAGTACCTGATACCCCTCGGCTTCGAGTGCCCGCCGGACGAACCGGATCAGGTCAGGCTCGTCGTCGATCACCAGAATCTTGGTCATCCGTGCCCCCCTCAGGATGATGACCGTGTGTAGCACTCGCCATTCTGGGATGCCGGGGCCGCTCACGGAAGCCCTCGTGACGTATTCGTGTCGTCTGTCCGTTCCACGGTGTTCATCTTTCGTTCACCGTGGCCCTGGCGTACCGGCGTGGTTACTCACAGCCGCCGGAAGGATTTCGTGTCAGCGGGAAGTCAGAGCCGTGCCAGTGACGTTGGTCAGAGTGGGAGTCATGGACGAGGGAGGTGCCGGGGTGGCGCGTTCGGGGTGGACGGAGCAGGTCGGTGGGGTCGCGGTCGAGAGTTTCGGGTCCGGACCCGGGGTCGTCGTGGTGCCGGGGACCAACCGGCGGGCGCATCACTACGCGTCGCTGGCGCGAGCGCTGGCCGGAGCTCATACCGTGCATGTTGTCGAGCGGCGGGGGCGCGGGGAGAGTTCGCCGCGCGGTACGTCGTACAGCGTGGAGACCGACGTCGACGATGTGCTCGCGGTCCTGGAGCGCACCGGGTCGCGGGTCGTGTTCGGGCACAGTTACGGCGGGCTGATCGCGTTGCACGCGGGGCTGCGGCAGGCGCTGGACGCGCTGATCGTGTACGAGCCGGGGGTCAGCCTCGACGGGTCGTTCGACCTCGGCTGGCTCGAGGCGTTCCGCCGCAAGGTGGACGACGGCCGGTTCGTGTCCGCGATGACGACGTTCCTGAAACGCACGGAACTGTTGCCGTTCCGGGCGACTCCGTTGCTCTGGGCAATCTCCGTCCTGCTGCTGTTCGGGCGTGAGGAACGCGACCTGATGCCGCTCACCCCGGCCGAGCTCGGCGAGATCGCGCGCCTCGACTCCGACGGCAGCCGGTACGCCGGGATCACGTCACCGACCCTGCTGCTCGGCGGCTCGAAAACGCCGGCGTACCTGACCGGCGTACTGCCACGCCTGGCGTCGCTGCTGCCGAAGGCCGAGTACGCGATCCTCCCCGACCTCGACCACAACGCCCCCGACGAAAGCGCCCCGGACGAGATCGCCCGCCAACTCCGCCTGTACCTCGTCCGTGCCGAGCGGCACGGGTACGACACAGGCGTCAGCTCGGTCTGAGCGGGCGGAAGGTGCGTTGGAGGTCGGTGGTCCATTCGGTGGGGAGTTCCCACGGGATGAAGTGGCCGCCGGTCGGGTGGGCCGTGATGTTCGTGTGGTTGTACCAGGGGGCGCGGTCGCTCGCGAGGAAGTGCTGCACGCGTTCCTCGGGGGTGTGTACACCGGGCGGGTCCTCGTGGCCGACGAACGTGATCCCGGTCGGGGCCTCGACGATCGGCGTCCGGTCGTGGGACGGCGTCCACGGGTAGCGGTTGTTGTTCGCGTAGGTACGGATCGAGGTGTCGATCGCGTTGCCGGCCCAGATGATCGTCGCGTGGGTGAGCAGTTCGTCGTCGGTGAACGCGTGCTCGCTGCCCGCCCAGCTCAGCCAGCGTTCCAGGATCCAGGCGAGCATGCCGGCGGGTGAGTCGGCGAGGCCGAAGCCGAGCGTGCCCGGATGCAGGACATGGGCCGCGAGATGCCCGGCGAACCGGCGTTCGAGTTCGACGATCCGGTCGTGGATCGCCGGCGGCAGGCCCTCCGGGATCGGGTGGCCGCCGCTCAGGTCCCAGCCGCGGTCGCCGTTGAAGAGCGTGAGTTTCAGCGCTGAACCGATGTGGATCCCGTAGAGCTCGTCGGCGTACTTGTGCCCGAGTTGCCCGGTGATCAGCGCACCGACGTCACAGCCGGCCGCGGCGTACTTCGCGAACCCGAGGACACCGGTCATGAGTTCGTGCCAGACGTCGGCGATCTTCCAGAAGTTCATGTCCGGGGTCGTCGGCGTCGAGAACCCGAACCCGGGCAGCGACGGGACGATCACGTCGAACGCGTCGGCCGGGTCACCGCCGTACGACGCGGGGTCGGCGAGCCGGTCGATCACCTTCGACCAGTGCCAGAACGTCCACGGCCAGCCGTGGCTCAGGATCAGCGGGACCGGCCGCGGCCCGACGCCCGGCCGGCGCAGGAAGTGCACGGGGATGTCACCGACGTCGACGCGGTAGTGGTCGTACGCGTTGATGGCCCGCTCGGCGGCGCGCCAGTCGAAACCGTCGGCCCAGTACTCGACGAGCGGTTGCAGGCGAGTACGACGTACACCGTAGAAACCGTCGTCGTTGCCGGCGTCCCGCGGCCACTTGGTCGCCCGCAACCGACGGCGCAGATCGTCGAGGACCTCATCCGGGACGGCGATGGACGTCGGGGTCATTCGGGGTCCTCCGCGAGTTCGGTCAGGCGGTGCAGGATGTCCGTCGAGCCGGCGAGTACGGCGCGCTCGCCGGGCGTGAGGCGGTCCACCAGGGTGGTGAGTTTCGCGACCCGGTTGGCGTGCCGGGAGCGCACGATCTCCTGGCCGGTGCGGGTCAGCGAGATGAGGCTCGCACGGCCGTCGCTCGGGTCGGGGCGGCGCTGGAGCAGACCGTCCTGCTCGAGTTTGGCGACCAGGCTGGTCAGGGCGGGCTGCTTGAGCTGCTCGGTCGCGAGCAGGCCGGTGAGGCGGAGCGGGCCGTTGCGGTCGAGCGTGTGCAGCACCGACAGAGCCGAGAAGTTCAGCCGCCGCACCGACGGCAGCCGGATGAAGATCGTGGTGAAGTCCTCGATGACAGTCGTCAACCGGTCGACGTCCAGCTCACTCACGGACGCAACTATACATCGATTTTCGATATTTACTTGCTGAGTTGCACTCCGGGGACGCCGAAGGCCGCGTCGCCGGATCTGAACGTGAGGGATGCGCTGGTGGCGCTGTCCGGCAGGTGGCCCTTGAACGTGATCGTGCCGT
The DNA here is from genome assembly GCA_036503355.1 of Kribbella sp. Classification (GTDB taxonomy): domain Bacteria; phylum Actinomycetota; class Actinomycetes; order Propionibacteriales; family Kribbellaceae; genus Kribbella. The sequence goes on along the minus strand of DASXXB010000135.1, from coordinate 12,568 downwards.
GCTCGCTGCCGCCGCCCGCGATCCGGCTCGGCCACGAGCTTTTGCCGGTGTCCGCGTGCAGCGCCGTACCGTCGGCGGCGGTGAACGTCGTACCGGCGATCGGGATCGTGAACGCCTGCTTGCCGCTGTTCGCGACCAGGACCTCGATGCGGGTGAAATGGCTTGTGTACGTGACGTTCTCGACCGTCACGGTGATGGCGGAGTTGGTCTTCGCGACCGGCTTCACCAGCCGATCCGCACCGGACTCGTTGCCGGTCAGGTAGCCGCCGACGTACTCCACGCCAGCGGTCAGCGCGAACCCGCCGACGCCGACGCCGACGAGCGCGACGGCGATCGCGATCAGCACCGGTACGTCGAGGCGGCCCGGGCGGTGGTGCTTCGGGGCGGCGGCGTCGAGCAGGACGAGAACCATCGCGACCACCAGCGCGATCCCGGGCGGGACCAGCCAGCGGAGCATGCTGCCGGGGCCGTCGGACAGGAACGTGACGATCAGGTTCACGATCAGGCCGAGGGCGATCACTCCGCCCGCCGCGATCAGCACCCGGGACAGGCGGACGGTCCCGACCGGGTCGTCCTCGTCGGTTTCCGTCGTACGGCGGTCGGCTGCTGGTTGTCGCTGGTCGGGGAGGCGGGTGGTGGCCGGCGTACGACGGTCCGCGGTCGGCGTGCGGCGGTCGGGCCAGCTGTCCGATTCGTTCCAGTTCGGTTGGGACTGGTCGATCTGCGCGGAGATCTCCCAGGGCGAGCGGACCGGCTCCGGGTTGTCGGCCGAGGGGTACGCCGCCCACGTGCCGCCGTCCCCCGACCGCCCGCCCTCAAACCCAGGCACCACACCCGCAGCCCCATAACCCTCCCCAGCCGCATACCCCGCACCGTCCTCCACACCATCAACGTCCGACACCTGCCCATACGCCGCATCCGGCAACTGCTCCACCGCGTGCTGATCGCTCGGAAGCGACTCGGCCGCGGGTGGTTCGGCGCGGAAGGGGTTGGTCGGGGGCTGATCGCCTGCGGGTGGGTCGACGAGGAACGGGTTGGCCGGGTGGGGGTCGGACGCGCGCTGGTCAGGCGGGGTTGGCTCGGCCTGGGGTAGGTCGGCGAGGAACGGGTTGGTGGGCTGTTGGGGCGCCGCGGGCCGTGGTTGGTCGGAGCCTGGCTGGGCTGGAGCCGAAGTGGATGCCGGTGGCCACGAAGGCGGCGGTGGAGCTGCGGCGGGCGGGGCCGCGTCGGCAACTGGTGCGGTGCGCACGGGCTCCACCGGGAAGGGCTCCACCTGGGAGGGCGCCGGAGCGGCGGGCTCTACGCCGCCGGACGGCGCAACAGGCGCTGCGGCATGGGAGCCGGCGGCGGCTGCGGCGTGCGAGGCGGCTGGTGGTACGGCGTGTCCGGCAAATAGTGCGGCTTCGGAGCCGGCACCGGGTGCGGCTGGGTACTCGGCCGGTGGTGCGTCGTGCGAGCCGGCGGGGGGTGCGGCATGCGAGCCGGCGGGGGGTGCGGGCTGGGAGGTGGTGGGTGGGGTTGGGTCGGGGGCGGTAGGGGGTTGAGTGGGGGTGGTGGTTTGGAAGGTGAGGACTGAGCGGCCTATGTGGATTCGGTCGCCGGGGTTCAGGGGGGTGGGGGCGGTCAGGCGGTGGCCGTTGAGGCCGGTGCCGTTGCGGGACTCGTCGTGCAGGAGCCAGGTGTCGCCGGCGCGGGTGAGGCGGGCGTGGATGCGGGAGATCTGGTCGTCGGCCTGCAGCCGGATGTCGGCGTTCGAGGCGCGTCCGAGGGTGATCGTGTCGGTGCCGGGCGGCAGCGTCCAGCGCTGGTCGCCGAGCGACAGCACGCATTCGGTTTCCACTCGCACCCCAGCCGGCGTCGTCCTGATCGCGATCTGTCGCGCCGCGCGAGGCGTCGCACCCCGCGGCAGCCGACCCGTCTGCGCGATTCTGCCATTCACACCGACCCCAGACCACCTGACGTTCGCTCCCCGCGCAACCCCGCCACTGTCCGCGTCGAACCCCTCACGGTGCCGTGATGATTCTCAGCCACGGCCCAGGTTTGTCAGCTCTTTGTAGCGATGACAACGCGGTCAGTTGTCATCGGGGTGCCAACGGCACGACAGCGCCTTGCCCGGGTCGGGTGCCGGACATAGTGTCCGTCCGCGCGATTGATCCGGGCCGGATGGAAAAGGGGACGTCCGAGGCAAGGCCCGGGGGATAGGCCGGAGGTTCCAGGCGGAGTGGTGCACCGCCTGCAGTCCGGCGAGGCGCAACCCGCCCAAGCACCATTTCGTGAAGGGACCACATCCCATGGTCTTGTTCCAGCGTTCCCGCAAGCCTGCCGTCATACTCGGGGTTACCAGCCTCGCAGCGGCAGCACTGGCCGGGCTCGGTACGTCGGCCGCCGGTGCCGCTCCGAGTGCGGCACCTCCACCCCGGCCCTCGCAGGCGCAGTCGAAGGCGTTCGCCGCCGGCTCCGCGTCCTCGCTGGTGGCCGCCCGGCCGAGCGCGCTGCACGCCTCGAAGGACGACAAGTTCATCGCGAAGCCGGTCATCTCGGAGCAGTCCGGCTTGCAGTACGTCCCGTACGAGCGCTCGTACAAGGGACTGCCGGTCGTCGGTGGTGACTTCGTCGTCGTCACCGACAGCAAGGGCGCCGTGAAGGCCACGTCGGTCGCCCAGACCACCGCCGTACCGGACCTGTCGACGACAGCGAAGGTCGCGGCGTCGGCCGCGCAGAAGACCGCGAACAAGCAACTGAAGCGGGTCGACTCCTCGACCACGCCGACGCTTGCGGTCTACGCGCTGGACGGCACCCCGAAGCTCGCCTGGCAGTCGCGGGTGAGCGGCAGCAACGGCAAGGAGCCGTCGAGTCTGTCGGTGTACGTCGACGCGCAGAGCGGCAAGGTGCTCGGTACCAAGGAGCACGTGATGGCCGGCAACGGTACGGCGGCGTACAGCGGACCGAACCCGGTCCACCTGGACACCACGCTGTCCGGCAGCACGTACTCGCTGAAGGACCCGAACACCACCAACCAGTCCTGCCAGGACGCGGCGAACAACACCACGTTCTCCGGTCCGGACGACAACTGGGGCAACGGGACGGCCTCGAACAAGGAGACCGGGTGCGTCGACGCCCTGTTCACCGCGCAGACCGAGCGGCACATGCTGACCGACTGGCTCGGCCGTAACGGCTTCGACGGCAACGGCGGCGGCTGGCCGATCCGTGTCGGGCTGGACGACGAGAACGCCTACTACGACGGCTCGCAGGTGCAGGTCGGTCACAACACGGCCGGCGGCTGGATCGGTTCGATGGACGTCGTCGGCCACGAGCTGGGCCACGGCATCGACGACCACACCCCGGGTGGCATCTCCGGCAACGGCACCCAGGAGTTCGTGGCCGACACGTTCGGCGCGTCCACCGAGTTCTACAGCAACCAGGGTTCCGCATACGACCCGCCGGACTTCTACGTCGGTGAAGAGGTGAACCTGGTCGGCCAGGGGCCGATCCGCAACATGTACAACCCGTCCGCGGTCGGCGACCCGAACTGCTACTCGAGCTCGATCCCGGGTTCCGAGGTGCACGCCGCGGCCGGTCCGGGCGACCACTGGTTCGTGCTGCTGTCGATCGGCAGCGGCGGCTCGCCGAACGTGCCGACCTGCAACAGCTCGACGGTGACCGGTCTGGGCATCCAGAAGGCCATCAAGATCATGTACAACGCGATGCTGATGAAGACCAGCAGCAGCTCGTACCTGAAGTACCGGACCTGGACCCTGACCGCTGCGAAGAACCTGTACCCGGGCAGCTGCACCGAGTTCAACACCGTCAAGGCGGCGTGGGACGCGGTGAGCGTGCCGGCGCAGTCCGGTGACCCGACGTGCAGCACCAGCGGCGGCGTGACGGTCAGCAACCCGGGCAACAAGACGGGCACGGTCGGTACGGCGCTCTCGCCGTTCACGCTGACCGCGTCCGGCGGCACCGCGCCGTACACGTGGTCCGCGACCGGCCTGCCCGGTGGCGTCACCATCGGCTCGTCGACCGGCACCGTGTCCGGTACGCCGACCGCGAGCGGCACGTTCAACGTCACCGCGACGGCGACCGCGAGTGCGGGCGGCTCGGGTTCGACGCAGTTCACGATCACCGTCAGCGGCGGCACCGGCAACTGCTCCGGCCAGAAGCTCGGCAACCCCGGCTTCGAGACCGGTACGGCGGCACCGTGGACGGCCTCGGCCGGTGTGGTCGACAACTCCACCTCCCAGCCCGCGCACAGCGGTACCTGGAAGGCCTGGATGGACGGTTACGGCACGACGCACACCGACACGCTGAGCCAGTCGGTGGCGATTCCGTCCGGCTGCTCGGCGACGCTCTCCTTCTACCTGCACATCGATTCCGCGGAGACCACCACGTCGACGCAGTACGACAAGCTCACGGTGAAGGCGGGCTCGACCACGCTGGCGACGTACTCGAACCTGAACAAGGCGAGCGGTTACTCGCTCAAGTCGTTCAACCTCTCGTCGTTCGCCGGCCAGACGGTGACCATCAGCTTCACGGGCACCGAGGACAGCTCCCTGCAGACCTCGTTCGTCGTCGACGACACGGGCCTCAACCTGAGCTGACAATTCTGTAACCAGAACCGGCCGTCGCACCCCGCCCCGGGTGCGGCGGCCGGCCTGCTTCCCGGATCGCGCGATCGTCAGGCCGGGATGGAGTCGAAGCGGCCTTTGAGTGCGGCGCGGATCTCCTGGGTCGGCGTTCCGGCCGCGAGTCCGCCGCCGAGCTCGGCGAAGAAGCCTTCGAGGCCGGCGGGGGTGACGAGGATCAGCGCGCGGGCGTCGGCGCTCGCGGTGAAGCCGTGCCGGGTGCCGCGCGGGACGTACACCCAGCTGCCGGGTGCCACCTCGACCTCGTCGGTGCCGATCGTGAAGGTGAACAGGCCCTCGAGGACCTGGATGCACTCCTCGCGTTCGCGGTGGACGTGCGGCGGCGGGCAGGCGGCGTTGCCGCGGAAGTCGATCAGCTCGAAGGCGCCACCGGTCTGGGCGCCGCTCAACGCCACCCGTCCGATCATCGGTAGTTCCCGGCCCTCGTCCGGGCCCACTACCAGGGCCGTTGCGGCCCGTGTCTGCTGGTCGGTCATCGACGATTCCTTTCCCCCATGGGTGGTGACACTTCACTGCTATCATGTCACTGACGTGCCTTCATGGCACTCAAGTGACATTAACTCTCCGGGAGAACGAGGTCAACGGCATGGCTCGGGACAATCAGAAGCGCCGCACGCGCAAGGCGCTCGTCGACGCGGCCGGCCGGCTGATCGCCGAGGGGCGGCGCCCGTCGGTCGCGGAGGTCGCCGACGCCGCCGACATCTCCCGCCGCACGGCCTACCGGTACTTCCCCAGCGCCGAGCAGCTGTCCGTCGAGGCCACGCTGGAGGCGACCCGGCAGAACATGGAGCTCTCGATCGAGGCGGGTCGCGCCGACGAGCCGGTCGCCGACCGGGTCGACCGGCTCGTCGACGCGCTGTCGCGGATGACCCTGGACAACGAGGCGCTGCTTCGCCAGATGATCCGCTTCACCATCGACCGCGACCAGATCGAGCAAGGCGTGCCGCCGCGTCCCGCCCGGCGGCTCGAGTACGTCGAACGCGCGCTGGCCCCGCTGCAAGGAGAGCTGGACGCCGGCGAGCTCGACCGGTTGACCCACGCCCTGACCGTTGTCATCGGCATCGAGTCCACGATCGTGCTGCGCGACATCTGCGGCCTCGACTCCGCAGACATCCTCCACGTCCAGCACTGGGCCGCCCGAGCCCTCCTCGCGGCTGCACACGACGGCGTACAGGCCGAGGCATCGCGGGACCAGCGTGATGCGGAGGTCAGGTCGGGAGGTTGAGCGCCTCCGGGTAGCGCTCGCTCCACCACGCGCTCCAGTGAGCGCCGAGTTCGTCGAGGTCGGTGTCGCCGTACACGGACAGGATCGCCATCGCGGCGCCGTCGGGTTTCTGTTCGCCGGGCGGGATGTGGCTGAGCACCAGCAGGCCGTTGCCCCAGGCGTCCACCGTGAGGCCGGCCTGGTGGTCCGAGGTGTACCAGATCTCGCCCTTGGCCGGCTGACCGGCGAGTTCGAGCTCGTACGTCGTGCCGGCCTCCTGCGCCGGAACATCCAGCTCGGTGAGCGGCGAGAGGGCGCCGGTGCCCGAGTAGAACAGGGTGTGGCGGGCCTCGCGCGGATGACGTTCGACCGCGAAGCGGAGCTGGTGGAGGAAGGTGATCCAGCCCTCGGTGACGTCGTCGTAGTACGCGTCCCAGTCGGGATCCGCGCCGAGTGGTGCCCGCGTCAGCGTCACGCGCGACCCGCCCTGGACCGCTTCGACGAAGAACTCGTCACCGTTCGCGAGTCGCAGCGTCGTACCTTCCTCGGTCGCCCGCGTGAAGTAGATCTGCTCGATCTCCGCCTCGAGCCCGCCCTCGTACTCCCACCCGTGCCAGTGCCGGATCTTCTCCCTGTCCCGCAGGGCGTCCCACACCGTCTCCACTCCAGCGGCCACCGTCACCACGATCTTCATGACCCTTCCTCGGTACGTCGGGGTGCCGGGTGACCGCCCGCGACCAGCCGGTACGGCCGCCCACCCGCACTGTCGAACTCCTCGACCACGCGCTGCATCGCCGCGCTCAACGCATCGGTGAAGGCATGCACGTCGCCCGGCTCCGCGAACCGCACCTCGGCCTCGACCGTGAACGTCAGCAGCCGCTTCCCGTCCGCATCGGCGGCGCTCTGCATCCGCGCCACGTCCCGGACGGTCCCCGCGGCGACCTCGACCAGGTGCTCGGCGGCGTACTGGTCCTGGATCTGTGTGAACGCCCGGCCCATCACCGCGGGATCGACCACCAGCGCCGCCGACGCGCGCAGGATCCGCTCCGTGAACCCGCGCCGTTGCCGTTCCTCGACCAGCTCCACGAGGCCGGCCTTCTCGAGCTCGCGCAGGTGGTAGTTCACCCGCTGCCGCGGCACCTCGAGCGCGGCCGCGAGCTGGGTCGCCGACGACGGTTCCCGGAGCAGCCCCAGCAGCTGCCGCCGGATCGGCGACAGCGCCAACCGCACCTTCTCCGGTTCCTCGACGTAGCGCAGCATGCTGCTCAATCTTCACTTGACAGGAAAATTTGTCAATAGATCGACCCTGGGGATGAAACGATGCGGAGATGGGACCGCAGTTGCCGGTGGGTACGCAGGTGGTGGTTCGGGTTGCGGGGCCGGATGATCAGGGTGGTACGGCGCAGCGTGGGGCGACCGGGCGGGTCGCGGGGATCACGGCCGACGGGCGGTACACGGTCAGGCTCGTGGACGGGCGGGAGACCGTGGCGCGGCGCGACCAGCTCAGCCTGCGGACGGCGTACCAGGACGAGGCGATCGGGCTCGAACAGCCCGACGGTGACCGGCTGGTGCGCGAGCACACGATCTACGCGGCGGTCGTCGGCTCCCGGGCCTTCGGGCTCGACACCGACACGTCGGACACTGACACCCGCGGCGTGTACGTCGCCCCGACCGAGGCGTTCTGGTCGCTCGCGAAGCCGCCGACGCACGTCGACGGGCCGGAGCCGGAGTGGTTCTCATGGGAGGTCGAACGGTTCTGCGAGCTCGCGCTGAAGTCGAACCCGAATCTGCTCGAGGTCCTGCACTCGCCGCTCGTGGTCCGGCTGACGCCGCTGGGCGAGGAGCTCGTGGGGCTGCGGAAGGCCTTCCTGTCCCAGCTCGCCTACCAGACGTACTCCGGCTACGTACTGAGCCAGTTCAAGAAGCTCGAGACGGATTTCCGCCGCGACGGTACGCCGAAGTGGAAGCACGTCATGCATCTGATCCGGCTGTTGCTCTCGGCTCGCGAACTGTTGCTCGAAGCAACGCTCGTCGTCGACGTCGGGCCGCATCGCGAGCGATTGCTGGCCGTCCGGCGCGGCGACGTCCCGTGGGACGAGGTAGAACGTTGGCGGCTCCAACTGCACGAGCAGCTCGACGACGCGCTGCGGCGTACGGTACTCCCGGCGACGCCGGACGTGACCACCGTCGACAACTGGCTGCGATCGGTACGGAAGAGGAGTCTCGGTGACACGTGACATGCGCCGGCTCGACTACGCGGAGCTGCGGACCGTCATGGGGGAGCAGCCGTATCCGTTGCTCTTCGCAACAGTGTCCGGCGCGCACCTGTACGGCTTCCCGTCGCGGGACTCCGACGTCGACCTGCGCGGCGTACACGTCCTGCCGGCGACCGAGGTGGTCGGACTGCGGCACGGTCCGGAGACCCTCGACCGCACCTGGTTCGAGAACGAGGCCGAGGTGGATCTGGTCACCCATGACCTCGCGAAGTTCGCCCGGCTGATGCTCCGCCGCAACGGCTACGTCCTCGAACAGGTCCTCTCGCCACTCGTCGTCGTCAGTACGCCGGAACACGCGGAGCTCGTCGCACTGGCCGACGGGTGCATCACGAAGTGGCACGCGCACCACTACCGGGGGTTCGCCAAGACGCAGTGGGAGTTGTTCCTGAAGAAGCGCGAACTCAAGCCGCTGCTCTACACGTTCCGGGTGCTGCTGACCGGGATCAACCTGATGCGCACCGGTGTGGTCCAGGCGGATCTCCGGGAGCTTGCGGGCGGACCGCCGTACCTGCGGGAGCTGATGGCGGCGAAGGCCGAGGCCGAACATGCGCCGCTGGACGGCCCGACCGAGGGCCAGCTCGCCGCAGATGTGGCGCGGTTGCAGAGCGTGCTGGACGAGGCCGAGGCAGTGAGCCGGCTGCCGGACCGGCCCGTCGCGGAGGCCGGGTTGCACGACCTGCTCGTGCGGACCCGCCTCGGGCGCTGATCAGCCCTGTTCCTTCGTTGTAGAGACCCCTAGGCTATTTACTTAACTTCGTGAAGCATTGACAACGGCGCCGACGGGGTAAATAGTTCCGTCCTGAAATCAATCAGAAAGCAGTGTGAATCAACAGTGTCGAACATCGAGATCCTGCAGCTGCAGGCCGGCGGCGTCAGCCTGGTGCTGGACTGCTCCGGTCCCGCCCTTCCGTCTGTCCTGCACTGGGGCGCCGACCTGGGCGAGCTGACCGGGGACGCCCTGCTGGAGCTGCGGCGCGGCGCGGGAGCTGTCCAGGACGGGAACGGTCTGGACGGCAACCTCCCGATCGCGATCGTGCCGGAGTACTCGGCCGGCTGGTTCGGCCTGCCCGGTCTGAACGGGCACCGCGACGGCCAGGACTTCTCCGCGAGCTTCCGGCTCGCGAACGTCGCGCAGACCGGCAACACCGTGCAGGTCGAGGCCGCCGACACGACGGCCGGGCTCGAGCTCAAGCTCACCATCGAGCTCACCGAGTCGGGTCTGATGAAGGCCAGGGCCGACCTGACCAACCTCGGTACGACGCCGTACGTCGTCGACGGGCTCTACCTGGCGCTGCCGGTCCCGACCGAGGCGACCGAACTGCTCGATCTGACCGGCAGGCACATCGGCGAGCGGCACCCGCAGCGGCACGCGTTCACGCAGGGTGCGCACGTCCGTGACAACCGCCGCGGCCGCACCGGCGCCGACGCGACGCTCCTGCTGCTGGCCGGCACCAAGGGCTTCGGGTTCCGCGACGGCGAGATCTGGGGCGTGCACACCGCCTGGAGCGGCAACCACCGTTCGTACGCCGAGCGCGGCATGACCGGGTACGGCGTGATCGGCGGCGGCGAGCTGCTGCTGCCGGGCGAGGGCCGTCTGCAACCACACGACACCTACAGCACGCCGTGGATCTACGGCTCGTACGGCGTCGGCCTCGACCAGTTATCGCACCGCTTCCACGACTACCTGCGGGCCCGCCCGAACCACCCTCGCAGCGAGCGTCCCGTCGTACTGAACACCTGGGAGGCCGTGTACTTCGACCTCGACCTGGACAAGCTGAAGGCGCTCGCGGACGCGGCCGCCGAGGTCGGGGCCGAGCGGTTCGTGCTGGACGACGGCTGGTTCCGCGGCCGCCGCGACGACCATGCCGGCCTCGGTGACTGGTACGTCGACGAAAGCATCTGGCCGAAGGGACTGCACCCGCTGGTCGACCACGTGCGGAGCCTCGGGCTGCAGTTCGGGCTCTGGGTCGAGCCGGAGATGGTGAACCCGGACTCGGACCTGGCCCGCGAGCACCCGGACTGGATCCTCGCCACCGGCGACCGGATGCCCCCGACCGCGCGCCACCAGCAGGGCCTGAACCTCGGCATCCCGGCGGCGTACGACTACATCCTCGAGCGCCTGGACAGCATCCTCGGCGAGTACGACATCGCGTACCTGAAGTGGGACCACAACCGCGACTTCGTCGACGGCGGCAACCAGCACACCGGTACGGCGGGCATCCACGAGCAGACGGCTGCCGTGTACCGGCTGATCGACGAGCTGAAGCGCCGGCACCCGGGGCTGGAGATCGAATCCTGCTCGTCCGGGGGCGCCCGCGTCGACCTCGGCATCCTGGAGCGCACCGACCGTATTTGGGGCAGCGACAGCAACGACGCCCTGGAGCGCCAGACGATCCAGCGCTACACCCAACTGCTGCTTCCGCCGGAGCTGATCGGCTGCCACGTCGGCCCGCCGCGCGCGCACACCACGGGCCGGACGCAGACGCTGGCGTTCCGCGCGATCACCGCGTTGTTCGGGCACTTCGGCATCGAGTGGGACATCGCGTCCGCGAGCGCCGAGGAGCGCGCGGAGCTGAAGGGCTGGGTCGCGTTGCACAAGGAGCTGCGGCCGCTGCTGCACACCGGTCGCGTGATCCGCGCCGACCGCGGTCCCGACGACGTGCTCGTCCACGGTGTCGTGGCGCAGGACGGGTCGCAGGCCGTCTTCAGCGTCGTACAGACCAAGCAGTCGGTGACGTCCGCGGTCGGTCGCGTGCGACTGCCCGGGCTGGACCCGCAGACGACGTACCGCATCAAGAAGGTCGCGACACCCGGTCCCGGGTCGCGGTCCGCGGGGTGGTCGGCCGACGGTGGAAGCGTGCAGCTGAACGGCGCCGCCCTCGCCTCGGTCGGCGTGCTGATGCCCGCGCAATGGCCCGAGAGCGCGATCTTGCTGGACGTGACCGCGGCCGGGTAAGCCACCCGGCCGCAGAACAGAGAAGGAGATCCCCGTGACCGCCACCACCAACGCACCACCTACACCGCAACGAAGTCACGGGGATCCGGCCGTACCGCCCGGCCGGAGGCGGAGCCTGGGGGACCTGAAGGTCGCGATGATCTTCCTGGCCCCGGCGACGCTCGGTTTCGTCGTGTTCTACATCTGGCCGACGCTGCGTGGCGCGTACCTGAGCTTCACCGAGTACAGCCTGCTCGAAGCGCCGAAGTTCAACGGGCTGGACAACTACGAGCGGATGATCCACGACAGCTTCTTCTGGAACGCGCTCGGCGTCACCGTCGAGTACGTGGTGATCAACATCGGCCTGCAGACCGTGCTCGCGGTCGGGATCGCGATGCTGATGTACCGGCTCACCAAGTCGATCACGGTGCGGGCGATCATCCTCGCGCCGTACCTGGTCGCGAACGTGGTGGTGGCGCTGGTCTGGTACTGGATGCTCGACGTACAGGTCGGCGTCGTGAACACGTTCCTGGGCTGGTTCGGCGTCGACCCGGTGGCGTTCTTCGGCGACTCGCACTGGGCGATCCCGACCGTTGCCGGGATCAACGTCTGGCGGCACATGGGGTACACGGCACTTCTCGTCTTTGCCGGACTCCAGACGATTCCGTCGTACGTCTACGAGGCTGCCGAGGTGGACGGCTCGACGGAGTGGAAGACGTTCTGGCGGATCACGCTGCCGCTGCTGCGGCCGGTCCTGGTGATGGTCCTGGTGGTCACCATGATCGGGTCGTTCCAGATCTTCGACACCGTCGCGGTGACGACCCAGGGCGGTCCGATCAACGCGACCCGGGTCATCTACTACTACATCTACGAGCGGGCGTTCACCCGGTTCGACTTCGGGTACGCCTCCGCGATGGCGCTTGTGCTGTTCGCGATCCTCGCGGTCGTCTCGCTCGTGCAGCTGCGGCTGCTGCGGGCGCGGGAGAGTGATCTGGCATGAAGCGTCAGGTGAGTGTCGGACGGACGGTCGCCTGGGTGCTGTTGTTCATCCTGCTGATCGTCACGCTGTTCCCGTTCTACTGGATGTTGCGTACGGCGTTCTCGGACAATACGCAGTTGCCGGGTCACCCGAACTCGTTGCTGCCGGTGGAGACCACGCTCGGCGCGTTCAAGCGGGTGCTCGGGCTGTCGTCGATCGAGGAGGCACAGGCGCAGGGCGGTTCCGGCGCGGCCGTGAACTTCTGGCTGTACCTGCGCAACTCGTTGGTGGTGGCAACCATCACGACCGTCTGCCAGGTGTTCTTCAGCGCGATGGCGGCCTACGCGTTCGCCCGGCTGCGCTGGCCCGGCCGGGACAAGGTGTTCGCGGTGTTCCTGGCCGCGCTGATGGTGCCGCCGATCTTCACCACGCTGCCGAACTTCGTGCTGATCAAGAACCTCGGGCTGCTGAACAGCTTCGCCGGCATCATCCTGCCGGGCGCGTTCATGACGCCGTTCGCGATCTTCTTCC
>DASXXB010000134.1:0-2408 GCA_036503355.1 Kribbella sp. | reverse complement strand
GCGGCAGGCACCGTCCACGATGACGCCAGCCACGCCGCGCCGGACCGCGGCCTCGGCGAGCAGACCGCCCCAGCAGGACACGTCCGTGCGGCCGTGGTTGTCGATCACCACGACGTCGTCCGGCTCGGTGATCGCGACCAGCGGGGTAGCGATGTGCGTCGCCGGTCCCGCAGTCGCTTTGGGCGCGGCGGTGACCGTGCGCACGCGGCCAGCCAGAACGGTGCCGACGGGCCACATCGGCTTCAACGCGGTGACCGCGCCGGGCAGGCCGAGCGTGTCCAGTGCGTCGGACACCGCGCAGCTGTCGAGCCCGCGCAGCGCGGAGATGATCTCTTCGGGAGACATGCTCACTTCCGTTCCCAGGTAAGGAAACCCATCGCGTTGCCGGTACCGGCTTCCGTCCGGTAGCACGGCTCGTAGTCCACGCTCGTCACGGCGAGACCGGCCTCGTCGGCGATCCCGGCGACCGCGATCCAGTTCCGCAGCTCCGACGCGCCGGACCGCATCTCGGCAGCCGGAACGGACGAGAGGTAGTCGGCATCGTGGTTCCGCAGCGCCTCGAGAAACTCCTGGTCCAGCTTCTCGTCGATCACGAAGTGGCTGAGCCCGCCCGAAGCGACGACGCCGACCCGCAGGTCCCCGGGGAACGACCGGATCGCCCGGCCCACCGCGCGCCCGAAGTCGTAGCAGCGCTTCGCGCCCGGCGGATTCGGCTCCCAGAAGGTGTTGATGAAGATCGGCACCATCGGCAGCGTCGACTCCGGCCCGAGGAATCGCTGGTAGATGAACCCGAAGCCGTGCGGGATGGTGTGGTTCTCGTACCGCCCGGCCGGGATGACCTCGGTCGCGCCGGTGTCGAAATTCTCGGCCTGGGTGGACTGGATGATGTGCTTGCCGAGCGCGCGGTGCGTGGGCCGCATGATCGTGCGGTCCGGGACGTCGCCGGTCGCGGCCTCGGCCAGGCCGGGGGCCATCGCGTCGAGCTGCGCCTGGGTGAACGGCACGTGCGCGACCTCGTCGCCCCAGAACACCGAGAACGGGGCGAGCCATTCGTCGCCGTAGGTTTCCTTGTGGTCACTGGAAACGATGACGAGGACGTCGACGTCCTGGGTGCGGATGAACTCCGCGAGCCGGTCCATCGACCGCTGGCAGCTTTCCCAGCGACGCGCCATCACCTCGGGAGTGATCTCGTGCGAGAAGTCCTCCCGCAGCTCGCGCAGTTCCTCGTAGCGGTAGGTCTCACCGCGGAACTTCAGCCCTTTGCTGGCGCGGTCCGCCGTGCCTCTGGTATCCCAGGCGTGTGGCGGTGGCGCCTTCAGCTGCGGTCCGTGCGAGGTGCCGATCCCGGCGACGATCTCGGTCATGATCTCCCCCTCAGAGCTGGAAGAGCGCGCGGGCGTTGTTCTCGAGGACGTCGGCACGCTCCTTTTCGCCGAGCCAGGCGATGTCGTCGATGAGCAGGTGGATGTCGTCGAACCAGCGGCCGGTCTCGGGGTCGATCTGCGAGCCGGTGCCCGGTTTCTCCGAGCCGAACAGCACCCGGTCGGTGCCGACGACCTTCATCAGCAGTTCCAGGCTGTCCTGGGTGTAGAGGCACGAGTCGAAGTGCAGCCGGCGCAGTTTGTCCAGATAGGACACTCCGGTGCGCACCACCGACGGCAGGAACCGGCCCACCTGGTACGGAATCGCGCCGCCGCCGTGCGAGACGATCACCTTCAAATCGGGGAAATCCTTCAGCACGGTGGAGTTCACGAGGCTCCACACCGCGACGGTTTCTTCCTGGATGAAGTGCAGGCTGTACGGCTCGCGCGCGGGCGGCTTGCACCCGGCCGCGTGCAGCAGCACCGGGACGTCGAGTTCACACAGCACCTCGTACACCGGGTACCAGTAGCGGTCGCCGAGCGCGAGCGGGGTTTCCGTGCCCTCGTAGGGGTCGGTGTTGAGCATCGCGCCGACGAAACCGAGTTCGGTCACCGTGCGGCGCAGCTCGGCGGTCCAGTCCCGCGGCGTCAGATCCGGGCTTTGCGGCAGGCCGGCGACGCCCTTGAACCGGCCGGGGAACAGCTCAGTCGCGCGGTGGATGAGGTTGTTGGTCTCCTCGGTGAACCACTGCACGAGCTTCGCCGGCCGTTCGCTGTGCATCATCTGGAACGGGCGGGGCGAGATCATCTGCAGGTCGATCCCGGCGCCGTCGAGGTGCGCGAGATGCGAGATGTCGCCGAAGCTCGGGTGCGGGTGGTGATACGCGGCGGCGAGCGCGTCGTCGCTGAAGGCCGGGGGTTTGCCGCCGTGCGCGCCGCGGTGCGAGAGCAGCGAGGCTTTCCAGGCGTAGTAGGCGTCCGGCGCGGACATGTGGCCGTGGACGTCGATGATCACGGGATGCTCCTTGCGTCTCAGACGAGCGGCTT
>DASXXB010000133.1:0-1835 GCA_036503355.1 Kribbella sp. | reverse complement strand
CGGCTGCAGGCGCTTGGCCTTGGCCGCGGTGGTGGTGATGGCGCCGTGCTCGAACAGCGACGTCGCGAGGTTGCTGAGGATCAGCTTCTCGTGCGCCGGGCTGCCGCCCAGGCGGGCACCCTTGGTGGGGGTTGGCATCTCATAACTCCAGGAATCTCAGGCCCCGTCGGGCCGAAGGGGTTTAGGGCCCGACGGGCCTTGGGTCAGCTCAGTACAAGCTCAGTACTGCTCGGTCTCGGCGAAGCTCTCGTCCTCGTCGTCCGCCTCGTTGCCGTAGGCACCGGACGCGGCGCGGAGGTCGAACCCGGGCGGGGAGTCCTTCAGCGACAGGTTCATCTCGGCCAGCTTCAGCTTGACCTCGTCGATGGACTTGGAGCCGAAGTTCCGGATGTCCAGCAGGTCCTGCTCGCTGCGCGAGATCAGCTCACCCACGGTGTGGATGCCCTCACGCTTGAGGCAGTTGTACGACCGGACGGTCAGCTGCAGGTCCTCGACCGGCAGCGCCAGGTCGGCGGCCATCTGCTCGTCCACCGGCGACGGGCCGATGTCGATGCCCTCGGCCTCGACGTTCAGCTCGCGGGCCAGGCCGAACAGCTCGACCAGCGTCTTACCGGCCGACGCGACGGCGTCGCGGGGCAGCATCGACGGCTTGGTCTCGACGTCGACGACCAGGCGGTCGAAGTCCGTGCGCTGCTCGACACGGGTGGCCTCGACCTTGTAGGTGACCTTGAGCACCGGCGAGTAGATCGAGTCGACCGGCATCCGGCCGATCTCGGCGTCGGCGGACTTGTTCTGTACGGCGGACACGTAGCCGCGGCCGCGCTCGACGACCAGCTCCATCTCGAGCCGGCCCTTCTCGTTCAGGGTGGCGATCTTCAGGTCCGGGTTGTGCACCTCGACACCGGCCGGCGGCGCGATGTCGGCGGCCGTGACGTCACCCGGGCCCTGCTTGCGCAGGTACATGGTGACCGGCTCGTCGTGCTCGGAGGAGACGACCAGGTCCTTGAGGTTCAGGATCAGCTGGGTCGCGTCTTCCTTGACCCCGGCAACGGTCGAGAACTCGTGCAGGACGCCGTCGATCTTGATGCTGGTGACGGCGGCGCCGGGGATCGAGGACAGCAGGGTCCGGCGGATCGAGTTCCCGAGGGTGTAACCGAAGCCCGGCTCCAGCGGCTCGATCACGAACCGCGAGCGGTACTCGTCGACGACCTCTTCGGTCAGGGTGGGGCGCTGTGCGATAAGCACTTCTGTCTTCTTTCTGTTCCGCGACGACCACTATTTGAGGTCGCGAAGGAAGAACGCACCGATCCGGCCGGCGGCCCGGAGGCCGCCGGCCGGTACCGGGTCAGTTCTTCGAGTAGAGCTCGACGATCAGGTGCTCGGCGACCTGGGTGTCGATCTGCTGCCGGGTGGGCAGCTGGTGTACGAGGATCCGCAGACGCTCCGGCATCACCTCGAGCCACGCCGGGACGACACGCTCGCTGTGCGTCTCCCGGGCGATGATGAACGGCGTCGTCTCGACCGACTTCGCCTTGACATCGATGATGTCGTGGGCGGAGACGCGGTACGACGGGATGTTCACCTTGACGCCGTTCACGGTGAAGTGACCGTGCACGACGAGCTGACGGGCCTGGCGGCGGGTACGGGCGAGACCGGAGCGGTACACCACGTTGTCCAGCCGGGATTCCAGGATCTGCTGCAGGTTGTCACCGGTCTTGCCGGAGCGCCGCGAGGCCTCCTCGTAGTACCGGCGGAACTGCTTCTCGAGAACGCCGTACGAGTAACGCGCCTTCTGCTTCTCGCGCAGCTGGAGCAGGTACTCGCTCTCCTTCGGG
>DASXXB010000132.1:0-10871 GCA_036503355.1 Kribbella sp. | reverse complement strand
ATCAAGGTCTCGGACTTCCTCGCCGCGCACCCGAAGCTCGGCCCGCTGTACGACAAGCTCGGGCTGTTCGACGTCTTCAAGTCGGCCTGGTTCTCGGCGATCTACCTGCTGCTGTTCATCTCGCTGATCGGTTGTGTCGTCCCGAGGCTTTCCGTCTACTTCAAGGCGTTGCGGGCCCGTCCGCCGAAGCCGCCGCGGAACCTGAACCGGCTGCCCGGGTACCAGAGCTTCGAGGTCGACTCCCCGGGTGACGTGCTGGAGGTGGCGACGCGGGAGCTGAAGCGCCGCCGGTTCCGGGTCGAGTCGTACGAGGCAGCGGTCGCCGCCGAACGTGGTTACCTGCGTGAGGCCGGCAACCTGCTCTTCCACTTCTCGCTGATCCTGGCGCTGATCGGCGTCGCCTGGGGCTCCCTCTTCGGGTACCACGGCAGCGTGGTGGTTGTCGTGGGCAACGGTTTCTCCAACTCGGTCGCGCAGTACGACGACTTCACGCCGGGGCGCGCGTTCAGCGGTGACGACGACCTGCCGCCGTTCTCGCTGACGGTGAAGGACTTCCAGGTGAGGTTCCAGCAGGACGGCCCGCAGAAGGGCGCGGCCCGCTCGTTCAAGGCGCAACTGCAGTACCAGGAGACGCCGGACGCGCCGGAGAAGTCGTACCTGCTCCAGGTCAACCACCCGCTGAACGTGGACGGCAGCACTGTCTTCCTGCTCGGTCACGGGTACGCGCCGCGGGTCACCGTTCGCGACGGCCAGGGCAACGTCGCGTTCTCGGGTCCGGCGCCCTTCCTGCCGCAGGACGCCAACTTCTCGTCGTTCGGGGTGATCAAGGCCCCGGACGCGCGGCCGAAGACCCTCGGGTTCGAAGGGTTCTTCCTGCCCACCGCGGTGATCGGGCAGCAAGGCCCGGTGTCGGTGTTCCCCGACGACCTGAACCCGGCGCTCGTGATGACGGGGTACTACGGCCGGCCGCAGGCCGAGACCGGGAAACCGGACTCGGTGTACCAGCTGGACAAGACGAAGCTGACACAGTTCACCCAGAACGGTGACAAGTGGAGGTTCCAGTTGGCACCGGGGCAGAGCGTCGCGCTGCCCGACAAGGCCGGGTCGATCACGTTCGACGGCTACAGCCGGTGGGTGAAGCTGCAGATCAGCCACACGCCCGGGAAGGGGCTGGCGCTCGCGGGCATCCTGCTGGCCATCCTCGGCCTGATGGGATCGCTGTTCGTACACCCGCGCCGTACCTGGGTGCGGGTCCGCGAAACGGACGGGCGTACCGTTGTCGAGGTCGCCGGCTTGGACCGGGGACCGGAGCGTGGGCTCGGTGACGAGATCGACGCGATCGTGAAGGCTCTGAGGAAGCAGGAGCAGGTATGAACTCGGCCACGCTGGCATCGCTGTCGAATCTGCTGGTCCCGACCGCGACGATCATCTACGGACTCGCCATGCTCGCCCACGCGGTGGAATGGGCGAGCGGCCTGCGGGTGGTGCAGAAGGCGGCCGTCGAGCCGAAGGTACTGGTCGCGGCTGACGGTTCCGAAGTACCGGACACCTCGGCGGACGCGGCCGCTCCCGAGGAGGACGACGAATCCTCCGTGCGCGGTGAGCAGGCCAGCCGGGTCGGCGTACTGCTGACCGTCCTTGCCTTCGTGTTCCACTTCGGTGGTGTCCTCACCCGCGGTCTGGCCGCGGGGCGGGTGCCGTGGGGGAACATGTACGAGTTCTCCATCACCGCATCGCTGGCCGTCGCGATCGTGTACCTGGCGCTGCTCAAGCGTCAGAGGCTGCAGTGGCTCGGCCTGGGCGTCACCTTCGTCATCACGGCCGCTCTCGGGATCGCCGTACTGGCGTTCTACGTGCCGGCCGGTGAGCTCCTGCCGGCGCTGCATTCGTACTGGCTGGTCATCCACGTCTCAGCGGCCGCGATCGCGGGCGGCGGGTTCACGCTCGGTGGCCTGGCCTCCGTGCTGTTCCTGATCAAGTCCCGGGCCGAGGCCAAGGCGGTCGCCGGCAAGTCGATGCCGGCCGCGCTGCGCCGGGTGCCGTCCGCCGAGTCCATCGACGCGGTCGCCTACAAGGTGCACGCCTTCTCGTTCCCGATCTGGACCTTCGGCGTCCTCGTCGCCGGGCCGATCTGGGCGTACTACGCCTGGGGCCGCGCGTGGGGCTGGGACCCGAAAGAGGTCTGGTCGCTGGTGACCTGGGTCGTCTACGCGGCGTACCTGCACGCCCGCGCAACCGCCGGCTGGCGCGGCCGCCGCGCAGCCTGGGTGGCGATCGCCGGCTGGATCGTCTTCCTCTTCAACTTCGTCGGCGTCAACCTCCTCCTCTCCGGCTTCCACGCCTACTCGGGCCTCTGAGCCGGAACTACCAACAGATCACACCGGTCTGATACCGCCCGACGAGGCTCCCGGTGGCATCGTCGTACTGCAGCATCACCCCACGCGCGCACACGAGCGGAGCAGCAGGCCGTCTGGTCCCGGGGAACGGGTACTTCCAGGAGTAGTACCTGGTCTGCCCGGCAGCCTGCCTGAACTTCCCCAGGTCGTGGCGGGTCCCGGTCAGGACGGTGCCCTGCTTGTTCACGAACTCCCAGGCGAAGCGGAGCGTGACAGGGTTGCCGCGTTCCTTGTGGTAGCGGATGTTCACCTGCGACACGGCGGTGGTCGAGTAGCTGCACAGCCCTGTCTCGAGCCGTCCGGAAGTGAGGCTGTTGCTCGCCCTGTTCTGATAGGTGCCGTACTGGCAGTCGGTGATCCAGTCGGTTGCCGAGGACGTCAGCAGGGTGCCGACCAGGGCGACGACGGTTGCGGTGATGCCCAGCATCAGAAGGTCTTGTAGGAGGGGTCGGTGCCCTTCTGGAAGTGCACTCCGCTGCCGCTGTAGCTGACGCTGAGGAAACCCCACCCGGCTGAGGCACTGAAGCCGGATTGCCCCTGGTTGTGCTCGTAGGTGTACTGCGCTCCGTGCCCGTGCTTGGAGCACCCCTTGGGCCGGGTGAGGATCACGTCGGTGACACCGTGGTCGGTGACCATCTTGTGGCCGGAGGTCGCGTCCTTGACGGCACTGATCGGCGCGTTGGTCCCCAGGCCGCCGTGATACAGGTAGGCCGCGTTCGCCGTCTGCTCGTTGGTGTAGTCGTACGTGCGGGTGATGGTCTGCTTGATCCGGGTGCAGCCGAGAGACAACTGGACGCTGGAGAGGTCCTCCGGCCGTACGCCGCCGACGAATCCGTCCCGGAAGTCCCAGATCCCGCGGGCGACGCTGCCGACCCAGACGAAGCCGACGCTGAGGTTGTCGGCCGGGTTCTTGCCGGCCTTCCGCGCCGCCCACCGCTGGTCGAGGATCCGTTGCGCCTCCGGGCCCGGGACCGCCCGGGCGACGCCGTTCAGACGTACCTCGATACCTGCTCCGGTGTGCTGCCGGGAGACCCGGTCGAGGCCCGCCAGATCGAGTGGGTGAGCCACCGCGAACTCGTACACCGGGTCAGCGGCGGGGGCCGCGGCGGCGGCCGGAACCGGAACCGCGGCCAGTGCTAGAGCGCTGAGGACAACGGCAAGACGCATCATGCCCACCCTTCACAATTCGTAGCCAACTAACTGCACATTGTAGTCGGGCTGGGGGTCGTCGAGGCGGGGCCGGCGGGTGTGTGATGCTGTGAGGCGAGGGAAGGGATTGCCGTGAAGGAGTTTGCTGTTTACACCGGGCTGCGGGCCGGGTTGTTCGCCGTGTGCTTCGCGGTGCTGTGGTTCGCGTTGAACAACTGGCTGACCGTCTTCCCGTTGCTGCTGATCGCGCTGGTCATCTCGTCGATCCTGTCGATCTTCGTGCTCCGGGCCGCCCGCGACCGGCTGGCCGGCAAGATCGACACCCGGGCCGCCAAGATCTCCTCCCGCCTCGAGCAGGCCCGCTCCGCCGAGGACGACGACTAGCAGGCAGTCCCCGCCTGCGAGCGCCGTACCAGTGGTCGACTGGTACGGAGAGTGACCTATGCCACTCATGAATTCCGGGCAAAATCATTTGTGCATTCCTTCACATGAGTCGTAGCGTGGTGGATGAAACGAAACGGTTTCGTTCCATCGTGATGATGTAGCTACGCAGGGTGATGGTTGTGGAGACAGTACGGCAGCGGCCCCGGGTCGAGGGCGGGCGCGAGGAGGAGATCCTCGACGCGACCGTCGCGGTGGTGGCCGAGCTCGGTTACGACCGGCTGACCATGGACGCGGTGGCGACCGCGGCGAAGGCGAGCAAGGCGACGCTGTACCGGCGCTGGTCCACCAAGGCCGAGCTGGTCGTGGACGCGATCAGCCGCGCGAAGGGCTGCCCGATGCCGGAGGACGTCGACACCGGCAGCCTCCGCGGCGACCTGATCTCGATGTCGTGCGGCGACGGTGGCTTCACCGACGAGCTGCCGATGTCGGTGATCGCCGGCCTGCTCACCGCCCTGCACCGCGACGACGACCTGCAGAAGGCGTTCCGCGAGCGCTTCCTGGCGCCCCGCGTGGCCGTGACCAACAAGGTGTACGAGCGTGCCGTCCAGCGCGGCGAGATCGCGCCGGACGTCGACGTCGCACTGTTGTCGGTGACGCTGCCCGCGGTGATCATCCACCACGCCTACATCCTCGGCGTCGAGCCGACCGACGAACTCATCCTCCGTGTGATCGACAACGTGATCCTGCCTGCGGCGCGGGGGTCGCAGGCGAGCTGACCGGTGAGGGGCCGGCGGCAACCAACGCAGGACCAGCAAGGCAGTCTGCCCAAGAGGGGAATCTTTCTTATGTCCGAAGAAGTCATCAACGCCGATCCGCCGGAAGGGCGGCCGGCCGACGCGGTGGGTGAGCCGAGCGCTCACGGGCACCGCAACCTCGGCATCGCACTCGCGCTGATCTGCATGGCGCAGCTGATGGTCGTGCTGGACGGCACGATCGTGAACATCGCGCTGCCGCACATCAAGGACGCGCTCGGGTTCACCGACGCCTCGCTGCCGTGGGTGGTCAACGCCTACGCGCTGGCCTTCGGCGGCCTGCTGCTGCTCGGCGGCCGGATCGGGGACATCCTCGGCCGTCGCAAGGTGTTCATCGTCGGCGTCGTACTGTTCGGCCTGGCGTCGTTCGTCGGCGGTATCGCGCAGAGCGAGGGCGTGCTGCTGACCAGCCGCATCCTGCAGGGCGTCGCGGCCGCGATGGCCTCGCCGAACGCGCTGGCACTGATCACCACCACGTTCCCGGCGGGCAAGGAGCGCAACCGCGCGATGGGCGTGTACGCCGCGATGTCCGGTGCGGGTGCGGCCGTCGGCCTGATCCTGGGTGGTGCGCTGACCGAGGCGTCCTGGCGCTGGACGTTCTTCATCAACACGCCGATCGGCCTGATCGTCGCGGTGCTGGCGTTCCGGTTCCTGGGCGAGTCGGAGCGGCAGACCGGCAAGTTCGACCTTCCGGGTGCGATCACCGGTACGGCGGGACTCACCTCGCTCGTCTACGGCCTGACGCACGCGGCGACCAACGGCTGGGGCGACACCTGGACGCTGATCTTCATCCTCGGCGGCCTGGCACTGATCGGGATCTTCCTCGCGATCGAGGCCCGTTCGCGGCACGCGCTGATGCCGTTCCGGATCCTCGCCAACAAGACCCGTGGCGTCAGCTTCTTCGTGATGCTGATCGTCGGTGCGGCGATGTTCTCGATGTTCTACTTCCTGGGCATCTTCGTGCAGTCGATCATGGGTTACAGCGCGCTGAAGACCGGCGTCTCGTTCCTGCCGTTCAGCGTCGGCATCGTGATCGCGGCCCAGGTCGCGTCGACGCTGGTGGCGCGGCTCGACCCGCGCTGGATCGCCGGTGCCGGTGGCGTGTTCGTCGCGGCGGGCATGTTCGGGTTCAGCCGGCTCGAGGTGGACTCGACGTACCTGACCCACCTGCTGCCGTACATCCTGGTGCTGTCGTTCGGGATGGGCCTGATCTTCGTTCCGCTCACGCTGACCGCGGTCAGCGGGGTCGCGGCGGAGGACTCCGGTGTCGGTTCCGCCGTACTGAACACGGTGCAGCAGATCGGTGGTGCGGTCGGCCTGGCGCTGCTGGGCACGATCTCCACGAACGCGATCAAGGACAAGTTCGCCGAGCTGGCCCCGGGCCTGCAGAAGGCGGCCGAGGCCGGGCAGTCGCCCGACCAGATCAAGCAGCTGCAGGGTCAGTTCACCGCGCTGGCCACGACGCACGGCTTCACCCGGGCCTTCATCTGGTCGGGGTTCCTGGCGCTGGGCGCCGGGATCCTGACGCTGATCGGCCTGTCGATCAAGCACAAGGACCTGGCCAACGACGGCCAGAGCCCGGTCCACGTGGGCTGATCGACCCGCAATACTCGAAGGGCTCGCTTCCGGGAGGGGGAGGCGAGCCCTTCGGCCGTTTCAGAGCTGCTTGCGCATGACCAGTTCGCGCCGTACGCCGTCCGGCATCAGGTCGCCGAGCTCGTCGGTGTCGGCGTACCCGTTGCGGAGGTAGAGGTTGTGCGCCGGGTCGTTGCCGGGGACAACGGACAGCTTGAGGGCAGTGGCGCCGGCCGACCGGGCCCAGTCCTCGACGGCCCGCATCAGCGCGTTGCCGACGCCCTTGCCGCGACCCTCCGGGGCGACCCACATCGAGACCAGCTCGGCGGTGTCGCCGTCGGGGAACCCTCCGGCCATTCCGGCCGGCGTACCGTCGATGCTCGCGATCACCTGATAGGCGCCGGGCGCACCGAGTCGCTCGCGCCAGCGGTCCTCGGTCGCGTCGGCCCAGTCCGCGTACTGCGAGCCGAACGCGAACGCGGCTTCCTGCAGCGCGGCGAGTCGGAGGTCGCGCCACGCCTTCCAGTCGTCCGGGCCGATTGCTTGTACGTCGATCACGTCGTACAGGATGCAACCAGCCCGGATTTTCGACCAGTCAGTTTCGGGGCGGGAACTTCGAGGAGACCCAGTCGCGGACGCCGCCGAGGCCGTCGCCGAGGTCGCGGAGGAACTTGGCCAGCGGGTCCTGGGAGCGGTTGAACGCGTCGGTGTACGACTTGGCCGCGTTCTTCGCCTCCTGCGAGATCGACGCGTCGCCGTCGTCCTGGCGCTTCGGGTACTCGCCGGAGACGATCGTCGTGTACTCGCCCTCGTCGACCCAACGGCGCAGTTCGTGCGCGCGGATCACGGCCAGCGGGTGCGACTGCGCCTCGAGCAGCAGCAGCTTCAGCACGCTGTCGCGCAGGTCGCCGGCACTTTCGTACTCCGTGCCCTGGGCAAGGAACGCGGTGGTGTCGAGCTCGTTGAGCTGACCGCCGCTGGCGAGCTTCATCTGGACGCGCAGTGCGACCGCCGGGTCCTGGACCGCGAGCAGACCGGCCCGGTCACCGGACAGCTCGGCCTTGCGGGACCACTCGTGCAGGGCGGCGATGATCGCCCGCAGCCCGAGCGCGCCGATCGGCATCCAGTTGATCGCGCCGGTGAGCCGCATCAGCCACAGCAGCAACGACTGGTACAGGGCGTGACCGCTCTGCGCGTGGCCGAGCTCGTGCCCGAGGACGAAGCGCAGCTCCTCCTCGTCGAGGCCCTGCAGGAGCGCCGAGTTCACCACGATGAACGGCTTGTCCATGCCGATCGTGACCGCGTTCCAGATCGGGCTGTTGGTCACGTACAGCTCCGGGAGCTGCCGTACGTCGAGGGTGCTCGCGGCCTCGGTGTAGAGCCGGTTCACGGTCGGGAACTGCCGCTCGTCGACCCGGATCGCCGAGCCGAGGAACTGCAGCCGGAAGGCGCGCTCGTTGATCAGGCCCGACATCTTCCGCAGTACGTAGTCGAAGCCCTTCAGCTGCCGCAGCGCCACCAGCGCGCCACGGTCCGCGGGGTGCTCCCACGCCCGCGAACTGATGTCGGTCAACGTCACCCGCTGCCGCGTCGGCCGATCACTGTTCTCGCTCATCATTCCCCCTGCCCGGTCGTCATGGCTTCCGACAGTAGCTCGCCTTCGGGGTCCAGTGGGGATTGAGCGCGGCCGCGAGCAACAAGCTCGGGACCCACCCGATCGGCACTGCCCACCACCCCGCACCGTGGCCTGCGGCGAGTGCGGTCGTCGCCACCGAGAGCGCCGTACCCCCGAACCAGTACCAGGCCGCATTCCACCCCCGACGCCGGTCGGCGCGCCGGTGACCGATCCAGGCGAGCGTGAGGGTTGCCGGCAGCGCCAGTACGACGGAGCCGAAGGCGAGCACCGCGAGGATCATGGCGACCTCGGCGGGCGAGAAGTGGATGGCTCCGAGCGGGATCATGCGACCGATCCTGACGCCGGCGGCGGGTGGTAGCAGAGCGTAGGAATACTCAAATCGGGCCGGAAGTCCTAGCCTGGCCCGCATGAGTGAGGTTGACGACGGGGTGTGCCGTGAGGTCGATCGGCGCGACGAGAAGGCGCGGGCCTGGGTCTCCGAGGCGATCCGGATCGTGGACGCCGACGCGAACCGGAGCGCGGACACGCATCTGCACGTGTTCCCGATGCCGGAAGGTACCGGCGTGGACCTGTACCTCAAGGACGAGTCCGTGCACCCGACCGGCTCGCTCAAGCACCGCCTGGCCCGGTCGCTGTTCCTGTACGCCCTGTGCAACGGCTGGATCCACGAGGGCACCACGGTGATCGAGGCGTCCAGCGGCTCCACCGCAGTCAGCGAGGCGTACTTCGCCCGGCTGCTCGGCCTCCCGTTCGTCGCCGTGATGCCGCGCTCGACCAGCCCCGAGAAGGTCGAGCTGATCGAGTTCTACGGCGGCCGCTGCCATTTCGTCGAGCGCTCCGGCCAGATCTACGGCGAGGCCAAGCGCCTGGCCGAGGAGACCGGCGGCCACTACATGGACCAGTTCACGTACGCCGAACGCGCGACCGACTGGCGGGGCAACAACAACATCGCCGAGTCGATCTTCGGGCAGCTCTCCTTGGAGCAGCACCCGATCCCGACCTGGATCGTGGTCGGCGCCGGCACCGGCGGTACGTCGGCCACCATCGGGCGCTACGTGCGGTACCAGCGCTACGACACGTCGGTCGCGGTCGTGGACCCGGAGAACTCCGCGTTCTTCCCCGCGTTCGAGGCCGGCGACCACGAGTTCTCCACCGGCCGCCCGTCCCGGATCGAGGGCATCGGCCGCCCGCGGGTCGAGCCGTCCTTCGTACTCGGCGTCGTCGACCGGATGATCTCCGTCCCGGACGCCGCCTCCATCGCCGCGATGCGCTTCTGCTCCCGCGTCACCGGCCGGCTGGTCGGCGGCTCCACCGGCACCAACCTGTGGGGCGCACTCCGCCTGGCCGCCGAAATGCGCCGTACCGGAGCCCGCGGCAGCATCGTCACCCTGCTCTGCGACAGCGGCGAACGCTACGGCAACACCTACTACGACGACGCCTGGCTCCGCACCAGCGGCATCGACATCACCCCCTACGCCACCACCCTCGAAGCCTTCGCCACCACCGGCCACTGGACCGAACCGGGGTAATTCTTCCGGCTGGAGATCAGCCCCCGCGCGCTACGCAGCCGCTAAGTTCGTCGCTCCGCTCCTCACCGCGTCTGCTCCGCACGCTCCCACCCACCCACCTCCGGCTGGCGCCGGCGCATTCGCTTCCGGCTGGCGCCGGCGTGTTGCGAGCTGCCGCTCGCGAGTGACCGCTTGGCGCGGGCTCGCGAGTGGACGGGAACGTTCCGCCGGGAAACGCGGCCAACCACGCAGCGGAAGGCATGGCGAGCCCGGGGCATCGCCCAGCAGATCGCCGACACGGACTACTCCAACTCAATCCGTCGGCGCCAGCCGTTCGAAGACCCAATCCCATCGGACGTTCTTCACGGCTCCCGTGCCGGATTCGACTGGTGTCACGGGCTCGCCCGAACCGTCCTGAGGATCCACGATCCAAAGACCTGAGCGCCGGAGAACCGTAAGCGAGGCCGCCCACCCACTCACCTGTGGAAGGTGGCCGGAACCACAGCCACGGCGTCGGCCGCGGGCGTGCGCAGCGGCTCGGTGGGTGTCCGGTTCCCGACCATGACAGGTGTGTCGGCCAAATCCCGGTCCTCAAGCCAAGGAAGACGCGACCACCTGTTCGTGGGTGATCAGTGCGCTGCGTTCGCGGGCTATCTCGGTGAAGCCGAAGCGGGTATACCAGGGGGACAGGTCGTCCGAGGTTCCGAGGGCTGCGCGGGTGCATCCGGTGGCGAGGGCGTGATCGAGGGCCGCGGCGACGACTGCTGATGCGGCGCCTCGGCCGCGTTCTTCCTGGTGTGTGGCGACCGACCAGATGTTCGCCGTGTCTCCGGCCGTCACGACGGTCGCCGACGAGACCAGCTTGTCGCCGTCGAACGCTCCGACGATGTCGGCGGCGCCGGTGCCGTGGAAGAAGGCGGTCAGGCCGTCCGGGTCGTCGTACACGCCGCCGACCATGCGTAGTAGCCGGGCGCGCTCCTCGGAGTCGCCGATGATCGCGGTATCGAACGTCGATCGCGGTGCCGACGGGCGGTTGGCGAGGTCGCACAGCATCAGGGGCGCGGTGTTGGAAGAGGTGGGCTCGAGCTTGTCGAGTACCGCCGCGAGGTCGGGCCGATCGAGGACGCGCACGCAGACGTCGCCGCCGTCCTGGGCGGTTGGCGACTCCAGGGCCAGACGCACCGAACTGGCCGTTGCCTGATTCGGCGGCGCACTGAGGAAGAGTTGATGCGCGATCTTGCCCGGCTGACCGCGCCACCAGAAGCAGTCGGCCTCGCCACGGCGTTCCCAGCTGAACACTCCGTCAGCCGACGGCTGCTGCGCCAACCGCCGCCAGCCGATCACCGCGGCATCCCAGACAAGCTGTGCGTCGGTCCAACTCATTCCAGAATTATCACGGCAGCAGTGCGAG
>DASXXB010000131.1:0-18835 GCA_036503355.1 Kribbella sp. | reverse complement strand
AGGTCTCCGAGCCCGGGCAGTACGGGGTCGTCGGGAACGCCGGCGTGAACGGCGGAGTCGGTGGAGGTGCATCGCTGCGCGCGAAGGCGCTGTTCTACGTGGGCGTGGACGACGTCGAGGCCGCGCTGGTTCAGGCCGAGGCGCTCGGCGGGCAACGAGTCTTCGGGCCGGACGGCGTACCGGGCAAGCTGGTCGTCGGGCAATTCACCGACCCCGAAGGCAATCTGATCGGCGTCGCCGGACCCGCATAGGCGCTCTCAGGAGTCTCGCAGTACCAGCCGATCCGCAGCCGCGACCATCAGGTCCGCCACCGTGCCGGCCGGGAGGCCGCGACCCCTTTCGGTGGCATCGACATCCTGGTCAACAACGCCGCCTCGGCCGGTGACGAGGAAGGCTGAACGGCGGGCGGTGCCGACCACTGGCTCGAGCTGTACGACGCGGTGACGGCGGTCCGGCTGATCGGCCTGTGGACGCCGGCGATGCGCGCGGCCGGATGGGGCCGGGTCATCCAGATCGGCAGCGCCGCCCACCCGTACCCGCTACCGATCAGAGCGGCCTACAGTGCCACCAAGGCCGCTCTGTCCAACCTGACTGTCAGTCTGTCGAAAGACCTGGCCGGCACCGGAGTCACGGCGAACACCATCAGCCCCGGCCCGTCGCGGACGGCCGCGTTCCGCGACCTGGCCCTTGGTTTCGCACAGCACCATGGCATCACCGAGGACGCCGCCGTCGGTGCCCTGATCGACGGTCCGCTCGCCAACCCGTCGGGCCGGCTGACCGAACCTCACGAGATCGCCGCAGTGACCGCGCTGGTCGCCAGTCCACTAGGCGCCTCGATCAACGGCGCCAACCTCCGCGTCGACGGCGGGTTCACTCCGACCGTCAACTGAATTCGCGTGCGGCGTGCGGGCGGATCGGCGAGGATGGCCGGATGCTGCTCCGACCGGCGACCGCGGCCGACTTTCCGTTCCTGCTGGAGATGTTGCTCGAGGCGTGCAACTGGGACGGGACGCCGTGGTACGACGAGGCGAAGGTCCGGGGCGACGATCATGCGTGGCGGTACCTCGACGGCTGGCCGGTGGCGACCGACTTCGGGGTGGTGGCCGAGGTCGACGGCTCCCCCGCCGGCGCTACCTGGGCGCGACTGCTCACCTCGGATCGACGGGGATACGGGTACGTCGCGGACGATGTACCCGAACTGACACTCGGAGTGGCGGCCGGATTCCGGCGGCGCGGGGTTGCGCGGGGCGTGCTGACCGAGGCGATCGCGCAGGCGCGCGCGGCGTCGTACGAACGGCTCTCGCTCAGCGTCGACCCGGACAACCCGGCGCGGAAGCTCTACGAAGCACTCGGCTTCCGCAAGGTCGGCGTCGTCGGCACCTCCGACACGATGCTCCTGGAGCTCTAGCGTCCAACCGGTCAGCCGAAGCCGCGAACGCGGAACTGCATGACGCGGTACGGCCAGCCGGCGTCGGTGTTCCACTGGCTGACCGACAGATGCATGTCCGACAGCGTCGAGCCGGGGATGACGTAACCGCCGTACAGCTGCGCGACGTGGTTGTCGTCCTCGGAGCCCCAGGCGCCGCCGTAGATCAGGGTCTGACGGTACGCCGTGTACAGATTCGAGGTCGGCGTGTCCATGATGATCCCGTCGATCCGGTAGTCGCCCGCGTTGAACCAGGTCAGGACCCATTTACCGCCGAGCGGACGCAGGCTCATCTCGCCGAAGCTCCCGGACAGGATCGGCGTCGCCGGGTTGCCCCAGGCCCAGACGCCGTCGCGGTAGCCCCACGGCTCGTACGCCGCCGGGTTCGCGATCTGCTCCGCCCGGACGCGTTTCAGGATGATCGGCTTGTTGCGCTGGAAACCGGTCGAGTACACGTACACGTACCCGTCGTTGCCCAGCCCCCAGGTCAGCAGCTGGAACATCCCGCCGTCGATGGTCGGATCGAACTTCGCGCCGGTGTGGTACCAGCTCGCGCCGGAGTTGTCCGAACGCCAGATCTCCGTCCACACGACGTTCCCGAGGCCCTTGTTCACCATCGCGTGCAGGTACATCGACCCGCCGATCGTGATCACGTCCGACGGCAGCACGGTGGAGAACGTCGGATTGTCGTGCGGGTAGTCCCACAACTGCTGCGCGGCATCTCCCCCGACCGCACCCGACCACGTCACGCCGCCGGCCAGGTCGGACGTGGTGGACCACAGCGCGACCGGTGACCGCCACCAGCCGCCACCGACCCGCGCCTCTTCGAAGGTGTCGCCGAACATGAACAGCAATCTGCCGTCCGGCGTCCGGGCAGGGATCCCGAGGTCGGTCGCGGCCATCCGGAACCGGTCGGTCAGGCCCGGACCGGTCAGATCGGCCACTTTGTTCGTCAGCACGGCCTGGGTCCTCCCGACTGCTCGGCCCGGTACGGCGGCCAGTACGCCGGCGCCGACCGCGGCCTTCAGGAACGTGGATCGCTTCATCATCGTGACTCCCGGCATCAGAGGGGGCGGTTGATGGGAAATCGATTTCTGCCACACCATCCCGCAGCCCCGCGAGGAAGTCAAGACATGTCACGCACCTGAAAGTGCCCAGGGCCTGTCTCCCAATCCCCCGCCGTAGCGAGGAGGTGCCGTGCCGAGCGCCCCGCAGTAGGCGTGGGATTGGGAGACATGCCCTAGCCGTGGACGAGGATCGCGGCCAGGTGGGTGAACTGTTTGCGCTGGGTCGCATTGAGCTGTTTCAGCAGGGCGGTGATGCGGCGGGCGATCTCCTGCTCGCCCTGCTCGGCGAGCAGCCGGCCGGCGGGGGTGAGCGACACCAGGACGCCGCGGCCGTCGTGCGGCGACGGCGACCGCTCGACCAGACCACGCTTCTCGGCCCGCGACACCAGGCCGGTCGTCGACGACTTGTCGAGACCGAGGTGGTTGCCGAGTTCGAGCATCCCGGGCTGCCGGTCGCGAAGGATGCCGAGCAGCCGGAGCTGGACGGTCGACAACTCGTGCTCGGCGCCGACCGCGGCCAGGATCCGCTGGACCTGGAACGACAACTGCACAACGGCATCCACGGTGTTCATCTGCCGGAGTCTAGTTGACCTGGTATGTGACACAAACTATTCTCGAAAGTAGTACGCGAGACAAACTACTTGTGAGGTGTTCGATGCAGGCAGCCGTGGTGCGGTCGTTCGACGAGCCACCGACGTACGACGGGTTTCCGGCACCCGCTGTGTTCGGGCCGGACGAGCTACTGGTGCAGGTCGTTGCCGCGGGACTGCATCCGCGGGTGCGCTCGGCCGCGGACGGATCGCACTACACGTCGGAGGGTTCGCTCCCGATGGTGCCGGGGATCGACGGCGTCGGGCGGACCGGCGACGGCGACCTGCTGTACTTCGTTGCTCCGGACAACGGACCGGGGACGATGGCGGAGCTCGCGGTGGTGGATCGCCGCCGATCGGTCGCGCTGCCCGACGGCACCGATCCGGTGGCGGTGGCCGCCGCGATGAACCCGGCGATGTCCTCGTGGATCGCGCTGCGACGGCGAGCCCACTTCGAGGCGGGCGGCTCGGTGCTGGTTCTCGGTGCGACCGGTAACGCGGGCCAACTCGCCGTACAGATCGCGAAGCAACTCGGAGCTTCACGCGTCATCGGAGCGGGACGGGATGCCGAACGTCTGGCTCTGCTGCCGGGCCTCGGGGCAGACGCTGCCGTTGAGCTCGACGCGGTGGCGGATCACGCGGCCGAGGTGGACGTGGTGCTCGACTATCTGTGGGGACCGCCGACCGCGCAGGCGATGTCCTCGATCTTGCACGCCCGCGGTGATCGTGCGCGTCCGCTCACCTGGATCCAGATCGGCTCGATGGCGGGACGCGAGCTGACGCTGCCGTCGTACCTGCTGCGCGCGGCGGCGCTCAACATCATCGGCAGCGGCCAGGGCTCCGTTCCGGCCCGCGACATCCTCGCCGAACTCCCGGGGCTGGCCACCCTCATCACTACTGGCACACTCTCCGCCAACCCGCATCCGGTCCCGCTGGCCGAGGTGGAGCAGGCATGGACGAAGCAGTTGCCCGCAGGCTCCCGCCTCGTCCTCGTGCCGTGAGAGGGATCAGCTCGATCCTGTGGCGACTGGACGGCTCGGGTCGGTGATCCACTCGGACCAGCTGCCGATGTAGACGGTGGCTGGGAGGCCGGCGGATTCGAGAGCGAGGGCTTCGTGCGCGGCGGTGACGCCGGAGCCGCAGTACACGGCGACCTCGGTGTCGTTCGTGACGCCCAACGCGGAGAAGCGGGCCTCGAGGTCGGCGGCCGGGAGGAAGCGTCCCGTGTCGTCGACGTTCGCGGTGGTCGGTGCGTTCACGGCACCGGGGATGTGGCCCGCGACCGGGTCCATCGGCTCTACCTCCCCGGCGAACCGCTCCGGAGCCCGCGCATCCAGCAAGATCCCCTTCGCAGCCACTGCAGCAGCCCCGTCCGCATCCAGCACAGGAAGGTGTCCAGGAGTCGCTATGAGACCGCCGCCAACTCCGCCGGTACTCCCGTCCCCGCCGGCGGAGTTGGTAGTCGGGCCGGTCTGCGCCCTTGGCGCGGGTTCGGTTGTTGTCACCTCTCCGCCGGCGGATTGCCAGGCGGCGAGGCCGCCGTCGAGGACTCGGACGTTGGTGAGGCCGAAGTAGCGGAAGGTCCACCAGGCTCGGGCTGCGGACATGGAGTTGTTGGCGTCGTAGACGACTACCGGGGTGTCGGGCGTGGTGATGCCGAGGCGCCGGAAGGTGGCCGTGACGGTGGTTGCGTCAGGCAACGGGTGGCGTCCGGGGCCGGGCGGGCCGGCGAGTTCGGTGTCGAGGTCGACGAAGTACGCCCCGGGCAGGTGCGCAGTGTCGTACGCATCCTTGCCGGGCGGACCGGCCAGGTTCCACGTGACGTCGGCGAGCACCGGGGCGGTCCCCAGCGCGCGCAGCTCCTCGACGGTGATCAACGGACTCATGAAGCGGCTCCTCCGAACGGCAGGACCTCGGGTGACAAGGTGGCGCGGGCGCGCGCCTGCGTGAGGCGGCGGCGATGGTGCCGGCGGCAGAGCACCTCGTACGCGGGCTCGTGGTCGCGCGTCACCATGTCACCCACCACCAGCTGCTCGCCCTCGGTCACCATCTCCCCACCGATCGTACGGGCGTTGTGGGTGGCGCGTTCACCGCACCAGCACAGCGCCTCGACCTGGAGCAGTTCCATCCGGTCCGCGAGCTCGACCAGCCGCGCGGACCCCGGGAACAAGGTGGCCCGGAAGTCGGTCAGGATCCCGAAGCAGAACACGTCGATCTGCAGTTCGTCGACCAGCCGCGCGAGCTGCTCGATCTGCAGCGGGCTGTAGAACTGCGCCTCGTCGCACACCACGTAGTCGATCCGCCCGCCGTGCGTCAGCTCGCCGACCACGTAGTCCCAGAAGTCGAACTCCTCGCGCACCTCGACCGCCTCCGCGGACAGCCCGAGCCGCGACGAGAGCACCGACTCCCCGGCCCGGTCGCGGCTGGTGAAGATCCGCCCGCGCCGGCCGCGCGCCTTGTGGTTGTGATCCATCTGCAGCGCCAGTGTCGACTTGCCGCAGTCCATCGTGCCGGTGAAGTACAGGAGCTCAGCCACGGGCGAACATCCTGCCAAGTCAACACCCCGTCTCGCACTCCGGGGTGTGTCGGAGGGGTGGCTTGGGTTCTGAGCCCCCGTTCAGTTTGAATGGATCGTGCGCAAACCCCTGCTTCTCGTCCTCGCGGCCTGCCTGCTGGCCGTCAATGCCACCCTGCCGGCCGCTGCGGCGCCGGCTCGGTCCGAGGCCGGGCTCCGGGCGTACTTCGTGATCACCGAACCGCACCAGACCGGCAAGGTGACCACCGCGATCACACAGAACGGCGGCACGGTCTATGCGACGTACGACGAGATCGGTGTGATCGTCGCGCACTCGACGGCAACCGACTTCGTCGCCAAGGTGCGTGCCGTGGACGGCGTGCAGAAGGCGGGGGCGACGCGCACCACGGACCTGCCGGCGGACGTCGGCAACCCGGCGGTCCCGGTGCCGGTGCCGGAGGTCGCGACGACGCTGCCGGAGAGCGACCGCGCGGACATGAGCCAGATCGGCGCGGACCGGGCCTGGGCGAAGAACCCGGGGTCGAAGAACATCACTGTCGGCGTACTGGACACCGGGGTGGACGACCTGCACCCGGATCTGAAGGCGAACTTCGACGCGACGAAGTCGGCGTCCTGCGCGTACGGCAAGGTCGACACCCGGCCCGGGGCCTGGCGACCGGTCGGCGAGCACGGCACGCACGTCGCCGGCACGATCGCCGCGGCGAAGAACGGGCTCGGGATGATCGGCGTCGCGCCCGGCGTGAAGGTGTCGTCGATCCGGGTGGCCGAGGCCGGCACCGAGTTGTTCTTCCCGGAGAACACGGTCTGCGCGTTCATGTTCGCCGCCGACAAGGGTGTCTCGGTGACCAACAACAGCTACTACGTCGACCCGTGGCTGTTCAACTGCCCGACCGACCAGGACCAGGACGCGATCGCCGAGGCGGTACGCCGGGCCGTCGCGTACTCCGACACCAAGGGCGTCGTGAACGTGGCCGCAGCCGGCAACGAGGACTACGACCTGGCGAACAAGACCGACGACACGTCCAGCCCGGACGACTCGACGGCGACGGACCGCACGGTCACGAACGACTGCATCAGTCTCCCGACCGAACTGCCGAACGTCGTCGTGGTCGCGTCGGTCGACCCGGCGAGCCAGAAGTCGCCCTTCTCGAACTTCGGCGAGAACAAGATCAATCTGGCCGCTCCCGGCCAGGCGGTCTACTCGACGGTGCCGGGCGGCGGCTACAAAATTCTCGAGGGTACGTCGATGGCGTCGCCGCACGTGGCGGGTGTCGCAGCCCTCCTCCGCAGTGTCAGCCCGAACCTGACGCCGGCGCAGGTCCGCGCCCGGCTCGCGCAGCAGGCCAACGACCTTGCCTGCCCACCCGCTGCCGCAGGTGAATGCTCCGGTTCGGCGGGCAACAACTCCTTCTACGGTGAAGGGCTCGTCGACGCGGCCGAGGCCGTCGGTGCCGCGGCCGCCCAGCCGCAGGGCGCGATCTCGATCACGCAGCCGCAGGAGCAGATCGGTGTCGGCGGCATCCCGGCGATTCCCCTGCTGATGAAGGGCACCGGCGGCACCGGCGACATCAGCTACACCGCCGTCGGCCTGCCGCCCGGGCTCGAAATCAGCACCACCCGCGGCTGGATCACCGGTGTACTCACCCGCGGCGCCGGCCGCTACAAGGTCACCGTCACCGCCCGCGACGGGGAAGCCAAGACCGCGACCACGAGCTTCTTCTGGGACGTCTGGAGTTTCTAGTACCCGGTGTCGACGAGGAGCGGGATCTCCATCTCGTCGTGGGTCAGTGAACCGTGCAGGCCGATCAGAGCGGCCTCTTGGGCGTGCCGTCTGCTCGCGACCAGGGCCACCGGGCCGAGGGACGCGACGATGACGTCACCGAGGCGCGGCGACACGCGGTCCTCGACGACGGACCCGAACCAGCCACGGGCGACAGCCTCAGCGCGCGACAGCACGAGCGCCTTGTCGCCGAGCCGGTCCCGGTACACCGCGAGTACGTCGGACGCCGCGCCGGGAACGCAGTACAGATGCCGGAATCGCGACTCGCCGCCGATCAGGCTGACGCCTTCGGTGAGCTCCGGTTCCGCGTCGAGGTCGACGCGGTGCTCGGGGGCGACATCGATCATGCCGTGGTCGGCGACGACGAGCAGTACGGCGTCGCGCGGCAGCGCCGACCGCACCTTCTGGGCGAACTCGTCGGCCGCGGTCAGCTCCTTCAGCCACTGCCAGGAGTCGCAGCCCTGCTGATGGCCGATGTAGTCGAGCTGAGAGTCGTACACGTAGACCAGCGACGAGCGTCCCTCGCGGCTCGCGAACCGGGTTGCATCCAGCCGGTCCTCGATGGTGTCGGCACCGCGATGCGCACTCCCCCGGAACGCAGCAGCCGTCAGGCCCGACGTTTCGAACCGCACCTTGCTCACGTTGCGCGTCGCGATCCCCGCGGCCGTCGTGCGGTCGAACACGGTGCCGTGCGGTTGCCAGCGCCGCGGGTCGACCGGCGCGTCCCACTGCAGCGCGTTGAGTAGCGCGCCGCTCTCCGGGACGATCGACGTGTAGCCGACGATGCCGTGCGCGCCCGGCGGCAGTCCCGTACCGAGGCTGGTCAGGCTGACAGCGGTCGTCGACGGTACGCCGGCCGTCAGGCTCCGGCCCTTCGGGATCAGCGACGACAGGTACGGCGCAGCGTCGGCGTACCGCTGGAGAAGATTCCACCCGAGTCCGTCGAACAGCAGAACTGCGTACCGCGGTGCGGGTGGCAGGTCGAGCAGATTGCTCTCCCCCGGCATCGACAACGCGCCGGCGACCGACGGCAGTACGTCGGCGAGCGCACCACCGCCGTACTGCGGGGAGACCGGCACGATCACGGCACTACCCGGTGGTCGCGAACGAGAGCGCCTTGGCGAACTCGAGCACCTGCTGGATCCCGGCCGGCCCGTCGGCGGCGGCACTGATCCGCAGCGAGATGTCGTCCGCCGCGACCGAGCCGGTGTAGCCGTGGTCGGCCTCGCAGTTCGGGTCCGCGCAGACGGCGGGCTCGAGGTCGATCCGGTTCACCATGCCCCAGCCGATGGTCAGCACGACCTCACCGCTGCCGGCCACCGCCGGGTCGGCCTTGCCCGAGGCGTAGCCCGCCGGGTTCGGGACGACGCGGTTCACCACGACGGCGTTGATGCGGTGCAGCGGGATCGCCTCGGTGGAGGTCGACGCGTACGGCGCGCGGATCAGCTCGTCGGCGGCGTGCTCGTCGGTGTGGCCGACGATCAGCCGGGTCGGGGTGAGCGCCAGGATCGTGATGTGCCGCCGAACCTCGTCCCGGTCGAACGTCGGCTCGTGCTGCAGCATGTAGGCCCGGATCGGCTCACCGGCGATCGCCACCGCGAGCGAGTCCGTCACCACGTCGGGGTAATAGCCACACCGATCGATCGCCTCGCGCAGGTCCGCAGAAGCATCCGCGAGCTCCGGTGTATTCAGGTCACGCATGCCCTCATCCTTGCACGACCGCGCTCGCGGGCGTTCGACCCTTCGACGCTGCCTGTGGACAAACGCGATCAGTTGGCACTCGCCTTCCGCAGCACCGGCGCGCCGGCAGCGCCCGCCACCGCGACCAGGACGAGTCCCGCGACCACCTGCCCGAGCAGCAGGATCACCCCGGAACTGCCTTGCGTGATGACTCTGCCGCCGCTCAACGCCAGGCCGCACAATGCGCCGAAGCCGACCACGGGCAGCCCGACACCGATCACCGGTACGACGGCAGCTAGTCGTGCGGACCGCTCGATCACCCGCAGCGGTACGCCGGAGCGCCGCAGCGCACGGGCGGGTGCCGCCTGGTCGAGCGCCGTACCGACAGCACCGGCAGCCGTGGACGCGGCGACGGTCAGGAACACCAGCGAGAGCAGGAGCGCGACGCCGATCCGCATGTCGTGGAAGGTCGGGTCGTCCTCACCGGACGGCATGAAGACCGAGATGAATCCGGTGACGAAGCCGGACAGCACCAACGCGGCCACAGGCCGGAACGCGCCCTTCGGGTCGTCCACGAGCCGCCGGCCGGCCAGCAGCGCCACAGGCCCGTTGGCTGCCTTGGCCATCACCTTGCCGATCACCTGCACCAGCCAGGGTCCGATGATCCGTACGGCGAGCGCAGCGAAGCCGACCCCGATCAGCAGCGGCACGATGGCTCCGCGCAACCCGTAGTACGCCAGGATCACCGGACCGATCACCAGCAGCCCGATCCGGATCATGCTGACGCCCTTGCGAGTCTGACCACGGACCACGCCCAGCGGGGTGATGCTGACTCGTCCCAGACCGATGAGCGCACTGGTGACGGACAGGACGGGTACGGCGAGCAGTACGACGAGCACGGTCCACCACTGGACGGTGATGTCGCCGACGTACCAGCGTCCACCACCGAGTGGGATCTGGGCGATCAGTGGGCTCAGGGCGGTGTAGCCGACCAGACCGACCACTGCACCAGCCAGACCGAGCACGGCTTGCTCTACTGAGCTCAGCCAGAGCACCTGGGTCCGGGTAGCGCCGGCGAGACGTAGCGCGGCCAGCCTGTGCTCACGCCGCTTGGCTGCGACACCGGCTGCCTGACCGACGAGGCTCAGGATCGGGAACAGGACCAGGGTGATGCCGAACGCGACGGCAATCAGCAGGCCGAGCATGCGACTGTCCCAGACGTTGTCGTGCCAGCTGCTCACGTACTGCGGGTAGTCGTCGGCCGGGATCGTTCTGACGCCGCGAATGATGATGAACTCCTCCGGCGAGGACAGTCCCTTGTCGCTGATCACGCCGGTCGGTTTGTCTCCGTACTGCGCGCTGAGGCTCGACCAGTGTTTGGCGACCTCGGGTGATACGTAGACCTCGCCCGGCTTCGGTGCGTGGTCGAGGCCGGCCGGCGCGGGTTCGCTCGGCCTCAGGACAGCCAGGTCGAGGACGCTCAGGCGATGGCCGTCGACGCGCTGATCGTCGTCCAGCTTCAGCATCCCGACGGCGGTGGCCGGATCCGCCTTGTCCGCACTCCGCCATCCGATCCGCTCCGACCGGTGCGAGAGGCCCAGTGACCCGGCGATCAGGAACGTCACCAGCAGAGCGACGACGGCCGTCGCGCCGAAGGCAGCCAAGTTGGCGGCGCGGCCACCCGGTCCAGGACGACGTACGAACCGCAGGCCCAGCTCCGTCATCGGGTTCACGGCCGCACCCCCGAACCCAGCGGCCCGGCGACCCGCGGCATGTCGTTGCTGATGCGGCCGTCGACGATGTGGAGCGTGCGGTTGCAACGGGCTGCTACTGCGTTGTCGTGGGTCACGACCACTACCGCGGCGCCTCGGTACGTCGCGGCGCCTACCAGGAGGTCGATGACCTGGGAGCCGGTGGCCGCGTCCAGTGCGCCCGTCGGCTCGTCTGCGAACACCACCTGTGGTTCACCGACGAGCGCTCGGGCGATAGCCACCCGCTGCGCCTGACCGCCGGACAACTCCCCCGGCCGTCGGCCGACCTCGGCAGCGAGACCGACCTGGGCCAGCACGTTCCTGGCCCGGCCGATCGCATCACGGCGGCTCAGGCCGTCGACCATCAGTGGCAGCGCCACGTTCTCGTCGGCGGGCAGTTCCGCGAGCAGTTGGTTGTCCTGGAACACGAAGCCGAGCCGCCGTCTGCGGAGTACCGTGCGGGCGGCGTCGTTCAACTGGTCGACACGTTCGCCGCCCAGC
This sequence comes from Kribbella sp., assembly GCA_036503355.1. Lineage (GTDB taxonomy): Bacteria > Actinomycetota > Actinomycetes > Propionibacteriales > Kribbellaceae > Kribbella. The sequence goes on along the minus strand of DASXXB010000131.1, from coordinate 7,504 downwards.
CACACCTCGCCCTGGTCCGGCGTCAGGATGCCCGCGAGGACGTGCAGCAGCGTCGTCTTGCCGTTACCGCTCGGACCCATCACCGCGATCGCCTCGCCGGAGCGGACCGCGACGTCGACGCCGGCCAGGCCGACCACGCTGCCGTAGTACTTGACGAGACCGTGACCGGTGAGCACAACCTGGGGACTCTGGAAGTTCATACCGCAGAGCCTTCCGCGATCACCTCGCGCGATCGTCGGACCACGGACCGGTCTTCCGGTCGCCTTCGGGTGCCTTTCGGCGGTCCGGCGTACGACTCAGGTCGTACGTCAGGCGCCCCCGAATGCCGACGGATAGGCGTCGCGGTAGCTCGGGATCGTACCGGTCGGCGTCTCGACCGACTCGGCGTTGAGCATCGCGTGCACGATTGCCCGGGTCAGCGTCCGCGCGCCGGCGGCGTACACCGTCTCCAGCTGCCCGAGCGCCGTCGGGTCCGTGACACTCAGCCGCGGGCCGTCCGCCGCCGTCGACAGCGCGAAGATGCTGTCGCCGTCGACGAGCGTGTGGATCGGGTCGATCGCCCGCGCCAGTCCGTCGTGCGCGATCATCGCCATCCGCTTCGTCGCGGCCTTGTCCAGCGGTACGTCGGTGGCGACGACCGCGATCACGGTGTTCATCCCGGTGGTTCCCGTCGGACCGGGGATCAGGTTGCGGCCGGGCGCGATCAGCGGCGGCGTGTCGGTGGGGGTCCGCAGGTGCGCGAACTCGTTGCCGAGGCCGAGGCGCGCGCCGTACAGGTTGCCGTCGGCGTCGATCGCGGAGCCGGCCGCGTTCACGATCACCAGTGCGCCGACCGTCGTACCGTCGTCGAGCCGGACGCTCGCCGAGCCGACGCCGCCCTTCAGGGACCGCGCCCGTGCCCCGGCACCGGCCCCGTGGTTGCCCAGGGCAACCGGTCCGGCGGTGGCGGCGGCGATCGCGTCGGCGCCCCAGGACGGTTCCGGGCGGGCCTTGAAGTCGCCGCCGCGGGCGAGGTCGAAGATCACCGCGGTCGGGACGATCGGCACGACGTCGTGGTCGCCCTGGCCGACGCGGACCCCTTCGCCGCGTTCCTCCAGCCAGCGCATCACGGTGCCGGCCGTGTCGAGCCCGAATGCGCTGCCGCCGGTCAGGACGATCGCGTTCACGCCGGCGTTCGAGTTCACCGGCGAGAGCAGGTCGGTCTCGCGGGTCCCGGGGGCGCCACCGCGAACCTCGACCGCCGCGACCGCGGTCTGCGGGACGTGCACGACCGTCGTGCCGGTCAGGTACGGGGCGTCCAGGCGCTCGACCTGACCTACCAGGATTCCGGGGACATCGGTGATCGCGTTCTGCGGGCCGGGCTGCATGGACCGATCCTAAATCCGGTTGCGGTGTTGCTTAGCGTGAAAGGTATGAACGCCGATCAGCTCTGTGGTCTGCTGGCCGAACCGTCGAGGTTGCGGACGTACTCCGCGATCGTCCTCGGCGCCTCCACCCCCGACCAGGTCGCCGGGACCACCGGGCTCGCCGCGCCTGTCGTCGTGAAGGCACTGCAACGGCTGACCAAGGGCGGGCTGATCGAGGCGAGCCGCGACGGGTTCACGGCGGACGCCGACGTGTTCAAGGACGCCGTACGGGAGAGCCGGCCGCAGTGGGTGCCGCTGGACCCGGATCCGGCGCGGGACAACGTACTGCGGTCCTTCATCCGGGACGGGCGCCTCACCCACTTCCCGACGTACCCGGACAAGTATCGGATCGTGCTCGAGTACATCGTCGAGAGCTTCGAGCCAGGGCGGGACTACCCCGAGTCCGAGGTGAACGAGCTCCTGAACCGCTGGCACCCGGACCACGCGGCGCTCCGCCGGGGCCTGGTGGACGCGGGCCTGTTGCGGCGGGAGAACAGCATCTACACCCGCTAGTCAGGTGAGGCGGCGGGCCGGGGTGTCTTGCCTGGGCTTCTCGTTCGGGGCGATGCGGACCCGGGTGTCGAGGACGGTCGTGCCCTGGGCCGCGACCAGGACCGAGCGGAGGTCCAGGCGGACGACCTCCTCGAGGTCCAGGGTGAGCCGCGAGACCCGGTGCAGCAGGTCCTCGATCGCCGGGATGTCCACCGGGTCCGACCCGCGGTACCCGTACAGCAGCGGCGCTGCCTTCACCTCGCGCACCATCTCGGCGGCGTCCCGCGTGGTCAGCGGCGGCATCCGGTAGGACCGGTCGCCGAGCAGGTCCGTCGCCACCCCGGACAGGCCGAACGTCACCACCGGCCCGAACGAGACGTCCTCGATCGTCGAGATCACCACCGGTACGCCGGGCGGCGCCATCTTCTGGACGACGAACTGCGCGCGGCCCGGATCCGCCGCGACCCCGAACGTCCGGGTCATCTCGGCCCAGGCCGCCCGCATGTCGTCCTCGTCGTGGATGTGCCGCCAGATGTCGGCCAGGTCGGGCCGCATCCGCCACTGTTCCGCGGTCGCCTTCAGGATCACCTCGAACCCGAGGTCCGCGGCCCGCGCGACCGCCTCGTCCGCGCTCAGCACCGGGAACGCCGGCAAGACCGAGATCCCGTAGAAGCTGAGCAGCCGTTGCCGGTCCGCCTCGTTCAGGTCCGCTCCGCCGGGGTGCCGCTGCAGGAACTCCGCGACGAAGTCCTCTCCCCCGGCCGTGTCGACGTCCGGCAGGTCCGGGATCCGGCTGTCCGAGCGCCGCCGCCATTCGGCGTACTGCGTGGCCTTCGCCAGCGCGCCCACGGCGTACTGCGGGTTGAGGAACGACGGGATCGATCCGCGCGCCGCGCCCCCGTCCTCATCCGGGACCCGCAGCTCCTCGGGCACACTGCGCGACGCGAGGAACGTCGACACCACCGGCTTGTCGGAGTCGGCCGCCGCGGCGGCCAGGACCTGCGCGATCTCCCCGCCGTTCGCCTGGACCGGCGGCGTGTAGATCACCACGACCGAATGCACCTTGTCGTCCGAGAACACCTCCGACAACGCCAGACCGAAGTCCGACGGGGTCGCGTCCGGGCTCAGGTTGCGCGGCTCCCCCGCCACCTCCAGCCCACAGCTCGCCATCGTGTCCAGCGCGAGCAGGGTCAGTGCGTCCGAGTTCGAGACGATCGCGACCCGCCGGCCCTTCGGCAGCGGCTGGTGCGCGAGCAGCTGCGCGACGTCGAACAGCTCACCGGTGGTGTCCACACCGATCAGCCCGCTCTGCCGGAACATCGCCTCGATGGTTGCTGGCGGCAACTGGCTGCGGCGGATCATCTGCCCGACCGGCACGCCCTGCGTGGCGCGCCCGGACTTCAACGCGACCACCGGCTTGCGTCCGGCGAGCCGCCGCGACACCCGGCTGAACTTGCGCGGGTTGCCCAGCGACTCCAGGTACAGCAGCACGACCTCGGTGGCCTCGTCGGAGTACCAGTACTGCATCAGGTCGTTGCCGGACACGTCCGCCCGGTTGCCGGCCGACACGAAACTCGACAGCCCGAGGCCACGCCCGACCATGTCGGCGAGGATCGGTACGCCGAGCGCCCCGGACTGGCAGAAGAACGCGACCCGGCCCTTGCTCGGCATCAGCGGGGACAACGTGGCGTTCAGCGACACCCCGGCCGCGGTGTTGATCAGCCCGAGCGCGTTCGGCCCGATCACGCGCATGCCGTACGAGCGCGCGAGCCCGACCAGATACCGCTGCCGCTTGCGGCCTTCGTCACCGATCTCCGCGAACCCGCTCGACACCACGACCAGCCCGCGCACCCCCTTCGCCGCGCAGTCCAGGACCACGTCCGCGACCATCTCCGCCTTGACGGCGACCACGGCGAGATCGACGGTGCCCTCGACCTCGCGGATCGTCGGGTACGCCGGGACGCCCTCGATCTCGGTACCAGGAATGGCCTTCGTGTCGGTGTTCACGGCGTACAGGCGACCGGGGAACCCGCCGTCGCGGAGGTTGCGCAGCAGCGCGTTGCCGATCGTGCCCTCACGGCGGCTCGCTCCGATCACCGCCACCGCGGACGGCGTCAGCAGCCGTGCGATCGAGAGCGCCTCGGAGCGCTGCTCGCGGGCCTGCATCACACCGAAGGAGGTGTCGGTCGGCGCGATGTCGAACTCGACCATGATCACGCCGTCCTCGAACTCCCGGGCGACCTTGTAGCCGGCCTCGGTGAAGACCGTGATCATCTTCCGGTTGTCCGGCAGCACCTCGGCGACGAACCGGTGGATGCCGTTCTCCCGCGCGGCCTGCGCCAGGTGCTCCAGGAACAGCTGCCCGAGCCCGCGGCCCTGATGCGCGTCCTCGATCAGGAACGCGACCTCCGCCGACCGCCGGCCGGTCCGCTCGTACCGGCCGACCCCGATCATCTCGTCACCGACCGTGACGATCAGTGCCAGCCGGTCGTGGTAGTCGACCTGGGTGAACCTCGCCACGTCCCGTTCGGACAGCTCCGGGTACGGCGCGAAGAAGCGGTAGTACTTCGACGTCTCGGACACCCGGGCGTAGAACGCGACCAGCAGACCGGCGTCGGCGGGCGTGATCGGGCGCAGGTGGGCGGTCGCACCGTCCCGCAGTACGACGTCGGCTTCGTACTCCGCCGGATAGCCGTCCGGGAGCACGTGGTCATACTGGTCCGGCGGTGTCACTCTGCCAAGCCTACTCAAACGGGCACCGTGGGGGTTGGGAATTTGGTCGAGCGGATCGCACCGGTCCTGGTGTTCCTGATCGCGGTGACCGTCATCGCCGAGCTGGCCGACCAGGCGAAGGTGTTCGACGTCGCGGCCCGGGAGGCGGCGCACCTCGCCCGCGGCCGGGTCTGGCGGCTGTGGCTGCTGGTCGTCGCACTCGCGACCGGCCTCACGATCGTGCTGTCGCTGGACACCTGTGCAGTGCTGCTCACGCCGGTGGTCCTGTCGATGGCCCGCCAGCTCGACATCCCGCCGAAGCTGTTCGCGTTCACGACCGTCTGGCTGGCCGGTACGGCGTCACTCCTGCTGCCGGTGTCCAACCTCACAAACCTGCTGGCCCTGCACCAGTTCCGCCTGTTGGACGTGAGCTACCTGTCGGTGAGCTGGCGCCCGGCGATCGCAGCCATTGTGATCACGGTCGCGGTGCTCGCCGTGCTGTTCCATCGCGATCTGCCGCGGCGCTACGTCGTACCGCCGACTCCTGGCGTCGAGGACAAGGTTCTGTTCTGGGGTGCGGCGGCTGTGTGCCTGCTGCTCGGACCAGCGTTCGTGTCCGGTGTCGAGGTGGCCTGGCCGGCGAGCATCGGGGCGGTCGTGCTGGTCGTGCTGTTCGCGGTACGTCGCCGGAGCGTGCTCAGGTGGTCGCTGATCCCGTTCAAGCTGGTCGCGACGGTCGTGGTGCTGTTCACGGTGGTCGGGTTCCTGAGTTCGCACGGCCTCGAGGACGTGTTGCGGCGGGTGGCCGGGACCACCTCGGAGTTGCGGCTGAGCGCGACCGCGGCACTCGGGGCCAACCTGTTCGACAACCTCCCGGCGTACATCGCGATGGAGCCGGTCGCCTCCGACAGCCCGCACCGGATGCTCGCGCTGCTGATCGGCGTCAACTGCGGCTGCCTGCTCACCCTCTGGGGCTCGCTGGCCACGCTGCTGTGGCGGGCTCGCTGCGACGCCGCCCGCGTCGACATCTCCTGGTGGTCGTTCCTGTGGCGCGGCCTGCTCCTCACGCCACTCGTGGTCACCGGCGCAGTCCTGGCGCTCCAGCTCTGACTGTCTAGCGGTCCGGTTCGACGCAGGTCGCGATGTCGTCGTCCGCGGCCGACGCCACGACCTTGCCGTCGATCCGGATGGTGCAGGTGACGGTGCCTGGGTCGTCCGCCCGCTTCGTCACGATGACTCTGCTCTGCCTGGTCATCACCGTGTGGAACCCCTTCGACCACGGCGGCGGCACCGGGTCGAGCCGCAGCCAGCCCGGGTTGTCGTCGTCGGTGTAACTGACCACGACCAGCTTCGCGGTGCCGCCGGCCTCATACGTCACGTCGCGTTCGAACCTGTGCTTGATCCACAGCCCGAACCCGACGAGTCCCAGGACGCCCAGCACCGGTAGGCAGGTCGCTACGATGGCGATGACGATCGCGATGCGGGGTCCTCGGCGGCGCGGCGGCTGGGGAACGACTGTGGTCACCCGCACTGTTTACCGTGGGTGAGGGGCAAGCTCGCGGAGTGGCACGGTTTACCGATTGGTAGTGGCTGGGCAAAGATGCGGTCATGAGCTCAACGGACAGCACGGAGCAGAGCACCTCGGACGTGACCCGGGAGTTCCGGGCGGCGCGGGACTTCCTGGTGGCGCATCGCGACGACTACGAGACGGCGTACCGGGACTTCAGCTGGCCGCGGTTCGAGCGGTTCAACTGGGCGCGGGACTGGTTCGACGCTCTCGCCGTCGAGCAGGCCGAGGTCGCCGCGCTGACGATCGTCGAGGAGGACGGCGAGGTCAACTCGCGGACGTACGCCGAGATGGCCGAGCGCTCCCGGAAGGTGGCCGGCTGGCTGACCGCGGCGGGTCTGAAACCGGGCGATCGCGTGCTGATCGTGCTCGGCAACCAGGTCGAACTGTGGGAGACCATGCTCGGCTGCATCCGGGCCGGTGCGGTGATGATCCCCGCCACGACCTTGCTCACCGACGCCGACCTCGCGGACCGGATCTCCCGCGGCAACGTCCGCGCGGTCGTCACCAGCGGCGCCGACGCGACGCGGTACGCGGGGATCGCGGACCACTGCATCCGTGTCGCCGTCGGCGAACCGGCCGACGGCTGGCTGCATTACCCGGACTCGCAGAGCTACGACGGCCCGGTCCCGGAGGTCGACACGGCGGCCGACGACTCGCTGCTGCTCTACTTCACCTCCGGTACGACGAGCCAGCCGAAGCTGGTCGAGCACACGCAGGTGAGCTACCCGCTCGGGCACCTGTCGACGATGTACTGGATCGGCCTGCAGCCCGGCGACGTCCACCTGAACGTCTCCTCCCCCGGCTGGGCCAAGCACGCCTGGAGCAACGTGTACGCGCCCTGGAACGCCGAGGCGGCGGTGCTGATCGTGAACCAGGCCCGCTTCGACGCCGCCGGGCTGCTCGACCAGATGGTGCGCTGCGACGTGACGACGTTCTGCGCCCCGCCGACGGTGTGGCGGATGCTGATCCAGGAGGATCTGGCCCGGTGGGAGGTGCGGACACGGGAGCTGGTCGCGGCCGGCGAGCCGCTGAACCCGGAGGTGATCGAGCACGTGCGGCGGGTCTGGGGCATCACGATCCGCGACGGCTACGGCCAGACCGAGACGACGGCTCAGATCGGCAACCCGCCGGGGCAGCCGCTCAAGGTGGGCTCCATGGGCCGGCCGCTGCCGGGTTACACGGTCGCGCTCGTCGACCCGATCTCGGGCGCCGAGGCGGAGGAGGGCGAGATCGCGCTCGAACTGCGCGCACGGCCGCTGGCGCTCATGACGGGCTACCGCGACTCGGCCGAGCGGACAGCAGAGGCGATGGCCGACGGCTACTA
>DASXXB010000130.1:0-2930 GCA_036503355.1 Kribbella sp. | reverse complement strand
CGGCCGCTGCCGCCTCCGCCGTACCGCCGACCCCGGCCAGCGCCGCCGCCAACCCGGCACCGCCGACCGTGATCAGAGTCCTCCGAGAGACCTTCACCGGATCTGACATCGCCTCACTCCTTCAGATATACCGGTTTAGCTGAGCCAGCATCATAGGAGCGAGATCCCCACAGGAAAAGGGCTGAACTGGTTTTGCCTCGCCTAGGTCCCGGGTTCCCTGGTGAGCTCCGTGCGATAGGAGCCGAAGGCCTCGATAGTGGCTGCCAGGTATCGCCTGACGACCTCCAGTTCGGTCGGCGTGAAGTCGCCGGTGGCCGATCGATGGTGCACCCCGAGCGGCCCGAAGAACTGCCCGGCGAGCTCGCGCCCCGGTTCGCCGTACCGCAGGATCACACGACGCCGGTCCGCCGGGTCCCGCTCGCGCCGGACGTGACCGGCCCGTTCGAGCCGGTCGAGCAGGGTCGTCACAGATCCGGTGGTCAGCCCGAGCTCGGCCGCCAGTTGCCCGGCGGTCAGCGGTTGCCCACGCTCACCGGCGACCAGGATGCGCACCAGCGCCTCGATGTCGGTGCCGTGCACGCCGTGCCGCTGCGCGAAGACGTGAGCGATCCGCTGACCTTCGGCGACCAGCATCTGCACCAGATCGACCAACTCGTCCTGCACGGACCGAGACTTGCCTTCCGGCACACCCACCTCCTAATGTCTTGATTATCAAGATATTTGATCTTCGAGTTATACGTCTTGGGTTGGAGTCACTGTGCCAGGTCTGGTGCGAAGCCGCCGTACCGCCGCTCTCGTGGTCCTCGTCGCTGTTCTGCTGGCGGCGGCCGCGTTACTGCTGCCCGAGCCGAAGGCCGCCGGGCCGCGATCCGCCACCGGCCTGTCGACGGCCGCGGAGTCCGCCGAGGCCGAACGGCTCCGGGCGGAGCTCCCGCAGGCGGACTCGTCGACCGCGCTGATCGTGTTCAGTCGGACCGACGGCGGTTCGCTGACCGTGGCGGATCGCACCGCGGCGCAGACCAAGGCGACCTCGGTGGGAGTACGCGCGCCGCTGCAGGTCTCGGAGAACAAGCGCGTCGCACTCGGCGTACTCGCCTTGCCGCAGAAGGACGACACTGCCGTCGCGACGGCTGTCGGCGAGCTGCGGCAGAAACTCGACGGGTTGCCCACCGGCCTGCAGACCGCCGTCACCGGCCCAGCTGCCTTCACCACTGATCTGACCAAGGTCTTCGACGGCGCCGACACCCGGCTGATCATCGTGACCGCTGCCGTGGTCGCCCTGTTGCTCCTCCTCACCTATCGCAGCCCAGGCCTGGTGCTGCTGCCACTGCTCGTGGTCGGGCTCACCGAGCAGGTCACGACCCGGCTGGCCGACCAAGTCCTGTCGCTGCTCGGCATCCCAGGCGGCGGACAGGTCACCGGCATCGTCAGCGTGCTGGTCTTCGGCGCGGCCACGGACTATGCCCTGCTGCTGATCGCCCGCTATCGCGAGACTCTTCGGCACGAAGCTCAACCCGTTGCCGCCATGCGGATCGCCGTCCGCCGGGTCGCCGAGCCGATCCTGGCCAGCGGCGGCACCGTCATCGCCGCGCTCACCCTGCTGCTCCTCGCAAGCACCGAGACGCTGATCGGTATCGCGATCGGCTGCATCATCGGCATCGCGCTCGCCATACTCGCGGGTCTGGTCGTGCTGCCCGCTGTCCTGGTCCTGTTCGGTCGCCGGGTGTTCTGGCCGTTCGTTCCCCGGGTCGGCGATGCCGCCACCGAAGGCAAGCTGTGGGGACGTCTCGGCGCGGTCGTCGCGCGCCGGCCGGCCGTCGTACTCGTGCTGTCGGCGTTGGTCCTGGCCGGGCTTGCGGTCGGCACGTTCGGCGTCAGGACCGGCCTCGCGCAGAACGAGCAGTTCCGGGTGAAGCCCGAGGCAGTGCGCGGCGCCGAGATCCTGGCCGAGGCGTTCCCGGCCGGCTCCACCCAGCCGTTGACGGTGGTCGGTCCGGCGGGGAAGGCCGCGGCCGTCGCCGCGTCGGTGAAGCAGGCGCCCGGAGTGGCCGAAGTACGGCCCGGCGCCCGGGATGCGCGACTGGCAGCGTACGACGTGGTGCTGACCGCCGAGCCGGGGAGTCCCGAGTCGTTCGCAGCGGTTCGTGATCTCCGGCAACGTCTCGACGAGGTCGGGAGCGACGTCCTCGTCGGCGGCGGCCCGGCGGAGGACCTGGACTCGAACGACGCCGAGCAGCGCGACAGGCTGCTGATCATGCCGCTGATCCTCTTGCTGGTGGGAGCGGTGCTGGTCGTCGTACTGCGCTCGGTCCTCGCGCCGGTACTGCTGCTGGTCACGGTCATCGCGTCGTTCTTCGCCAGCTTCGGCGCCAGCTGGCTGCTGTTCGACCACGTGCTGGGCTTCCCGGCGCTCGACGGCCAGGTCGTGCTGCTGTCTTTCCTGTTCCTGGTCGCGCTGGGGGTCGACTACAACATCTTCCTGACGACTCGTGCGCGCGAGGAGGCGCGGGCGGAGGGCACCAGGAACGGCATGCTGATCGGGCTGCGGGTGACAGGCGGGGTCATCACCAGCGCCGGCCTCCTGCTGGCCGCGGTGTTCGCCGTCCTCGGAGTACTCCCGCTGATCACGTTGACCCAGGTCGGCGTGATCGTCTGCGTGGGAGTACTCCTCGACACGCTGCTCGTCCGCACGGTCGTCGTACCGGCTCTGGCGTTTCTCCTCGGAGACCGCTTCTGGTGGCCGGGCGCTACGCGAGGTAGGGGCGGCCGGAGCTGTCCCATTTGAGGATGCCGGTGTAGGCCTGGCGGGTGCTGGAGTCCTTGACGCCGTTGTGGTTGGCGTCGACGTACGCGTGGAAGGCGATCCGGGTGGTGCTGCCGACGTTGATGACGGTTGCGCCGCCGGGGCCGCAGAGCCTGGTGGAGGCGGT
>DASXXB010000129.1:0-1948 GCA_036503355.1 Kribbella sp. | reverse complement strand
TTGGTGGTCGGGGCGATGCCGTAGGACAGCAGCGGCAGCCCGTCCACCCGGCCGCGGGTGAACTCGAGATCCGGGGACCACGCCACGGGCGCGAGCACCCAGGGGAACTTGCGGGCCATCACCGATCACCCGCCAACAGCGACAGTTCGCGGTCCCAGTTGATCCGGGTCGCTTCGGTGCCGGCCGGGACCATCGCGTCCGAATCGTCCAGGAACCGTTCCAGCTCGGCGCGCTTGAACGCGAGGTTGCAGCTCCCCGCGCTCTGCGGGTCGTGCAGCGTCACCCAGACGACCACGTCGGTGCGCGTCGACGGCGTGACCTCGACGTCCCCGATCCCGGACGGGATGGTGAGCCCGTCGGCGAGCAAGTCCCGGGCGAGCAGCCACAGAACGGAGATCGGGCCGTCCGGTACGTCCAGCTCGACCGCGAACGGGTCCGACACCCGGTAGGTGATCGTGACGGTGCGATTGCCTCCGTCCAGGACCGGGCCGCCGGTCGGGCAGATCACCGTTCCCGCCGTGAGCCGGCGGCGCAGCGTGGTGCGGGCGGTCATGCCGCACCCCCGGCAATGTCCTTGAACTGTCCCGCGACGGGCGTGGCGGTGGTGCCTACCATGGGAAACCTCTCCGAGTAGCTACCTGCGTGGTGGTGGGGAGTCCCGGCCTGGTCGGAGCGTTCTTGGCGGTTCGAGCCGCCCAGGCTGGGGTCAGAAAAGGCGGGTACGGCGAGGTGGCCGTGCGGGGCGGTCATGTCAGCACCGCCAGCAGCAGCGCGACGGCCAGCAGCGACAGCCCGACGACCAGCAACCCCATGGCGGTGGAGATCTGCCGGTACTTCCGGACCGCGATCCCACCGAGGTGGGCGGTGTCGACGGCCAGCGTCGCGGTGACGGGGACGCTCCCGGCTTCCAGCAGCGCGGCCGGGCCGTTGTAGGCGGCGTCCAGCCAGGAACCCGGCGTGGGGAACTGCGTGAGCCGGGGCCGGACCGCGGACAGCAGGACCAGCACCGAGGCGAAGATCGGCGCGGCGGCCACCCACAGCCCGACCAGGGCGGCCGGCGACGTCTGCCGGGTGGTCAGGGCCACCACGCCGGAGAAGGCCAGACCGACCAGCCCGAGCAGCGTGGTCACCTTCGTATCCGCCTTGCCCAGTTCGGCGCGTGCCTGTTCGTGAGCGACGTGGACGTGCGGCATCGCGTCGGCGTAGGTCATCGGTTCCCTCCCTGGGCTTCGCGCTGCTTTCGCTGGATCTCTTCCTGCTGGCGCTGTAGCTCGCGGTGCCAGGCGCCGGAGTCGTTCTGGCCGCTCATGCCGCCTCTCCTCGGGTCGACACGGCGGTGATGTCCAGCCGGGCCGGCAGCACCCGCAGCGCCGCACGGTCGGTGCGCCGGCGGGTTCGGTGTGCGTGCTGTGCGTCGGTGAACGCGTGCCGGGTCCGGATCTCGGCCACCGTTGTCGCGGCGGAAAGCTCCTGGTCCACCTCGGCCAGCAGCACGTCAATGGCCGACTCGTCCAGGCCATCCGGGCTGTGGCCCTGACCAGCGGGGACGCCGTCGACGGCGTCCCGGATGACGCGGTTGGTGATTCGTGCGGAGTTCATTGGGGTCCTTCCGAGTTGCTCAACTGACACAGATCAATCTAGATCGGCATGAGTCAGTTGGCACTACGTCGTTCGAGTGATGTATGTCGGATTGAGTCAGTCTGGCTAGACTCGCCCTATGGACGGCAGCGCGGCAGCAATGGCTACCTACGAGCGAGTGGCCGAACAAATCCGGGCGGACATCCGGCGGGGTGTCCTGAAACCGGGAGACAAGCTCCCCGGCAACCGAGTCCTGGCAGACAAGTACGACGTTGCGCTAGGTACAGCGCAGAAGGCGTTGCGGCTGCTGCAGGACGAGAAGTGGCTTACGGCGACGCCGTCCGTTGGCGTCTTCGTCAACGAGGTGCCA
>DASXXB010000128.1:0-13094 GCA_036503355.1 Kribbella sp. | reverse complement strand
AGGCCCCAGGGGAGGCCGATGAGGATCAGGGCGGCCAGGGCGGCGGCGGTTGCGGCTAGGCGGTGCGAGCTTGGGGGTCGGGGTTTGGTGCGGGGTTGGGGTGGGGTCAGGCGGCGTAGGTCGGGGTGGGCCGGGAACAGGAAATAGGTGCTTAGGGCAACGGTCGCGGCTGCGGCCAAGGCGTTGGGCATGCGGAGTCTCGTCGGGTATGCGGCAGGGGGTGGGGAGTCAATGGCGGGCGGTGGTGCGGATGCCGGATGCGTGCGGCCGGTAGGTGCGCGAGTGGGATAGGTGCGCGTGCGGACCCGGACTGAGTTCGCGTCGGAGCGGGCTGGGCCGCGGGGCGTGGTGGGTGGGCGTGGATGAGGTTGTGTGGGAGTGGACCAGGTGCGAGATCGGCCCGGAATGGGCGAGATTGGGCGCCGAGGTCGAGGCTGGTTGTGAGTCGAGCGCTAGGTCGACACCGGTGGTCGTCGAGTTCGGAGCAGTAGGTGGGCTGGGTGGGGTGGGTTAGGGGGTGGGGGTGGCTATTTGGGTGGTCCAGTGGAGGCCTAGGGCTGTTAGGGAGAGGCCGGTTGTCAGGCATAGCCAGCCTGGTGGGGTGGTGGTTAGGAAGGTGAGGGGGTGGGCTCCTAGGGCGTAGCCGAGGGCTATGCCGGCGGTGGGGAGGGTGGCGAGGATTCGGGCGGTGGAGCGGGCGCCGGCGAGGCTGGCTTCGGTTTGGCGGTGGATGGCTTCGTCGGCCCGTAGGGCGGTGGCCAGGCGTTCGGTCAGGGTGGCGAAGGCGGCGCCGGATTGTTCGGTGACGCGCCAGACGGCGGCCAGGGCGCGGAGGCTGGTGGCACCTGGGGTGGTTGAGGAACGGGTCAGCGCGGCGGGGACGTCGGCGCCTAGTTTGGCGGCGGCGTGGGCTACTGCGAAGTCGGGGCTGATGGAGGCAGCGCCTTCGAGGGCAGAGATGGGTGGGCGGCCGGCCGAGAGGTCGGCGGACAGTACGTCGAGGGCTTCGATGATGGTGGCGCGGCGGGCTGCGACGGCCTTCTGTTGCTGGTGATGGGCTCGCTGGTTGGCTACGAGGGCGAGTACGGCGGCGATGGCCAGGGTGGACACCAGGGCTTGGATGCCGAAGAACGCAGTCGCTGCAGCGGTTGATGGGATCAGTAGCCAGGCCCGAGCGAGACGGCGGCGGAGATGGCGCTCGGGTGGGCGGGGCTTCCTGGTGAGTTGCGGGCGCGGGGCAGTCAGGCGGTGAAGGCCTGGCGATGGGATCGGTAGGGCGAGGGTGCAGGACAGCAATGCCAAGAGAGCTGCGAGAAAGGCCGGTGTCATGCGGCACCCGTTCGCGGCTGACGGGAGGTGTGGCCCGTCGTGAGCATGTCGTCGGCAGTGGTGAAGAGGCGGGCCGAGGGATGGATTGTGAAGGTGTTGTCGGGGTTGAACGTCACCGCGGGCTGAGTTGTCAGCGGAGCGTTCGGAGGCTTGGCGAGGGTGCGGATTTCTGCGATACGGCGGTGACCGGCAGGCGTCCGGGTCAGGTGGATCACGGCGTGCAGGGCGGAGGCGGCCTGGCTGTGAACGGCAGCCTGGGAGAGACCGGCGAGAGCGCCCAGTGCTTCTAGGCGGGCGGGGACGTCGGACGCAGAGTTGGCGTGGATCGTGCCGCAGCCGCCTTCGTGGCCGGTGTTGAGGGCGGTCAGCAGGTCGACTACCTCTGCGCCGCGGACTTCGCCGACGACGAGGCGGTCGGGGCGCATGCGGAGAGCCTGGCGGACCAGGTCCCGCAGGGAGATCTCACCGGCTCCCTCGATGTTGGGTGGGCGGGCTTCCAGGCGGACAACGTGCGGATGGTCGGGGCGGAGTTCGTTGGCGTCTTCCACCAGGACGAGGCGTTCGCCGGGATTCGCCAAGGACAGAAGGGAATTGAGCAGGGTGGTCTTGCCGGTGCCGGTGCCGCCGCTGATCAGGAAGGCCAGGCGGGAGTCGAGCAGGTCATGGAGGATCTCGGCGCCCGACGGCGGCAGTGCGCCGGCTGCGATCAGGTCGTCGAGCGTGAAGACCTTGCGCGACGGCACGCGCAGGGACAGGCAGGTGCCCGGCGCGGCAATCGGGGCCAGGATCGCGTGGAAGCGGGTGCCGTCGGGCAGGCGCACATCGACGTACGGTGTGGAGTCGTCGAGGCGACGGCCGGCCGCGGCGGCGAGGCGGGTGGCGAGGCGGCGGATGGCTTGTTCGTCGCCGGTGCGGATGGCGACGAACTCGAGGCCGCCGCCGCGGTCGATGTAGACCTCGTCGGGGCCGTTGACCAGGATGTCGGTGACGCCCGGCTCGGCGAGCAGGCTGTCGAGTGGGCCGGCGCCGAGGGCCTCGCGGCGCAGGGCGGTGACGACCGCGAGGACCATGGCGTCGCCGCAGATCGTGCCGTCGGCACGTAGCGCTGCCGCCACGTGCACGGGTGTCGGCTCGGCTCCGGTCAGGGCGAGGGTGCCGCGGACGCGGTCGATGAGGTCTGTGGGGACTGCCGTCGTACTCATGTGGGCTCCAACGGTGCGGGGTCGAAGAGGTCGAGGATGTTGGCGGCGGCACGGATCAGCGGACTTCGGCGGCGCGGCGCGAAGCGGCCTTCGTCCATCGCGGTCGGGACCTGCGGATCGATGCCGAGTTTTGTTGCCAGCGGCAAGGACAGGTGGGATGCGACATCCGTTGCCGCAAGGCCGGGACGCGATGCCCGGGCGACCACGCGGACATCGCCGGCGACGGATCTCAGGGGGCCGGCCAGGCGTTTGGCGGCGGCCACCGAGCGGACGTCGCACGGCACCACGAGCAGTGTCGCGGTCGAGCGGATGAAGCCTTCCTCGACGGCGGGATCGGCGCGCCGGGGCAGGTCGAGGACCACCAGGTCGGCACTGCGCTGGGCGGCGCCGATCACCGAACTCATCGTGTCGGGCGGCAGGACCGTGACGTCGGACTGATCCCAGGACAGGACTGCCAGCCCGTCGACCGAAGGCAACGCGGAACGCAGCGCGGCGGCGCCGACCCGGCCGGAGGCGTTCAGGAGTTTGGGCCAGCGATCGCCCGGATCCCGCTCGATCCCCAGAGCGAGCTCGATGCCGCCGCCGAGCGGATCGCCGTCGATGAGCATCGTGCGGAATCCGCGACGGTTACCGAGGACGGCGACCGCGGCGGCGAGCGTGGTCGAGCCCGCTCCCCCGCAACCGCCGACGAACGCGAGCGTGACAGCGGCCCGCGTCGAGCCGTCGAGGGCATCGGCGATCTTGCCGGCCAGCAACGGCTCGTCGTCCGGCAATCGGCACACCACATCGGCGCCGATGTCGAAGGCGGAGCGATACAGATCGTCGCCGTCGGCGGCCGAGCCGACCACGACGACGCCTTGCCGCGGCGGGGGTTGCACGCGCGCCAGCGGCTCCGCCAGGTCGCGGCCGACCACGACCAAGGAACCCGCGTGCCAGTTACGCCGCAGGCCGCGCAGGTCGGCCTCGACATGCGGCGTGACGGAGGCCGCCGCGGCCAGCCGCAGAAGGTCGTCGAGCAGGGCCTCGTCGGTAGTTGCCATCAGCACCGGTTGGGTTGGTGAGTTCGTGTCCATGCCTAGAACATGCCGTTGTTCGAGGGTTTCCCGACACGGCATCGGATCCCTGTGGACAAAGGGCTGTCGGATTTCCGTCAGCAGCGGGAACCCGCCACGACGAGCCGGCGACCAACCCGCCGGGAACGGTTACGGTTCCTTTCGAAGCGTCTTTAACTAAATTTCACCGGACCGCTTCCGTCCCATCGCTCCGGAGGAACCTGATGAGTCGATTGCGCATGCTCGCCGCCACGGCCACCGTCGCGGCCACCGCCCTGATCACCGCCGCCGGCGTCTCGCTCGCGAGTCCGGACGCCACGGCCAACGCAGCCACCACGACGTCACAGGCGACCAGCGGTGGCGTCAAGACGGCGTACTTCACCCAGTGGGGGATCTACGCCAACGCCTTCTATCCGAAGAACCTGATCACCACCGGTGTGGCCGGCAAGCTGGACTTCCTGAACTACGCGTTCGCGAACATCGATCCGACCAGCCACACCTGCTTCGAAGCCAACAAGGCCGCCTCGCAGGACGAGAGCAATCCGAACGCAGGCGACGGCGCCGGTGACGCGTTCGCCGACTACGGCAAGTCGTACGGCGCGGACATCAGCGTCGACGGGGTCGGCGACGTCTGGAACCAGCCGATCCAGGGCAACTTCAACCAGCTCAAGAAGCTCAAGGCGAAGTACCCGAACCTGAAGATCCTGATCTCGATCGGCGGCTGGACGTACTCGAAGTACTTCTCGGATGCGGCCTCCACCGACGCCAAGCGCAAGGCCTTCGTCAGCTCCTGCGTGAACATGTTCCTGAAGGGTGACCTGCCGGTGATCGACGGCTTCGGCGGTCCCGGTACGGCGGCCGGCATCTTCGACGGTGTTGACCTCGACTGGGAGTACCCGGGCTCACCGAACGGTCACGTCGGCAATCACTACAGCGCCGCGGACAAGCAGAACTTCACGCTGCTGCTGGCAGAATTCCGCGCGCAGCTCGACGCGTACGGCGGGCAGACCGGCAAGAAGTACTACCTGACCGCCGCGACGCCGGCCGGCCAGGACAAGATCGCCACGATCGAGACCGACAAGATCGGACAGTACCTCGACTACAACAACGTGATGAGCTACGACATGCACGGCGGCTGGGAGGCCACCGGGCCGACGAACTTCCAGGACCCGCTGTACACGGCACCGAACGACCCGAGCAGCCCGGTCCCACCGGGGCAGGGCAAGTACTCGGTCGACGCTGCGGTGAAGGCGTGGACCACCGGCGACCCGGCGTACGGCATCCCAGGCGGGTTCCCGGCGAACAAGCTGAGCATCGGGTATCCCTTCTACTACCGGGGATGGAAAGGCGTACCCGCGACCGGCAACGGCAAGTACCAGACGGCGACCGGTCCGGCCGACGGACATGCGCTGAGCGGCAACGTGCCAGGCGTGTCGTTCTACAAGGAGCTCACGGGCTTCGTCGACAACCCGTCCACCACGTACTTCGACGACGCGACGAAGTCGAGCTGGTTCTACAGCAACGGCACGTTCTGGTCCGGTGACAACGCCCAGTCGATCAAGGCGAAGGCGGACTACCAGCACTGCAACGGGCTGGCCGGCGCGATGATGTACTCCCTCGAGGCACTGGACCCGAACGTCACGCTCTTCAACAACGTGGTCGACGCGGTCAACGCCGACACCGCGGGCTGCTCGGGCGGCCCCACACCGACGCCCACACCGACGCCCACTCCAACGCCAACCCCCACACCCACGCCGACGCCGACGCCCACACCCACGCCGACCCCGACACCGACGCCCCCGACGGCCACCCCGTGGGCGCCGAACACGGCGTACGCGACCGGTGCGCTCGTGACCTACAACGGCGTCACCTACAAGTGCATCCAGGGCCACACCTCCCTGACCGGCTGGGAACCGCCGAACGTCCCCGCACTCTGGGGACGGGTCTGATCACGTACCGCCCACTGATCGGAGCATCATGAAACGCATCTCTCTGGCGATCGCGGCCGTCATCGCGGTGGTCGCCGCCCTGCTGACCGCACAGGCAGCCAGCGCCGCAGGAGTCACTGCCGCCTTCACGAAAGTGTCCGACTGGGGCAGCGGCTTCGAGGGCAAGGTGACCGTCACCAACGGCACCACGAGCTCTCTCAGCACCTGGTCCGTCGCACTGGACTTCCCGTCCGGCTATACGGTCACCTCCACCTGGGACGCCAACCACACCAGCAGCGGCCAGACGCACACGTTCACCCCGCCCAGCTGGGCCGGGCCGCTCGCTCCAGGCGCAACAGCGAGCTTCGGCTTCAACGGCAGTCCGGGCAACTTCCCCGGCCTCGCCGCCTGCCGCCTGAACGGCGGCTCGTGTTCCGGTGGCGGTGGCAGCACCGTCCCCGGTGCACCGACAGGTCTTTCCGGTACGGCGTCCGCGTCGTCGGTGAGCCTCACGTGGTCGGCTGCCTCCGGTGCGACCAGCTACAACGTCTACCGCAACGGCAGCAAGGTCGGCAGCCCGACGGGTACGTCGTACACGGACACCGGGCTGGCCGCGAACACGTCGTACAGCTACCAGGTCAGCGCGTCGAACAGCGCGGGTGAGGGGCCGAGGAGCGGCACCATCTCAGTGAAGACCGGCACCGGTGGCGGGAACACCGGCACCAAGCAGGCGGCGCCGTACCTCTACATGGGCTGGGGCGACCCGCCGAACCCCGCCACCGTCATGAACGCGACCGGGATCAAGTGGTTCACGATGGCGTTCATCCTGTCGTCCGGTGGCTGTACGCCGGCCTGGGACGGCAGCCGCCCGCTGCAGGGCGGTGCCGACGCCAACGCGATCGCCCAGGTCCGCGCGGCCGGCGGTGACATCGTGCCGTCGATCGGCGGCTGGAGCGGTAACAAGCTCGGCCCGAACTGCAGCACCCCCGAGGCGCTGGCCGGCGCGTACCAGCAGGTCATCAACGCCTACGGCCTGAAGGCGATCGACATCGACATCGAGAACTCCGACGAGTTCGAGAACGAGGCCGTGCAGGACCGGATCCTGACCGCGCTGAAGATCGTCAAGCAGAACAATCCGGGGATCCGGACGATTGTCACGTTCGGTACGTCGACCACCGGGCCGAACTACTACGGCAACCGGCTGATCGACCGCTCGAAGGATCTCGGCGCGAACATCGACGTGTTCACGTTGATGCCGTTCGACTTCGGCAACTCGAACATCTACAACGACACGGTCGGCGCGTCCCAGGGCCTGAACAACAAGCTGAAGGCCACGTTCGGCTGGTCGACCGCCGAGGCGTACGCGCACCAGGGCATCTCCGGTATGAACGGGCTGTCGGACCAGCAGGAGATGACGAGCACCGCGACCTGGCAGAACATCACGAACTGGGCGAAGAGCAACGGGCTCGCTCGGCTGGCGTTCTGGTCGGTGAACCGCGACCGCGGTTGCGCGGGCGGCGGCGTGGTGTCGAACTGCAGCGGCATCGCCCAGGGCGACTGGGACTTCACCCGGATCACCGCGGGCTTCTAAGAAAGACAAAAGCAGTTGAGAGGTGGTGACCGCGGGCTTCTAAGAAAGACAAGAGCGGTTGAGATGTGGTGACCGCGGGGTTCTGAGAAGAACAAAAGCAGTTGAGTGCTGATGGGCGGTTGGGTGCGGCGGGCTGCCGCCGCACTCAGCCGGCCTTGATGGCCGAGACGATCAGGCCGTTGCGGGCGTTCTGCCCGAGTGGCTTCGACGGGTGCAGCCCGTCGCGGAGCAGGCGGGCCAGCCGGTTCGGGCTGGAGGCGAGGTGCTCGGCCCAGTGCACGATCCGCAGGTTGTCGTAGCGGCGCTGCGCCTCGGCGAGCTGCAGGTTGATCCAGGCACTGTTGCGCTGGTCGGCGATCTTCACTTCCGGGGCGACCCCGGTGCGGGCCGCCTGGACGTTGACCCAGTAGACGGTCCGCTCGTCACCGACGATGTTCATCGTCCGGTCGACCTGTGCCTGGACCGCGGGCGGCGCGAAGATGTCGTTGGAACCGACCGACATCAGGATCCTGTGCGGCAGCCCGTACTCCTGCGCCCAGAGGTCGAGCGCGTCGACTGCCGGGGTCACCGGGCGGCCGGCCCAGTTGTGGACGGCCATGTTGATCCCGAGCTGCGCCAGCTCCTTGGCCAGCGCCGGACCGTCCTGGACGCCGATGCTGTCGCCGAACATGAAGACGCCGTCGGTCTCGCGGGTCTTGCGGATCTGCGCCTCGTTCGAGATCGCCCGCGCGAAGCGCTCCCAGTTGCTGAGCACACCCGACCCGTACGCCCCGAGCGAGAACTGTGCTGCGCCGGCGGCAGCCGGCGATCCCGAGGCCGCCTCGGCAGCACTGGCCGCAACCGTCGACGCAGCCGCCGCGGTGCCGGCAGCGAACAGCAGCCGGCGACTCGGCCGGAACCCACCCAGACGCTTCCTCACGCAGGCAAGAGTGCGGTGGAAAGCCCCAAGTCTGCAAGTCGACACCGCAAAATTGGGACGAACGCTACGGAAGTCGTCGCCGCGACGGTCAGGTGGTCGTCACCGGGCGGGAGCGGACGAACGTCCGGAATCGCTCCGCGGCGGGCGTCAACGGCGTACCCAGGCGCCACGACATGCCGATCTCCCGCCGGGCCCGGACGCCGGCGAGCGGAACGGAGACCGCGCCGCTGTCGTTCCCGCGGACCGCTCCGGCCGGCAGGATCGCCACCCCGAGGCCCGCACCGACCAGGCTGTCGATCGTCGCAAGGTCGGTCGCCTCGAACGCCAGCTGCGGACTGAAACCGGCCTCGTCGCACAACCGGTCGGTCACCCGCCGGAACCCGAACCCGGGTTGCAGCCCGACGAACGGCTCGTCCCGCGCCGCCTCGAGCTCGACCCGATGCCGCGACGCCAGCGCGTGTCCCGGTGGTACGTGCAGGCAGAGCCGCTGCCGCTCCAGCAGATGCCAGCCGAAGCGCTCGGCGTCCGGGCGGGGCGCGATGATCGCGATCTCGGCCTCACCGCTCCCGAGGTCCTGGACGATGTCGTGCGCCGGCTCCTGCCGCAGCTCGAACTCGACGTGCGGCGCCACGGCACGGAACGCCTTGAAGAGATCCGGCATCAGGCTGGTCGCGACCGAATGCAGGAAGGCCAGCCGCACGGTGCCGGACTCCGGGTCGAGCAGCGCGTCGATCCGGCGCCGCGCGGTGTCGACCGCCGCGGTCCCGGCCCGCGCCGCCTCCAGCACCAGCCGTCCGTACGGATTCAGCCGTACGCCGCGACGCTCGCGCTCGAACAACGGCACCCCGAACGCCCGCTCGACCCGCTGCAGCGACCTGGACAGGTTCGGCTGGCTGGTACCGAGCGCCGCGGCCGCCTCGGTGAGGTGCTCGGTCTCCGCGAGTACGACGAACCACCGCAGATCCTCGACATGCATACTGAAAGCGTATCGATATCCGTCGAGATCGACATTTTACGTATCACGAAAGGCGTGCGACCGTCGAAGACATGCACCAGTCGGCCGCTCGCCAGACCGGGTACCTTCCCGGCGACCCGGAGTACCGCAAGCTCTCCATCGCGTTGTTCGCGGCCGGACTCGCGACGTTCGCCCTTCTCTACAGCACCCAGCCGCTGCTGCCTGAGCTGGTCGAGGCCTTCCACGTCCCCCCCAGCCAGAGCGCGTTCAGCGTCTCGTTCGCCACGTTCGGCCTCGGCCTTGCGCTGCTGGTCGCCGGTCCAGCGTCCGAGGTCCTCGGCCGCACCAACCTGATGCGCTGGTCGGTTGCGGCGACGTCGGTCTTCGCACTGCTCAGCGCGTTCGCGCCCACCTGGCACCTGTTGCTCGCACTGCGCGGTCTGCAGGGGATCGCGATGGCCGGGCTGCCGGCGGTGGCCATGGCCTACCTGCGGGAAGAGGTGCACCAGGACAGCCACACGCGTGCCAGCGGCCTCTACATCGCAGGTACGGCGGTCGGCGGTATGGCGGGCCGCCTCATCGCAGGCGGGTTGTCGGACGTCGGCGGCTGGCGCTTCGCGACCGGCGGGATCGCCGTGGTCGGCGTACTGTGCGCTGCGGTTGTCTGGCTGCTGCTGCCCGCGTCGCGGAACTTCCGGCCCGGCCCGGCGCATCTGCTCTCCGGCAAGGTACTGCGTGATCCCGCCCTGATCGCCCTGTACGGGATCGCGGCCACGGCGGTCGGCGCGTTCGTCGCCGTCTACAACGGCGCGGTGTTCCGGCTGTCGGGATCGCCGTACGAGCTGAGCGCCGGAGCGGCCGGGCTGGTGTTCTGTGTCTACCTGCTCGGGTCCGTGGGGTCAGCGACCGCGGGGACGCTGGCAGACCGGTACGGGCGGCGGGCCGTGGTGCCGGTCGGGTGCCTGATCACGCTGGCGGGTGTGGCGATCACGCTGGCTGCTCCGCTGCCGTTCATCGTGCTGGGGCTGGCCGTGATGACAGCGGGGTTCTTCGCGGTCCACGGCGTCGCCAGTGGATGGGTGCCGGCCCGTGCGCACGCCAGCGGCGTCGGGACCGGGCAGGCGTCGAGCATGTACCTGTTCTCGTTCTACCTGGGCTCCTCGGTGTTCGGAGGACTTGCAGGTACGGCGTGGAGCCGCGCGCAGTGGACCGGAGTGGCGGGAGAGGCGGGCGTCCTGTTCGTGGTCGCACTGGTCCTCGCGCTACTGCTGCGGAACGTTCCCAGCAGGGTGCGAAACTAGCCAGGTGACGAAAGCTACCGAGGCTGCCGATCAACTGGGGCTCAGCTACGAGGTGACGCGGCACGGCCGGGTGAACTCGCTGGAGGAGGCCGCGGCCGCGCGGGGTATCGAGCCGGCACGGCTGATCAAGACGATTGTGGTGCGGCTCTCCGACGACGACTACCGCTTCGTGCTGGTGCCAGGTGATCGCGAGATCGCGTGGCCGAAGCTGCGAGCGCTGCTCGGGGTGAACCGGATCTCGATGCCGGACAAGGACACGGCGTACGACGTCACCGGGTACGTGCGCGGCACGATCACACCGCTCGGCAGCACGCACGACTGGCCGGTGATCGCGGACGAGCGGATCACCGGCACCATCTCGATCGGCGGCGGCGACCACGGTGTGGGTATCACGGTCGACGCCCAAGCACTCACGAAGGCCCTGAGCGCCACCGTGGCCGACGTCACGGATTAGACCAGCAGACCTTGTTGGCCGGCTCGTAGGCCTGCCTGGAAGCGGGTGGTTGCGTCCAGGGCTCTGAGGATGCGTTGCATTCGGCGTTCGACGGTGCGTTGGGCGACTCCCAGACGACGGGCTATGGCCTGGTCGGTCAGGCCGGCGGCGGCGAGCGACAACAGCTGCTGGTCTTCCGAGCTGAGTGGCCCCTCGGAGACCGCTGGGGTGAGAGGGCTGGCCTGTTGCCACAGGAGGTCGAACAGGCGCAGCAGGGCGTCCAGCAGACTCGAGGGCCCGAGCTCTATGACGACGTCGGCGCCGGTTGGGAGGAGCGCAGTACGGCGGTCGACGACCAGCAGCTTCAGCGGTACGTCACGGAGCATCCGGCAGCAGCCGGCTGATCGAGCCGCAACCAGATCACCAGGTGACGACAGCGAGGCCATGTCGTAGATCGTTCGATAAGTCACCCCGTGAGCCCGGCGCGGTTCCACCAGCAACTGGTCCAGTACGAGTACCTCCTCCTGCGCGCACTGCTGGGCCTGGTAGAACCGCTGCGCGATCGCCTCGGCCCCGCGGATGACCGTGAACGCATCCGGTTGCCGGAACTCCGCCGTCAGTACCGCAGCACCCAGCCGGGCCTCGACGATCGCGGCGTGCTTCCGCAGCGCGAGCAGCTCGACCGCAGCCTCTGGTACGGCGGGGAGGTAGCGGGCCGGCCGCCCTGGCGTACGCGACGCCAGACCGAGCGACAACAGCGACCTGAGATGACGGCCGACCCGAGTGGCCGGCCAGTCGACGAATGCCGCCAGGCCGGTCGCGGTGGATTCAGGGCGGGCCAGAAGCGCCCGATAGAGCTGCTCGTCCTCCGAGCAGACCCCGAGCGCCTCCAGCACCGACTCCGGTCGATAGCTGTGCATGATCAGGGCAGCGAGTGCACGTGGCCGCCGACCTGGTTCGCGAACTGGTTGCCGTTCGACGCGTCCCAGTTGGTCGACCAGGTCATCGCTCCACGCAGCGACGGCCACGGTGAGCTCGGCTTGTAGTTGCCGCAGCCGGTGCCCTTGGTGAGGCAGTCCAGCGCGTTGTTGACGACGGACGGGTCGACGTACCCGCTGCCCGCTGCCCGGGAAGAGGCGGGCAGCCCCAGCCCGACCTGGTCCGGACGCAGGCCGCCCTGCAGCATGATGCAGGCCTGTGCGGTGATGAAGTCGACCGATCCCTGCGAGTACACCTGGCCGTTGCAGCCGTTCATCGAGCCGGAGTTGTAGTACTGCACGTTGACGATGGTCAGGATGTCCTTGATCGCCAGCGCCAGCTTGAAGTACTCGGTCGACGTACTCTGCATGTCGATCGTCTGGGGTGCCATGGTGACCACCAGACCGCTGCCGAACTGGCTCTGCAGGCTGTGCAGCGCCTGGCCCATGTACTGCGCGTTGACGCCGTTCTCCAGGTCGATGTCGATTCCGTCGAACCCGTAGGTACGCAGTACCGACAGCGCGCTCGACGCGAAGTTGGCCGCGGCGGTCGGGTCGGCGACCGAGATCGTGCCGTTCTGGCCGCCGACGGACAGGATGACCTTCTTGCCGGCGGCCTGCTTCGCCGCGATGTCCGCCTTGAACGCCTCGACCGTGTACCCGCCCAGCCCGGCGCTGTCCAGGTTGAAGGTGATGCCGCCGGGCTTCGACGGGTCGGCGTCCGCGAATGCCACCGCGATCAGGTCGTACGCCGCCGGTACGTCGGCGATCTTCTGCACGGTCGCGCCGTTGTTGAAGTTCTGCCAGTACCCGGTGAGCGCGTGCGCGGGCAGCGCCGCGGGCGGGTTCGTGCCGCCGTCGGACGTGGTGCCCGACACGGCGGCGCCGTACGGCGAGCAGTTGCCGCTGGGGTCGCACGCCCGCACCTTGAACGAGTAGGTCGTCGAAGCGTTCAGTCCGGTGGCAGTCCAGCTGGTCACGTCGCCGACGCTTTGCGCGGCCCCGGTCCCACGGACGACGTCGTAGTGGTCGATGCCGCTCGCATCCGACGCGGCCGACCAGGTCAGCTTCAGCGAGCTCGGGGTCGGGCTACCGACCGACAGGCCACCTGGCGTCGACGGCGGCGTGGTGTCCTCCGCACCGCCCGGTCCGTCGAGTACGACGTCATCGGCCTCGTACGCCGGGAGTGCGTACCAGCTGTGCACGTAGATCGTCACCGAGGACGTGTTGCCCGTGGTGAACGGAACGGTCAGCTGACTCCAGCCGGAACTCGTCGTCCAGGTCGACGCACCACCGGCCACGCCGAGGTAGACGTTCGATCCCTTGACCCAGGCCGAGAGCGTGTACGACGTATTGGGCTGGACCGCAATCGTCTGCGTGCATTGGGCGATGTCGCTGGAACTCGGC
>DASXXB010000127.1:0-16287 GCA_036503355.1 Kribbella sp. | reverse complement strand
GGAGCTCGGCTACGGTACGGCGTGGTTGCCGGACCACCTGCTGCCGCCGGGTCAGTTCGGCTCGACGTACGGCGGTGTGTACGAGCCGCTCGTGACGATCGGTTACCTGGCCGCGCGGACGACCCGGATCCGGTTCGGTACGTCGGTGCTGGTGCTGCCGATGCGCAGCCCGTACGTCGTCGCGAAACAGGCGGCGACGCTGCACCGGCTGTCCGGCGAACGCATCGTCCTCGGCCTGGGCGCGGGCTGGGCCGCGGAGGAGTTCGCGGCGGTCGGCGCGTCCTTCGAGGAACGAGGCCGCCGTACCGACGAATCCCTGGCGATCATCCGCGACCTGTTCGAGGGCCGCGACCGCGGCGGCGTCTTCGAACCTGCCCTGCGAGCGCCTCTCCCGCTCATGATCGGTGGCACGACCGCCCCCGCCCTGCGTCGCGCCGCGCGGTACGGCGACGAGTGGCAAGGCCTCGGGCTCGACGGACCCGCCTTCGCGTCGGCGGTCGCGAAGCTGCGCGCCCAGACTGAGCGCTCGATCCAGGTAGGCACCCGTCTCGACTGGTCCGCCGGCGACCCGGCCCCGGTCGTCGCAGCGGCTCGCGAGCTCGCTGACGCAGGTGCCGAAACCCTCGCCCTCTCCTTCGGCGACGAGCAGGACGCCCTCGATCGGATGACTCGCTTCCACAAGCTGTTCACGGCGGGGTGAGGTTGCTCCGGACGACCTTGCCGGTGGCGTTCCGCGGGAACTCGTCGAGGACCACGACCTGGCGCGGTGTCTTGTAACGCGCGAGGTTCGACTTCACGTGGGCGATGAGTTCGTCCTCGGTCGCGGGCTCGGCGAGTACGACGTACGCGATCAGCCGCTGACCGAACTCCTCGTCCGGAACTCCGGCCACGACGGCCTCAGCGACGGCCGGATGTGCCGTGAGGCACTGCTCGACCTCGACCGGGTACACGTTCTCGCCGCCGGACACGATCATGTCGTCCTCACGGCCGTCGACGAACAATCGCCCGGCAGCATCGACGTGACCGAGGTCGCCGGTGCTCATCCGCCCGTCGACGACGGCCTTGTTCGAGCCGTCGGAGTACCCGCCGAACACGAGTCCGCCGCCCGCGAAGATCCGCCCGGTCGTACCGGTCGGCACTGTACGGTCCTGGTCGTCGAGGATCCGGATCGTGCTGCCGAGACAGGGCCGCCCGACGGTCCCCGGTGCGGCGAGCAGGTCGGCGGACGTCGCGATCGTGGCGATGCCGACCTCGCTCGACCCGTACGCGTCGCACAGCACCGGCCCGAACCGCTCGATGAAGCGCTCGGCCAACGGTGCGCCGAGCTGTGAAGCTCCCGAGATCACCGCCCGCAGCGATCGCAGGTCGTACTCCGCGATGGCCATCGGCCCGAGCTCCAGCAGCCGGCGCAGCATCACCGGCACCGCAACCACCGACCCAGCCCGCGTCGCCTCCACGTCGGCCAGCAAGGTCGCCGCATCGAATCGCGGCCGCAACACCAGCGGTGACCCGAGAAACAATCCGATCATCGAGGTCAGCAACCCGACCCCGTGGAACAACGGCGGAGCGATCACCATCGGTTCGCCGGTCCGCAGCCCGAACCGCTGCAACGCGCTCCCGGTCAACCCCGCCAATCCCCACGCGGTCGGCGCGCGAGGCGCCGCCTTCGGCGCTCCGGTCGTCCCGGAGGTCAAGAGCGTGATATGCCCAGCCCGCGTAGGTGCCGGTGCCGTCGGCGCCTCGCAGGCACACAACTCGTCCAACGTCGGGCGCGACGCCTCGCCCTCGTGCGGTGCTGGTGAGGAGAGAACCGAGGGGATCCCCGGTGCAGGGGTGAACTCGCGGTCGTGAATGAGGACGTCGGGTTGGTGCTGGTCGAGCACGGCTTGGAGTTGGGGTGGGGCGAACTCCGTGTTCACGAACAGAACGTCTGCGCCCAGGCGCGAGGCCGACAGGGTGGCCTCGAGGAAACCCGCGTGGTTGCGGCACAGCACGGCCACCTTGCTTCCGGCAACGATGCCGTACTGCGCATGCAGACCGGCGGCGATGCGCTCGCAACGTGCATCAAGCTCGGCGTACGTGACCTGCTCGTCGCCGCTGATCACGGCCGCGCGCTCCGGGTACCGGATCGCGGCGACGGCCCCGAGCGCCGCCATCGACTGGCCCCAGGTGCGCAGCGCCCGCTCGATCCGCACCAGCTGCGCCGGCCCCGTTGACCGCCAGACCCCGGACCTGATCAGCGCGACCGACAAGCCGCCGACCTCGGCCGCACTCCGCACCAGCCACTCCGGCGGGCGCAGCGGCGCGATCGGGCGGATCATCGCTTCTTCCCGCCTCCGGTACGCCGGAAGTACTGCTCGAGCAACCGGTCCGTGGGCACCCGGAGAAGGTTGCCCACGGCATCGGCCGGCCGGACGAACGGCGGCGTGATGTTGTGCGGCCGCTGCGCCACCGCCGTGCACACCTGGTCGGCTGCCTGCTCCGGCGACAGTCCGGGCAGCTTGTTCAGCAACGGGGTCGGCTCGCTCATCCGGGTGTGCACCAGCCCCATGTAGACGGTCGAGGTGGTGACCCCGTCGCCGCGCACCTCCTGCGCCACACAGCGCAGCCACACGTCGAACGCGCTCTTCGACGCCAGGTACGCCGACCAGCGCGCCATCGGCGGCGTCCGGACGCCGGCCGTCGACACGTTCACGATGTGCCCGGAGCGCCGTTCCCGCATCGACGGCAGCAGTTCGAGCACGAGCTTCGCCGGGCCGAGGTAGTTCACCGCGTTGGTCCGCTCGATGTCGTGGAACCGCTGGTACGTGTCCGCGACCGACCGCCGGATCGACTTCCCCGCATTGTTCACCAGTACGTCGACGTGACCGTGCTCGGCCAGCACCGTGCGCACCAGCTCCTCGACCGCCGCCGGGTCCGCGAGGTTCGCCGGATACACGTACGCGGAGCCGCCGCCGGACCGGATCTCGCCGGCCACGACCTGCAGCTGGTCCTCGGTACGCGCCACGAGCAACACCGTCGCGCCGGATCTGGCCAGCCGCCGCGCGGTCGCCTCGCCGATCCCGTACGACGAGCCGGTGACCAGCACCACCTTGCCGCGGACCGCGGCAGCCAGCCGGTCGTCGGAGATGCTGGTGCGCCCGTTCGTCAGCGCGACAAGCAACGGCCACCCGATCGGACGCTTCCCAGTCACCATGGCGCCGACATTACCCGCTAGTAGTCAGGTGTGGGAGTCCTCTGCAACCACTCTCTGACGAAGGCACGGAGCAGCTCCGGTTGCTCGAGCTGAAGGTTGTGCCCGGCGACGTCGACAACGGCGTACGTCGCCCGGGGGTAGTGGGGGAGCAGGGAGTACTGGTCTTCGTAGCCGACGACCTGGTCCTGGCGTCCGCACAGAATCAGCGACGGACCGGCGTACGGCGGGCCGCTCTCCGGCGCGACGGACAGTGCCCAGTTCTTCTGGATCCGCTCGAGCGCCGGCTCGTCCGCGAGGGCCAGCCCCGGCGCCACGTCCGCGCGGTACGCCGCCAGGGCCGCCGCGGACTGTACGACGGCCAGCTCGGCGAAGTCCTCACCGTCCTCGAGCGATTCGAGCACGCCGGGCTCGGTCCGCAGCACGACGTGCTCGGGCAGCGTGCGGTCCTTGTGCCACAGGGTGCCGATCGGGCAGATCATCGCGAGGCCGAGGATCTGCTCGGGCCGCTCCGCCACCAGCCCGCGCGCGAGGTACCCGCCGTACGACTCGCCGATCAGCAGGAACGGCTCGGTGCCGATCTGCTCGTCGATGAACGACCGGAGCGCCGCCATGATGCCGTCGGAGCTGTCGATGTCGCCGGCCGGGCTCTCGCCCATCCCGGGCAGGTCGGGGTAGATCCGCCGGTACCCGGGCAGCTCGCCGAAGATCGGCTCGAGGCATCCGGTCATCAGCCGGTGATCCGGCGTCCAGCCGTGCAACGCCAGCACCGGAACCCCGTCGCCGAACGCCACGTAGTGCAATCCCATGACAACTGCCTCTCGCCGTGCCTGCTGTGAGCGAACCAAGTTGTAGCAACCCGCTCCGACAGTTCTAGAGTCTGACCATGGCCCGTCACTCAGCGCTTCCTTCCGTTCCCGATGCTGCCGTACTTCGTGCCCGCCTGGATCGTGCCCGCGAGGCCGCCGACGGGACCGGTTTGGTGATCGCGCCGGGTTCCGACCTGCGCTACCTGATCGGCCGGGCGGGTGGTTCCTTCGAGCGGTTGACGACGCTGGTGATCCCGGCCGATGGTGCGCCGGCGCTGGTCGTGCCGAAGCTGGAAGCTCCCGGATTCGACGGGCTGCCGCTGGCGGACCTCGGTGTCGACGTCGTCACCTGGGTGGACAGCGTCGACCCGTACAAGCTCGCTGCGGACCGGCTCG
Source organism: Kribbella sp. (assembly GCA_036503355.1). GTDB lineage: Bacteria > Actinomycetota > Actinomycetes > Propionibacteriales > Kribbellaceae > Kribbella. Next base: position 11,889 of record DASXXB010000127.1, on the reverse strand, counting down.
GCGGCAGTGAGCGGGTCGCGGTCAGCGACTTCACCCCGGCGCTCCACGTGCTGGGCATCCGCGACGCACTGCCGAAGGCCGAGCAGGTCTTGGCCGGGCCGATCGTCCGCGAGCTGCGGATGCGCAAGGACGCCGCCGAGGTCGAGGCGCTGCGCAAGGCCGGCGCCGCGATCGACCGGGTGCACGCACGGGTCGGTGAATGGCTGCGCCCCGGCCGGACCGAGGCCGAGGTCGGTGCGGGCATCGAGGCAGCGATCGTCGAGGAAGGTCACACCGCGGCCGACTTCGTCATCGTCGGCAGCGGCCCGAACGGCGCGAGCCCTCACCACGCACTGTCCGACCGGGTGATCGAGGCGGGCGACGTGGTGGTCGTCGACATCGGCGGACCCGTTGCCGAGGGCTACAACTCGGACTCCACCCGGACGTATGCCGTCGGCACGCCACGGGACGCCGACGTCACAGCGACGTACGCCGTACTGCAGCAGGCGCAGCAGGCCGCCGTGGACGCCGTACGGCCGGGTGTCACTGCAGAGTCGGTCGACGCGGCGGCGCGGGACGTGATCGCCGCAGCCGGGTTCGGCGACCAGTTCATCCATCGGACCGGTCACGGGATCGGGCTCGACGTGCACGAGGATCCGTACATCGTCGCGGGCAACGACCTTGTGCTCGAGCCCGGTATGGCGTTCAGCATCGAGCCGGGGATCTACCACGCCGGCCGCTGGGGCGCCCGCATCGAGGACATCGTCGTGGTCACCGCCGACGGCGTCGAGCCGATGAACAAGCGGCCGCACGATCTCATCGAGCTCTAACCCGCCCGGAACGTCTTGCGGTAGGCGAGCGGCGACACGCCCAGCTCCGACCGCAGGTGGTGTCGCAGGGAGGCCGCCGTACCCAGGCCGGCCTCCTCGGCCACGCGGTCTACGGACAGGTCGGTCGTCTCCAGCAGTTGACATGCGTGCCGGACCCGCTGCTGCAGCAACCAGGTCCCGGGCGACTGACCCGTCTCGGCCTTGAAGCGGCGGCTGAAGGTCCGGACGCTCATCCGCGCATGCGCCGCCATCGCGGCGAGGCTGATCTCCTCCGCGAGCCGTTCGAGCGCCCAGGCACGCGTGGGCGACGTACCCTCAGTGCCTTCTTCCGGTACGGCGCGCTCGATGTACTGCGACTGCCCGCCGTCACGCCACGGCGGTACGACGCAGTGCCGGGCGGCCCGGTTCGCGACCTCGCTGCCGAAGTCGCGGCGGATCAGGTGCAGGCAGAGGTCGACGCCCGCGGCGAGCCCGGCCGAGGTCAGTACGTCATCGTCGTCGACGAACAGGCGGTCCTCGTCGAGCTTCACCTGCGGGTACAGGCTGCGGAACAGGTCGGCGCGCAACCAGTGCGTGGTCGCAGGCCGTCCGTCGAGGTACCCGGCCGCGCCGAGCACGAACGCGCCCGTACAGATGGACGCGATCCGGGTGCCGGGCCGGATCGTCGCGAGCGCGGCCGCGAGGTCGTCGGGCAGCGTGCCGTCGTACCGCGGCTGCGGGATGTAGGTGCCGGGGATGATCACGGTGTCCGCCTCGGCGAGCGCCTCCGGGCCGTGGTCGGGGACGATCGTGAATCCGGCGCCGGCGCGGACCGGCGCACCGAGGCCGCAGACGCGGACGTCGTACAGCTTGGTGCCGTCGGCCTTCGTGGCCGCGCCGAACACCGTCGGCGGGATGGTCAGGTCGAACCCGACCACGGGCTCGAGTGCGAGCACGGCGATCACGTGCGGACCGACGGCGGCCAGGTGACGAGACATGGCCATATCTTGACACATCATGTCTATCTGGCCACTAGTTCGATGGTTGTCGAACGGGCATCCTGTTCCGGTGACGCAGATTGTGGAGACGAGGAAGACTCCCCGGGTGCACCTGGCCTGGGCGGTCGCGGTGGTCGGGTTCGTGACGCTGATCGGGGCGGCCGGCTTCCGGTCGGTGCCGAGTGTGCTGCTCGATCCGTTGCACGAGGAGTTCGGCTGGTCGCACGCGACGATCTCGACGGCGGTGTCGATCAACCTGCTGCTGTTCGGTGGGATCTCGCCGTTCGCAGCCGCGCTGATGGACCGGCTGGGGCTGCGGAAGGTGGTCAGCGGAGCGCTGGTGCTGATCGCACTCGGCAGCGGGCTGACAGTGTTCATGACTGCGTCCTGGCAGCTGCTGCTGTTGTGGGGTCTGCTGGTCGGTGTCGGGACAGGCTCGATGTCGATGACGTTCGTGGCGACGATCACCGGCCGTTGGTTCGTGCATCGTCGCGGCCTGGTGACCGGTGTCCTTACTGCGGCCGGCGCGACCGGTCAGCTGATCTTTCTGCCGCTCATCGCGTCCTTGGCGGCGCACTACGGGTGGCGTGTCCCTGCACTCGTGGCAGCCGGTGCGGCCCTGGCCGTCGTACCGCTGGTGCTGTTGTTCCTGCGGGACTACCCGAGCGACGTGGGCCTGCGTGCGTACGGCGCGCCGGAGGGCAGTACTGCGGGGCAACGGGTCGAAACGACCGGTAGTAGTGCCAAGCGAGCGCTGAACGCGCTGGCCACGGCCGTGCGGCGGCCCGCGTTCTGGTTCCTGGCCGGTGGTTTCGCGATCTGCGGTGCGTCGACGAACGGCCTGGTCGGCACGCACTTCGTCACCGCCGCACACGACCACGGGATGCCGGCGACGACGGCTGCGTCGCTGCTGGCACTGGTGGGCGTCTTCGACGTCGGCGGGACGATCTTCTCCGGCTACCTGACCGACCGGTGGGACCCGCGGTACCTGCTGATCGCCTACTACTCGCTGCGCGGTCTGTCGCTGCTGGTACTGCCGTCCTTGCTCGGTCCGACTGCAGCACCGAGCACGTGGGTGTTCATCATCTTCTACGGACTCGACTGGGTGGCGACCGTGCCGCCGACCGTCGCACTGTGCCGGGAGTGGTTCGGGCAGGACGGGCCGATCGTGTTCGGCTGGGTGTTCGCCTCGCATCAGGTGGGTGCCGCGCTGGCCGCGACCGGCGCCGGAGCGATCCGGGACGCGCAGGGCAGCTACAACCTCGCGTGGTACCTGGCCGGTGGTTTGTGCGCCGCGGCCGCGCTGATGTCGGCGAGTATCGGGCGGCGGCTCGTGACCGCCTGACGGAGTCCGCTAGCCTCGATATAGGTTGAGGTTGGAGGGACGGGCGATGGACATCGAGCCGGGTGAACTGACGGTCGGGCAGCTGTCGCAACGCAGTGGCGTGGCGATCTCGGCCCTGCATTTCTACGAGCGCCAGGGGCTGATCATCAGCCGCCGTACGTCGGGGAACCAGCGGCGCTACAAGCGCGACACGCTACGGCGGGTGGCGCTGGTGCGGATCGCCCAGCGGGTCGGCATCCCGCTCGCCGAGGTGGCCGCGATCCTGAAGCTGCTCCCGGAGAACCGGACGCCGACGCGCGCCGACTGGGAGCGCATCTCGGAGTGCTGGCAGGCCGAGCTCGACCGGCGCATCCTGCACCTGGAGCAACTCCGCGACGACTTCAAGGACTGCGTCGGCTGCGGCTGCCTGTCGATCGACCGCTGCGCTCTCGCCAACCCGTACGACACCCTCGCGTCGGCCGGCCCCGGCCCGCGCCGCCTGGTCAGCTCCGGCGGCGAACCTTGCCACCCGGGCAAGTGCGCCTGACCTCAGCACGTTTGGCGGGTTGTCCACAGGCTTGGGGTGGACGCGAGCGGACTGGGGGTGCGGGCGTCTAGGGTCGTGGGCATGGGTGAGACCGACTCGATGGTGACGCTGACCGACGACCGCGCGAAGGTCGCGGGCGACGTGATCCGGGCGATCGCGGGTGACGACGCGCGGTTGCGGGCGGATCAGGAGACCGCGGTCGCGGCGCTGTGCGAGGCGGCGGCGCGGGTGCTCGTGGTGCAGGCGACAGGCTGGGGCAAGTCCGCGGTGTACTGGGCGGCCACGGCGATCCGCCGCGCCGAGGGGTTCGGTCCGACGCTCGTGGTCTCACCGCTGCTGTCGCTGATGCGCGACCAGGTCGCCGCCGCGAGCCGTGCCGGCCTGCGCGCCGCCACGCTGAACTCGAACAACATCGACGCATGGTCGAGCATCGAGCACGACCTGCGGTCCGGCGCGGTCGACGTCCTGCTGGTCTCGCCGGAGCGGCTGGCCAACCCGGGCTTCGGCCGGCGCGTGCTCGACGGTCTGGCCGGGCAGATCGGTCTGCTGGTGATCGACGAGGCGCACGCGGTGTCGGACTGGGGCCACGACTTCCGGCCGGACTACCGGCGCGTGTCCGACGTGCTGCAGAAACTCAACCCGAAGACGCCCGTGCTCGCCACCACGGCGACCGCCAACGCGCGCGTGACCGAGGACGTCGCGAAACAGCTCGGTGAGTCGACACTGGTACTGCGTGGTCCGCTGGCGCGCTCGAGTCTGCAACTGGCCGTGGTGAACGCACTGTCTCCGCTGGACCGGTTCGCGTGGGTGGTCGACGTGCTGCCCCGGCTGCCGGGATCGGGCATCGTGTATGCGCTGACGGTCGCGGATGCGCAGCGGCTGGCCGCGGTGATCCAGGAGGTGCACGGCCGCGACGTCCCGGTCGCGGCGTACACCGGCCAGTTGGAGGCGGGGGAGCGGGAGAGTCTCGAGGACGCCCTGCGGGACAACCGGCTGAAGGCGCTGATCGCGACGTCGGCGCTGGGGATGGGCTACGACAAGCCCGACCTCGGGTTCGTGGTCCATGTCGGGTCGCCTCCCTCGCCGGTGTCGTACTACCAGCAGGTCGGTCGTGCCGGGCGCGGCATCGACCACGCGGTCGTGGCCCTGCTGCCGTCCGAGGCGGACTCGGGCGTGTGGGACTACTTCGCGACGGCGACGATCCCGGTGCCGGAGAACGTCCAGCGCCTACTGCGGGCGTTGGAGACGTACGACGTGGAGCAGCCGGCGTCGGTGCCCGCGCTCGAGGCCGAGACCGGCCTCCGGAGGACGAGGGTCGAGTTGATGCTGAAGCAGCTGGCGGTGGACGGCGCCGTCGACCGGGTCGAGCGCGGCTGGGTCCGGACCGCCGCGGACTGGACGTTCGACGCGGCGCACTACGACGGCATCGTTTCGGTACGCCGGCGCGAGGCCGACATCATGCGGGCGTACACCCGCGGCGAGCGTTGCCTCATGCAACTTCTGCAGGAGTCGCTGGACGACCCGTCCGCCGAGCCGTGCGGTCGTTGCTCGGTCTGCCTGGGAGAGCTGCCGGAGCCGTTGGTGTCCCGGCCCGATCCGGACACGGTGGCGACGATCACGCGGGTGCTCCGCGGCGAGGTGCACGTCCTGGAGCCGCGGAAGATGTGGCCCGGCGGTGCATTCGGTCCGCGCGGGAAGATCCCACCGGGCCTGTCCGCCGAGCCCGGCCGGATCGTGGTGTACGCCGACGCACCCGAGTGGCGTGAAGTGCTGCAAGGCGCGTTCAACGGCTCGCCGGCGCCCGATGCCGTCGAGGCACTGAAGGCCGGTGCGGTCGCGGCGCTCTCGCGGTGGCGCGGCTCGTGGTCCGCCCGGCCCGACGTCGTCGTACCGCTCGCGGCCGGCGGGTATCCGGAGCTGACGTCCGCCGTGGCCGACCATGTCGCGCAGGTCGGCCGGTTGGAGCGCGGGGAACTGACGGTCGACCGCACCGGCTACACCGACGACCTCTCCTCCGCGGAGGAAGCAAAGGTCTGGCGAGACGGCCTCCACGTAGACGGCGCCACCTCCCAGGCCATCGCAGCCCGCACGGTCCTGCTCCTCGTGGATGCGACGTCTTCTCAGTGGCCGGTCACCGTTGCGGCCGCGAAGCTTCGAGAGGCGGGAGCCGCGGCAGTGCTGCCACTGGTGATTCACAAGCGGCCCTAGACCGGCGAGCTCCGCCAACCGTCGAGGGTCTCGGCCCAGGCGCGGATCTGCTTGTCGAGTTCGGCCAGTACGACGGGTTCGCGCGCCGCCAGGTCCGTGGTCTCGTGCGGATCGGCGGCGAGGTCGAACAACATCCGTCCGGGTTGCTGCGGCGCACCGAGACGGTCGGACGGATCGACGACGAGCTTCCAGCGCCCGCGGCGTACCGCGAGCTGACCCTCGTACTCCCAGGGCAGCACCCGGTCGGGATCGGCGGCCCGGCCGTCGGACAGGACGGGCAGCAGGCTCACCCCGTCGAGGTCGGGGTCCGGTTCGAGGCCGGCCGCGGCGAGGACCGTCGGCGTGACGTCGATCATCGCCGACGGCACGTCACACGTCCGGCCGGCGGGTAGCCCGGACGGCCAGGACCAGATGCCAGGGACCCGGATGCCGCCTTCGAAGACCGACCCCTTGTGACCGCGAAGCCCGCCGGTCGATCCGCCGGTGTACGCGATCTCCTCACCGCCCAGCCAGTTGCGTTCCTCCGCCGACGGCCCGTTGTCCGACGAGAAGAAGATGATCGTGTCGTCGAGCCGGCCGGTCCGTCGCAGTGTCTCGACGATCCGCCCGACGCCGTCGTCCACCCGGCTGACCATCGCGGCCATCACCTGCTGCTCCCAGGGCAGATGGGCGTACTTCTCCATGGCGTCCTGCGGCGCGTGCATCGGATAGTGCGGCGCGTTGTAGGCGACGTAGCAGAGGAACGGCTCGGTGGTTTCTTCGATGAACTCGACGGCCCGGTCGGTGATCAGGTCTGTCAGGTACTCGCCGTTGTTCCAGATCTCGGTGTCGTCCGACCAGAGGTCGTGGATCGGGTATCGGACACCCCAGTACATGATGTGCGAGTAGTAGTCGACGCAGCCGGCGCGGAAGCCGAGGTGGTGCTGGAAACCGTGCCGGAGTGGAGCGGAGCCGGGCTCGACGCCGAGGTGCCACTTGCCGAAGATCGCGGTCTTCCAGCCGGCCGCGGCCAGTGTCGAGGCGACCGTGGACTGCGGTGGCAGGCCGTGGGTGTCACGGCGCGCGCCGAGGATCGCCTCGATGCCCGCGTGTGCCGGGTGACGTCCGGTCAGCAGAGCAGCCCGGGACGGCGAGCAGACCGGCGAGTTGGAATACCAGTCGGTCATCCGGACGCCACGATCGGCCAGCGCGTCGATATGCGGCGTATGAATCTCCGGGCTCCCGTAACAGCCGAGATCACCCCACCCCAGGTCGTCGGTGTAGACGATCACGATGTTCGGTCGGGTCACCAGACAGCTCGCTTTCGGCAGGAAGTCATGAAGTCAGGAGGTCAGGGAGCGGAGTGGTTCGAGCCGGAGCCGGCCGGTGGGCAGCAGTTTCGTGGTGGGGGGCCCACTGTTCGTGCCGTCGATCCGGGCCGCAAGCAGATCGACGGCGTTGCTCACCAGCGCCGTGAAGTCCGCGGCCACCACCGTCAGCGGGACGGGGGAGAGGAACGCCGCGTCGATCTCCTCGGAGCAGGCCACCTCGACGTCGGCACCTTCCAGCGCGATCGCGTGCAGGACGCCGAGCAGTAGCAGGCCCGTCGTCGTGACGACCGCGGTCGGCGGCTGATCCGACCGCAGCATCCCGAGGACGGCCTCGGTCGCGGTGCCGGCCACCAGGTGGCCGACGCTCACCAGCTCTGGATCGGGGGTGCTGCCGTGCCGGCGGAGGATGTCGTTCCAGGCGGCGTATCGGCGTGATCCGGGGTCGGTGTCCACCTCGCCGCCGATGAACGCCATCCGGCGATGCCCCTGGTCCCAGAGCTCCTCGACGAGTTCGGCCATGGCCCGGTAGTAGTCGAAGGTCACCACGTCCGCGACGACACCGCTCGGGATCCGGTCGACGTACACGATCGGCGCGCCGGCGAGTCGCGACCGCTCGCCGAGCACGTCGCCGTTCGCCGGCACCACGAACAACCCGTCCACCCGACGGCTCGACATCTCCTTGATCAGGTGCTTCTCGCGAGCCCACTCCTTCTGCGTCACCGACACCAGCAGGGTCGAACCGTGGGCCTGCGCCGCCCGGTCGAGCTCGGCGATCAGCGTGCTGAAGTAGTGCGACTCGACCGCGTCCACCAGCAGGCCCCAGGTCATCGACCGGACGCCGGGTCGCAGCGCGCGGGCGGACGCGCTGAGGACGAAGTCGAGCTGTGTGACGGCGCGCCGTACTCGTTCGGCGGTCTCGTCCTGGACGGCGGCGGAACCGTTCAGCACCCGCGACACCGTGGACATGCTCACCCCGGCCAAGGTGGCGACGTCCTTGATGGTCGGTGGCTTGGGCCCGACGTTCCTGCTCATCGTCACTCCTTCACGCTCCCGGCCGCCAGACCGGACACCAGGCGTCGCTGGGCGATCGCGAAGAGGACGACCGTGGGAACCGACGCCACCACCGATGCGCACATGACCAGGTCCCATTGTGTGGTGAACTCGCCGAAGAAGTCCGACAGCCCGACCTGCACCGTCTTCAGCCGGGTGTCGGTCATCAGCACCTTCGCGAACAAGTACTCCTCCCACGCCATCACGAACGTGTTGATCGCGACGGTGGCCACGCCCGGCCAGGCGATCGGGAAGATCACCCGGAACAGCACCCCGAGGGTGGAGCAGCCGTCGATCCGGGCCGCCTCGTCGAGGCCGGTCGGAACGGTGTTGAAGTACCCCATCATCAGGTACGTCGCGAACGGCAGCACCAGCCCGACGTACGCGAGGATCAGGCCCTGGTACGTGTTCAGCAGGTGCAGTTCGGAGAAGAACAGGTACAGCGGCGTGATCAGGATGACGAACGGGAACAGCTGGACCGCAATGAAGATCACCATCAGCACCCTCTTGCCGCGGAACTCGAACCGCGAGAACGCGTACCCGGTCAGACAGGAGACGAAGACCGCGATCACCATCGCGACGAGGGCCACGATCGCACTGTTCAGCACGTATCGACCGAAGGCCGAGCCGGCGAACAACTGCTGGAAGCCGTGCACGGTGAAGTGGTTCGGCAGGATCCGGTTCAGGTCGAACATCTCGTCGGCCGGCCGGAACGCGGTCATCACCATCCACGCGAACGGGAAGACCATCGCCGCCAGCACCACGGCCACGGTCACCAGGACCGCCGCGTCGCCGGCGCGGGAGCGAACCTTCCGCCGTCGCAGCTCGCGCGTCGTCGAGGTGCCGGTGTCCGTCCGGTCGTACGTCGTCGTGGTCACGGGTTCGACCTCCGCTGCAGGACGCCCAGGTAGAAGATCGTGAACAGCACCATGCAGAACGACATCAGCAGACCGATCGCGGCACCGGAGCCGAGCTTGTTGTCGACGAAGGCCGTGGTGAACAGCTGCGTCGCGAGCACCTGGGTGTACGTGCCGGGACCGCCCCCGGTTGTCAGGTACACGTACACGAAGTTGTTGAACGAGTTGATCGTGATCATCAGCGCGACGACGCCGAGCACCGGCCGGAGATTCGGCAGCGTGACGTACCGCAGCGTCTCGAGACGGCCGGCTCCGTCGATGGCAGCCGCCTCGTACTGGTCGTGCGGAATGGCTTGCAGCCCGGCCATCAGCACGATGATCACGAACGGCAGCTCACGCCAGGAGATGATCGCGATCACGCACCACCACACCGTGCTGGTCTGACCCAGGAACGGGATGCCCTGGTCGATGAGGCCGAACCGCATCAGCAGCTGGTTGAGCAGGCCGGCCTGCCCGTCGAGCAGCCACCGCCAGGCGGCGACCGCCACGGTCGGCGGGATCATCCACGGGATCAGCACCAGCGTCCGGGTCAGCCCGATGAGCCGGAGCCGGCGGAGCACGCGAGCCTGCAGGAGCAGTGCGATGGCAAGGCCCAGGACGAGCCGGATCGCGACCGTCGCGAGTGTCAGCCAGACCACGGTGTTCTTCAGGCTGCTCAGCGTCAGTGGGTTCGTCAGCACCGACCGGAAGTTGCCGAGGCCGACGTACGGGCCGTCACCGAGCGCGTCGTACGGCGTGACGTCGTGGACCGACAGCCAGAGGTTGTAGGCGGCCGGCACGGCGAACAGCAACAGCAGGATGATCAGCCCCGGGGCGATCAGCCCGTACGGCGTGAGTGTGCCGGACGGCCCGCGTCGCCGGGGGAGGCGGTCGGCGCTCATCGCGACTTCAGCTCACCCTCGATCTGGCTGATGATGTTCGCGGCCGCGGAGCGGCTGTCGGTCTGACCGGAGTACACCGCGCCGAACTGGGCGTTGGTGATCTTGCTGAGGGTGTTCACCGGCACCGGCCCGCTGATGTAGCGACCGAACGTCTGGGCGTGCGGCAACTGTTGCTGGTAGCCCTCTTCGCCGGCCGGGACCTTCATCTTGGTCAGTACGGTCGTCGCCGCCGGGTACTGCGCGATCTTGGTGAACGCCTCGGAGCTGTTCAGGTACTTCAGGAACTCCCAGGCCTGCTCGGGGTGCTTCGACGCGGCGCTGATCCCGAGCATCCGGCCGCCCAGATGGGTGGTGCCGTCCTTCAGCCCGTCCGGCATCGGCGCGGTCATCACCGCCGGGTTCGCCTTCTTGGCCTGGCGGAACGTCTGCGGCGCCATCATCGTCATCGCGCAGGTCCCGCGGGACAGTCCGCCGACCAGCTGCGGGTCGGTCAGTTGTTCGACCGCGATCATCGACTTGGCGGTCGCACCCGAGGTGAAGAGCTTGTTGAAGTAGTCGATCGCGGACTGCAACTCGTCCTGACCGACGCCGACCTTCCAGTTGTCGCCGTCCTGCTTGACCAGCGTCCGGCCGTGCGACCAGAGGTAGTAGTTGATCGGGAACCACTGACCGGATCCCGGTCCGCTCGCGCCGGTGAAGCAGAAGCCGGAGCGCTTGGTCTTCGGGTCGCTGAGCTTGACCGCGTCGGCCGCGAGCTCGTCCCAGGTGGTCGGAGGCTTCAGACCGGCCGCCGACAGCAGATCCGGCCGGTAGGCGAGCGCGAAGGTGTCGACAGTCCAGGGGAGTGCCCAGGTCTTGTCCTGGAACTTCGCCAGGTCCAGGGCCAGGTAGTGGTCGACCGGTGTTTCCGGAGCGGACTTCTTTGCCAGGTCGTCGATCGGCTTCAGGATCTTCGGCTTCGCGAGGTCCTTCACGTTCACGTTGGCGATCTGGACGACGTCCGGTCCGGAGCCGGAGTTCGCCTCGCGGGCGAACTGCTGGGCGCTGTCCGGTCCGCTCAGCGTCTCGAGCTTGACCTGGATGTCGGGGTGTTCGGAGTTCCAGGTCTGCACCACCGCCTGCAGGCCGCCGATCTCGCTCGGCGGATCGAACTGCCGGAACGTCAGCCGGACGCCTCCGCCGACGGAGTCGTCGTCCCCGGAGCCACCGCAGCCGGACAGCGACAGCGGGACGGTCAGCAGTCCGGCCGTCAGGGCGAGCATGCTTCGTCTCATCGACATCTCCTTCGACCCCCGCGCCGTGTTCTGCTGCCTGACGCTAGGATGAAAACGTTGCCATCGCAAGACCGAAGCGCGCTGAAATTGTCGATGTGAACGTTTTCAGGAAGTGCTCGCCGGCTCTGGTGACGTCTCGACCAGGGTCTTCAGGTCGGAGAGCAGGTGCGGCCAGCCGTCCTGGATCATCGAGCGGATCGCGCTGCCGGGCTCGAAGCCGCTGTGGATCACCGTGAGCTTGACCTGGCTGTCAACCGGCTCCAGCTCGAAGGTGGCGGTCGACAACGGCTCCCGGCTGGTCTTCTCGTACGTCGCCTGGTCCAGCCCGACCGCCTTCGCGAACTCCGGCGTGATGTGGTGCCAGGTATAGGACAGCCGGGTGTACGGCGTGTGTTCAACGACGACCTGGTCCGGTCCGGCGATCGAGACGTCGCCCTGGTGCCAGACCATTTCGGAGCCGGGCTTCCAGTCGGTCTCGTGATGCAGCTGCCAGTACTGCTCGGTGAACGCCGGGTCGGTGAGCGCCTGCCACAGCCGCTCAGGGGTCGTCCGGATGTAGGTGGTGTACACGAAGTCGTTCACAGTCGTCTCC
>DASXXB010000126.1:0-14528 GCA_036503355.1 Kribbella sp. | reverse complement strand
TCGAGACCTGGTGCAGCTGTTCCTTGAGCCGCAGTACGTCGGACACCTCAACCCACTCCCAAACTAGTTGCGCTTCTTCGGCAGCACGATCGCCGTACCGGCCACCACGACCGGCACCAGGATCCCGAGCCACCACGGCAGTCCTGCGGCCATCAGGACGAAGACCAGGCCGGCTCCGCCCCAGCCCCACCAGCGGGCGACGGGCAACCTCGGCAGCCCGAGCACCCGGGATGCGGCCAGCATCGTGAGGGCAGCGATCGCCGCGGCCTCGACCCCGGCGAGGAACGACCCGCTGATCACCCACACCAGCACGAACCCGACCAGCGCCAGGACGGCGCTGATGGTACGCCGCTTGCGCAGCTCCTGGAGGGACCGGGCCTTCGTCCGGAGCTCCTCCAGCTGGTCGACCGATTCGGAGAGCTGTTCGGTGATCCGCGCGGCGACGGTCTCGAGGTCGTTCAGCGCGCGGATCTCGGGCAGCGTGTGGTTCGCGCGCTTCCCCTCGGCCGGCAGCCCGGCGCGCTCGAGGCTCTCGGCGGCCTTCTCGGCGAGCGCGTTCAGCCGCGTCTGCAGCTTCCGCCCGCGTTCTGCCATCGCATCGGCTTCGGCTGCGGCGGTCGCCTCGGCCTTCGACTTGTGCGCGGTCACCCGGTCCTGCGCCTGTTGCGCGTCCGCGCGCGCCATCGCGACCGTCCGCAGCGCGCGCACGTACTCGGACCACTGCTGTTCCTCGGTCTTCATCGACGCACCAACTCCACCGCACGATCGACCTCGTCCGATCGCAGGGCAGCGAACGGTACGACGACCTGCGCCTCGGGATGCAGCCCGTCCCACAACAACGCGCGATGCGGCTCGGACGCCCACCGCACCAGCGGGCCGGCCACCGCGCGTACACCGTCCTGCGGGTGCCGAAGAAACAGATGCGTCGCGACGTTGCCGCGCCCGTACCCGAGCTGCTCGGTGCAGACATGCAGCCGGTTCCACCACCCGTACGTGATCAGTCCCTGCGCCGGGCCGTCCCGCACGATGTCCTGCAACGCGTTGGCCGGGCTCTCGAAGTACCCGTCCGCATGCACCTGCATCCGCTGTACGCCGTGGAATCCGAAGCCGAGCAGGTACGTCGATGCCGCCTGCCCGCTCCGCATCTCGTCCCGCAGCGCGAAGAGCCGGGGCGCGATGTCGTCGTGCTTGTCGAGCGTCTCGACCTCGCAGCCGAGCTGACGCAGTACCTGCACCAAGGCATCCTTGCCCTCGGCAACGGCAGGTGCAGAGTTCGTACCGTCGACGAACACGAACCGTGGTGGCTCCACCGCGGCGGCCGCCGTCGAGACCGCCAGCCCGGTCAGCACCCCGAGCGCATCCACCGGCCCGTCACCCAGCACCAGTACGCCGGCGCCAGGCTCGGGACGTACTTCAACAGCGACCGGCTCCTCCGTCACCGCGATCGGCAGCCCGGTCCACGGCCGGCCGAGCTCGGGCTGCACCGCCGTCGCGGTGTCCGTCAGCCGCGCCGGCTCGGCCAGGTGGAACACCCGCGGCGGATGCACCGTGGACCCCGCACGCGACCACAACTCCTGACGCAGCGAGTCCAGGACCGCCTTGTCCGCGAAGCTCACCAGCACGTGCTGGTTGTCGTCCGGCGAGCCGAAGTTCGCGTTGAGCACCGCCTCGCCCCGGAACTGCAGCTCGGCCGCGGCGGTGTTCCCGCTGCGCAGGATCGCCTGCGAGTCGGCCGGCGTCGTCTTCAGCGCGATCCGGTACGGCACCTGGCCGAAGATCGAGTCCCGTCGCGTCGACAGCCGCTTCACGCCCTCGATGGTCTGCGTCGCGAGGACGACGTGTACGCCGTACGCACGGCCCAGCCGGACCAACCGCTCGAGCAGCTTCGCGGCCTCGTCGGCCAACTCGTCGTCGTCCTCGAGCAGCACCTGGAACTCGTCCAGCACGACCAGGATCCGCGGCGGGCGATCCGGTCCGGGCTCGAGCTCCGCGATGTCGGCGACGTTCCCGTGGGACTTGAAGATCTCGCTGCGGCGGGCCAGTTCGTCGGACAGATACCGCAGTACGGCGAGACCGAACGCGCGGTCGCTGTGCACGCCGAGGACCCGGATCTGCGGCAGCCAGTGAGGCCGGTCCGGACCCGGGCCGAGCGCCGAGAACTCGACACCGTGCTTGAAGTCGAGCAGGTACATCTCCAGGTCCGCCGGGGAGTACCGCGCGGCGAGACCGTGGATCATCACCAGCAGCAGGTTGGACTTGCCCTGACCGACCGCGCCACCGACGAGCACGTGCGGAAGCGCCGGGTTGCCACTGCGCAACCGCACCAGCGCGGGCGTCCGGTCGTCGTACCCGATGACCGTGCCGATCTCGTCCTTGACCGGCTGCCACCAGGTCGTGCGGTCCGGCAACGTGCGGCCGAAGTCGATCGTCGGCAGGACGGCGAGCTCGGCCTGCTCGGCGATCACGTCACAGATGCCCGCGGCAATCAGCGCGTCGAACGGCGGATCCAGCCGGGCCGGCGGCAGCTGCGCGACCTCGACGCGGTCGTTGACGACGGCAACGGGATTCAGGAGATCGAGCAACTGTTTCGAGTCGACGTCCAGCTCGGCGGCCGTCGTCGCATCGTAGTGCACCAGGAAGCAGATGCCGCGTTGGCCCGCGGTCGCGGCGAGCCGGAGCAGGTCGCGCTGCGCGAGCGTGTCGATGCCGAACGGGTAGTCGAACAGCACGACGATCCGGTAGGGATCGGTGACCTGGCCGGTCTCCTTGAGCAGGTCCTCGAAGCGTTCGTGCCCGAGCTGCGCCTGCCGGCTCGCCCGCAGCGACGACACGTCGACGAGCCCGGAAAGCACGGTGTGCAACTGCTCCGCTGTGTGCGTTGCCCTGGGCACCAATTGCGGGTACTTCGTGGTCAGGTGCCCGAGCAGGCCCATCATCCCGGTCAGTTTCGGGTCGAACGCGTCGATGCGCAGCCGGAACGGTTCGGCGGCCGCGACCAGTCTCAGCGCGACGCTCTGCAGCAGCCGGCGCGCGGACTCGTTGCGGTCGCCGGTCACCTTCCAGCCGTTCGTCCGCAGCAGTGGCGCGACGACCGGCGTACCGGAATCGAGCTCGCCGACCCGGACGTACGACGGGACGCCGGCGCCGATCAGCTGGCGCGAACGCCAGCGGGCGTCGTTGGGCGGGATCGATGCCAGTCCGGGCGCGAGACGGTCCGCGAGCAGCCGGGCCTTGGGCTCGGCCTCCGACAACGCCTCGGCGGTTTTCGCGTCGACCAGCGACCGCGACTCGCGGCGGGCCGCCGCGGTCTGCTCCTGCAGTTGACGATGCAGCTTCACGGCGCGCTGGTGCTCGCCGTACGTCAGCCGCCGCGCGTTGTCCAGCAGCTGTGCCAGCGCGTGCTGCAAGCCGCGGATCCGCGCTTCCAGGAGCTCCGGTGAGGCCGGTCCGGGCGTACTTCCCCCGTCAGGCATCTCCGTCACGAGCACCGTCCTTCCACACTTGCCCCGCGACTCACGTTCTTGCCTGGTGTAATCGTGTCACACCAGTGGTCCCAGTGGTCACTCCAGGTATCACCCGTCTCAAGGGGCGACGATCTCCAGTTCGTAACCGTCGGTGTTGTGCAGGAAGGCGGCGTAATGCTGCGGACCACCGGCGTACGGGTGGCGGTCCGCGAACATCAGCGTCCAGCCGTGCTCACCTGCCTCCGCGACGATGCCGTCGACCTCCGCACGACTGGCCGCGTTCAGCGCCAGATGGTTCATGCCGGGCCGCATCCGGTCGTGCTCCTCGGCCGACTTCGCCGGGCTCTGCTCGACGACGACGTAGCACCCGTCCGGCGCGGTCCAGGTCATTCCACCAGGCCAGCCGTCACCGTCCTTCCAGCCCAGCCGGTTGAGGACCCAGCCCCAACTCGCAACGGCCCGGGACAGGTCCGGGACCCAGATCTCGACGTGATGCACCGCGGCAGCCATCGGAGCATTATCTGTGCTCGGCGCCGGCCCGCGGCACAGCGTCCGCGGACCTGGACTGGCTGCTCATTTCTACATTGTGCGAGGCGGCCGCCGAACCCGCAGAAACTCCTGCGTTTCGCGCCCCTTCACCGTTCTGTCCGTGGCAGGGTCTACCGTCTGCGATGACAGTCGAGACAGGTCAGGAGATCGTGGTGAGCAGCACGCGGATCGAGAGCACGGCGTACGGCGCCGCGGCTCTGGAGCGCCTGCAATCCGTCGTCGCGCAGTTGAAGGCGGACGACCCGATGACCCCTGTCACGCTGCTCCTGCCGAACAACCTGTCCGGCGTCATCGCCCGCCGGCATCTCGCGCGTTCTTCCATCGGTGGTCTGTATCTGGCGACCCTCGCGCGGCTGGCCGAGCAGATCGCCGCGGGCCTGCTGTCGCCGCGCCGTCCCGCGACCCGGCCGATCGTGGCGGCCACCTGGCGTACGGCGCTCGCGAAGGCGCCCGGCATCTTCGAGGAGGTCGCCGAGCACCCGTCGACCATCCAGGCGCTCTCGTCCGCGCACAACGAGCTTCGCGACCTCAGCGACGCGGCCCTCGACAAGGTCGCGCACGCGTCCGCGCTCGGCCCCGATCTGATCCGCCTGCACCGTCACGTGACGACCGAGCTCGCCGCGGACTGGTACGACGAGACCGACCTCCTGCGCGCCGCCGCATCCCGGATCGCCGAGGCGCCGTCGACGGTCGAAGAGCTGGGCGCTCTGGTGTTGTACCTGCCGCAGGAGCTGACCCAGTCGGAGGCCGCGTTCGTGGCCGCGCTCGGCGACGCCGCGGCCGATCTCACGGTGATCGTCGGACTGACCGACGTACGGCGGGCCGACCGCGCCGTGCGCCGCTCGCTCGACCGCATCGGCATCGACCTGCCGGCGTCGATCTCCAAGAACTACCCGGTCGCGACCGAGATCCTGAACGCGTCCGACGCCGACGACGAAGTGCGGTGCGTCGTCCGCGACGTGGTGTCGGCGCTGGAGCAGACGCCGGCGCACCGCATCGCAGTGCTGTACGCCGCCGCCTCGCCGTATGCGCGCCTGCTGCACGAGCATCTGTCCGCCGCGCGGATCGTGGTGAACGGGCCGGGGACACGTCCGGTGCACGAGCGGGCGATCGCACGGACGCTGCTCGAGGTCCTCGCGCTGGTCGACCATGATCTGCCGCGGGCCGACGTGTTCCGCGCACTGGCGAACGCACCGACCCGAGACTTCGCCGGGGACCGGATCCCGGTGCCGCAGTGGGAGCGGATGTCGCGGGCGGCCGGTGTGGTGCGTGGCGACGACTGGGACACGCGGCTCGCGCGGTACGCCGAGTCCGAGCGACGGACCGCCGACCAGGAGGAGGCCGCCGAGGATCCGCGACCTGCCGCGGTGCGCCGAGCGCAGTACAACGCCTCGAATGCCGAGCGCCTGCACGCGTTCGCGTCCGAGCTACGGCGCCGGCTGCGCGAGCTGTCGTTGCTCGAGAGTTGGTCGTCCTTGTCGTCGGGCGTCCTGCAGCTGTTCCAGGATCTACTCGGGGACTACACCTCCCTTCCGATCGAGGAGCAGTACGCGGCCGCCGCGGTCGAGGGGTCGTTGAGGGGCCTGTCGACCCTCGACGAGCTCGGCACGCCGGCGAGTCTCGCCGTACTGCGTGACGTGCTGGATCTCGAGCTGCAGCAGTCGCTGCCCCGGGTCGGCACATTCGGCACCGGTGTGCTGGTGGCGCCGCTGTCCGCGAGCATCGGCCTGTCGGCGGACATCGTGTACGTCGTGGGGCTGTCGGAGGACCTGTATCCGGGGCGCGTGCACGAGGACGCGCTGCTCCCCCACCGCGTGCGTGAGGCGGCGGCGCCGGAGCTGGCCTCGTTCCGCGATCGGCTGGACGAGAAGCAGCGGCACCTGCTGGTCGCGTTCTCGGCGGGAGCCCGGGTGGTTGCGTCGTTCCCGCGGGGCGATCTGCGCCGGTCGTCGCGGCGGTTGCCGACGCGGTGGCTGCTCGGTTCCTTGCGGGAGCTGACCGGTGATCACGCGCTGCCCGCGACACAGTGGGACAGGTACGAGGGCGTGTTGCGGACATCCGCGTCGTACGCCGGTTCGTTGACAACGGCAACGATGCCGGCGACCGAGCAGGAGTGGCAGACCCGGGCCGCCGCGGCGCGGTTGTGGGTGCACGACGGCGTACTGGTGCGGGCTCGGGAGCTGCTGCGCGGGCGGGCATCGATGGCGTTCACGCGGTTCGATGGCGATCTGTCGGGTGTGTCGGGGCTGCCGGAGTTCGCGGTCGAGGACCGGATCGCATCGCCGACCTCGCTGGAGTCGTATGCGACGTGCCCGCACGCGTACTTCGTCGAGCGGCTGCTTCAGGTGGAGCCGCTCGAGGCACCGGAGGACCTGCTCGTCATCTCACCGGTGCAGATCGGGAACCTGATCCACAACAGCCTGGACGCCTTCGTTTCCCGGCTGGCCGGCTCGCTGCCTGGATACGGCGAGCCGTGGACGGCGGAGCAGCGATCGTTGCTGCTCGCGATCGGGGCGGATCTCGCGGACCAGTTCGAGGCGGAGGGCCTGACCGGGCATCCACGGTTGTGGCAGCGCGAACGGTTGCGGATCCTCGGTGACCTGATGGTGCTGCTCAGCGACGACGACCGCTGGCGGGCCTCCCGGTCGGCCTCGGTTGTCGCCAGCGAGCTGCGGTTCGGGTTCGACGGGGAGCCGCCGGTGGAGATCCCGGTGCCGTCCGGACGGGTGCTGCTGCGTGGTTCCGCGGACAAGGTCGACCTCGGCGCGGACGGCACGATCTACGTGACCGATGTGAAGACCGGCGGCTTCTCGCGGTACGAGGGCATCGAGTCCGACCCGGTCGCGGGCGGGACGAAACTGCAGCTGCCGGTGTACGCGTACGCCGCCCGCGCGCGGCTCGGCGAGCCGTCCACCCCGGTCGAGGCGTCGTACTGGTTCGTCCGCCGCGGCGGGAAACGGATCCCCGTCCCGCTGACACCGGAGGTCGAGGCCCAGTACGTCGAGACGCTCGACGTGATCGTGTCGTCGATCGCGGCCGGGTACTTCCCGCCGAAGGCGCCCGAGGTGCCGGACTTCCTATGGGTGCAGTGTCCGTACTGCAACCCCGACGGGCTGGGGCACAGCGAGGTGCGGGCGCGGTGGGACCGCAAACGCCACGATCCGACCCTGGAACGGTTGGTGCGGCTCATCGACCCGACCGCACTGGAGACCTCGGACTCGGAGGGGGCAGCTGATGAGTGAGCAGTTGCTCGACGGAGCGGCCCGGGAGCGAATCCGGTCCGACACCGACGCCACCTTGTTCGTGGAGGCGGGTGCCGGATCCGGGAAGACTCACGCGCTGGTCGACCGTGTCACCACGCTGGTCCTGCGTGACGGCGTACCGCTGAGCACCATCGCGGCCGTCACGTTCACCGAGAAGGCCGGCGCCGAGCTGCGCGACCGGCTGCGGGTCGAGTTCGAGAAGGCGCGCAAGAGTGGAGATCGGCAGCTCGCCGACGCGGCGCTGGACGATCTGGACTCCGCGTCGATCGGGACGCTGCACGCGTTCGCGCAGCAGATCCTGCTCGCACATCCGATCGAGGCGGGCCTGCCGCCGCTGATCGACGTACTGGACGAGGTCGGTTCGTCGGTCGCCTTCGAGGAACGCTGGGCCGAGTTGCAGCAGCAGCTCCTCGACGACGACTCGATCGCGGAGCCGTTGCTGCTCGCGATGGCGGTCGGCGTCGAGCTGAAGCATCTGCGCTCGCTGGCGCGGCTGTTCGGCAACGACTGGGACCTGATCGCCGATCGGGTCCTCGTCGACCCACCGGAGCTGGTCGCGATGCCGGACCTCACCGGCCTGGTCGCCGCCGCCGCGCAGATCGGCGGCGCGGCGGAGAGCTGCCTGGATCCCGAGGACCGGTTGTTGCCCAAAGTCGTGCAGCTGCGCGAGCTCGGCGTGACGCTGGAGGCGGCGGCCGATCAGGAGACGCAGCTCGCGATTCTGCAGGCGTTCCGCGGGCTGAAGATCGGCCGGATCGGGCGCAAGGAGAACTGGCCGGACATCGCGAAGGTCCGCGCGGACTGCACCGAGGTCGTCGAGGTCGCCAGTTCGCTGGTCGAGCTGCTGCTCGATGCTTGCCTGCGGCATCTTTCGCACTGGATCGCGGAGCGGGTGCTGGAGTCCGCCGAGCTGCGGCGCGCCGACGGCCGGCTCGAGTTCCACGACCTGCTCGTGCTGGCGCGGGATCTGCTGCGGCGCGACGCGGTGGTCCGTCAGGACCTGCACGAGCGGTACGAGCGGCTGCTGCTGGACGAGTTCCAGGACACCGACCCGATCCAGATCGAGCTGGCGGTGCGGATCGCCGGCGGCGCCGAGGCCTCGGCCCCGGATTGGCATGACGTCGAGGTTCCGGAGGGGCGGCTGTTCGTGGTCGGGGACCCGAAGCAGTCGATCTACCGGTTCCGCCGGGCGAACATCGCGACGTACCTGACGGCCCAGGATCTGCTCGGCGAGACGGTCGCACTGACCACCAACTTCCGCACGGTGCCGCCGATCCTGCAGTGGATCAACACCGTCTTCGGCACCCTCATCCAGCCCCACGAATCCGCCCAGCCGTCGTACCAGGCCCTCTCCCCCCACCGCACGACCTCGTCCGCCACCACCCCTTCCGGCACCACCTCGTCTGATGCCGGTTCCTCGGGAGGCACCCCGTCACGGGTCCACACGCCCGCCCGTCCGGGCTCGCCCGACACCGCTGATCGCAGCCCCGTCAAGGGCGACCAGCTCTCGATCTTCGACGAACCGACTCTGTTCGACGACTCCGACTCCGCCGACTCCGCCGACCAGCCGGCTGCGGACTCCCCGGCGGATTCCGACGACCAGCTCAGCGATCTCGCGGAGGTGCTCCCGTTCCGGCGCAGGGACGACGCGGTCGACGTACCGCTGGAAGAACCGCCGGCCGAGGACCCGCAGGCTGGACCGGCGGTCACCATCCTGGGCGCAGAGCCGCACAACGACCTCCCCCGCGCCCAAGCGTCCGTCCTGCGGGAACGTGAGGCCACCGACGTCGCCTCCGTCATCGAGGAAGCGCTCCGCGACGGCTGGCTAGTGTACGACGACCGCGCACGAGTCTGGCGCCCCGCCGAGGCCGGCGACATCGCCGTACTCGTCCCGGCCCGCACCTCGCTTCCGTTCCTCGAGGACGCGCTCGACCGCGCCGACATCCCGTACCGCGCGGAAGCCAGCTCGCTCGTGTACCAGACCGCCGAGGTCCGCGACCTGCTCGCCTGCGCCCGCGCGCTCGGCGACCCCAGCGACCAACTCGCGCTCGTCACCACCCTCCGCTCACCGCTGTTCGGGTGCGGCGACGACGACCTCTACACCTGGAAGCGCAACGGTGGCTCGTTCACCCTGACAGCGCCGGTGCCCGACCAGCTCCTCACGCACCCGGTCGGCGACGCGATGGAGTGGCTGCGCCGGACGTACTACGCCGCGCGCTGGCTGACTCCGAGCGAGGTGCTCGCGAAGATCGTCGCCGACCGCCGGATGCTGGAGGTCGCCGCGATCGGCCCGCGCGCCCGCGACGCATGGCGGCGGATCCGGTTCGTCGTCGACCAGGCCCGCGCGTGGTCCGAGGTCGAGCACGGTGGCCTCCGTTCGTATTTGGCCTGGGCCGCCCACCAGGGTGAGGAGACGTCCCGCGTCGCCGAGGCCGTCCTGCCCGAGACCGACGCCGACGCGGTGCGGGTGATGACGATCCATGCCGCGAAGGGCCTCGAGTTCCCGATCGTGATCCTGTCCGGCATGACCGCCTCCCCGAACCGGCAGCGCGGCGTCCAGGTCCTGTGGCCGCAGTCCGGCGGGTACGCCGTGAAGCTCAAGTCGTCGGTCCAGACCGAGGACTTCGACCTGGTGCAGCCCGTCGACGAACAGATGGACGACTACGAGCGCCGCCGGCTGCTGTACGTCGCCGCGACCCGCGCCCGCGACCACCTGATCGTCTCGCTGCACCGCTCCGGCAACCGCCGCCATTCGAGCAACGCGGAGCTGCTCACCACGGCCGGCGGCGTCGAAGCACCGCACTCGACACTCTTCACCAGCCCACCGGTCCCCGACCGCGAGCCCGGCGCGAGCCCTGACGTGGCCCCGCCGATCCCCCGCACCGAGTGGGAGACCCGCGCCGCCGCAGCCCGCGCCGCGAGCCGACGCCCGTCCGCCCAGAGCGCCTCCGGCCTGGAAGGCACCGCCCCACAAGTAGCCCTCGCCAACCTCGCCGCCACCGAAAAAGACCCCGGCATCCCCGCCCCACCCGACCCCAGCACCACCACCCCACCAGACCCCAACACGACCATCGCGCCGGACCCGGCCACCCTCCCAGCCGGCGCTGACCCGACCGCCACACCGGACCCGGCCACCCTCCCAGCCGGCGCTGACCCGACCGCCGACCCAGCGGACCCAGGCACGCTCGGCGCCGCCGCTGACCCGACCGCCGACCCAGCCCCCGCGCCGGACCCGGCCACCCTCCCACCAGCCGCTGACCCGACCGCCGCACCCGACCCAGCCACCCTCCCACCGGCCGCTGGTACGGCGGTCGGTCCTGCCGTTGATCCTGGCCTTGCGAAGGGCGCCCGCGATGTGGAGCTCCCACCGTGGTCGAAGGGCCGGTACGGCACCGCAATCGGCCGCGCCGTGCACGCCGTACTCCAAGTGATCGACCTCACCACCGGCGCCGGCCTCGAAGCCGCCGTCGCGACACAGTGCCTGGCCGAGGGCGTCCTGGAGTACACCGACGTCGTCACCGCCCTCGTCCGCTCGGCGCTCGCCTCCGACGTGGTCCGACGAGCCGCTGCCCGCGAGCACTGGCGTGAGTCGTACGTCGGCACTGTCCAGCCCGACGGCACCGTCCTCGAAGGTTTCGTCGACCTGATCTACCGCGAGGACGACGGCCGGCTGACGATAGTCGACTACAAGACCGACGCGATCCCCGCAGCCGCACTGGACAGCAGAGTCGCCTACTACGCCCCTCAGCTCCAGGCCTACGCGGAGATCCTCCCGAACACCGGCCCGCCGGTCCTGCTCTTCCTCAATCCGTCAGGCGCCGTCGAACACCGGCTCTAGACCACAACCTGCGCATCCGTTCGAGGAGGGCCTCGTACGGCAACCGGACTTGACCGACCGGTATCCGAGGCCAGGTGTCGACCGCGGAAAGATCACGGTATTGTCACGCGCCAGGCAGGGACCGGCGAACAGTCTCGACTGTTCAAACGGTCACTTGCCGCCATTCGGCCGTCACGACAGCGGTCCGAATGCCTGGGGGCGGTGAACCTGCCGCCCGGATGGATCCCCTGCCATCCGGTCCGCAATCGTGCCCCGAAAGGTTGACGATGCCTACCATCTCCGACCACCCCCGCTGCCCCCTTGCCGCGACCCGCGGCGAGAGGAGCCGCCCGTGACCCGCGCGACGAAACTCACGCTGGGTGCTGCGGTACTCGGCCTGCTGGCCAGTCTCGCCCTCGTCCTGACCGGCTCGTCCGGTACGGCGCCGGCCCAGGCGCAGACGCCCACCCGGCACTTCGTGACGAACCTGAAGGGATCAACGGCACCGTTCTCCCTCGGCTACACGTTGGCGGACACCGGGTCGGTGTCCGCGCTGAGCTCGCTGCCTTCCGGCGTCCAGGCCGTGTTCTGGCTGGGACAGAAGTGCCCGGCGCCGGCGGACGCCACCTTCAAGGCGAAGATCGACGCGCTCGCCTCGAACCCGAAGGTGTTCGCCTACTACCTGTCCGACGAGCCGCACATCGCGGACTGCCCAGGCGGCCCGGCGGCGCTGCGGTCGCGCGCGGACTACATTCGCGCCGCGAGCGGCGGCCGGCAGAAGTCGTTCGTCGTACTCAGCAAGGTCCCCGACTACAAGGCGTTCGCGCCGGCGGCCACCCACGTGGACCTGGTCGGTCTCGACCCGTACCCGTGCTCGATCGCGCATCCGCAGTGTGACCTCAGCAAGATCGGCGAGAAGGTGAGCGCGGCGCGAGCCGCGGGGATCCCGCTGTCGGCGATCGTTCCGGTGTACCAGGCGTTCGGCCAGGAGCGGGCGACCAGTCACTACTACAACCTGCCGACCGCCACTCAGGAGCACGCGATCCTGACCGAATGGCGGCGGCTCGTCCCGGCGCCCGTCATGGATTACACGTACGGCTGGAGCAACCAGTCCAGCGCGAACCCGACGCTGATCGACTCGCAGTCCCTGCAAAAGGTCTTCGCGACCTTCTTCGCAACCGGCGGCTGATCACCCCACGGCACCGGGTGCGCCGGCCGAAACCGACCGGCGCACCCGTACCCGTACCCGTACCCGTACCCGTTGGAACGTCCTCCAACGCTCCTAAGCGACGAGTCGGATTGCCAGCGCGACGATCAACGCTGACGATCCCAGCGCCGTGGCGAGACGCCCGCCGTGGCCGGTCAGCAACCGCCCCAGCAGGGCTCCCCCGCCGGCGAGCAGCAGTTGCCAACTCGCGGACGCCATGAACGCGGCGATCACGAACACCACGCGCGCAGCCAGGCCCGAAACGCCGGACCCGCCAAGCACCAACGCGGCGAAGTAGATCACGGTCCACGGGTTCAGCAGCGTCATCCCGAACATCCCGAAGTACGCCGTCCATGCACCGACCGGCGTCTCCTGCTCGATCACCGCGAGCCGCTGCTCGCGATAGCGCAGTACTGCCTTCGCGGCGCCCATCACCGCGAGGCCGATCAGGACCGCAACAGACACACACCGCAAGGGAGCCACGATCGGCGTCAACAGCGGTGCCAGCGCAGTCCCACCAACCGCAGCCACCGCCGCGTACACGCCATCAGCCGACGCGACGCCAAGCGCCGCGAACGCCCCGATCCGCAAGGAACTCCGCGCAGTCAGCGCCACCAGATAGGTCCCGACAGGCCCGACCGGCACAGCAACGCCATACCCAGCCAAGAGCCCCGCGACCACCACCCCGATCACAACGGACCGAGCGTCGACCCCCAACACCGACCCACCTGCTGCTGAACCCGCGCCACCAAGGCCGCAGATCCGGTCAGCAACAGTCCAAAGGTCGTCGTAGTCATGCCGCCATCATGACGACCAACCCCCACCCCCTCAACCGAATTACCACTTGCCCCCAGCAACCATTCCCTCTCACCGCTCCAGAGTTCCCAGATGCGCCGTCAGCGGTCCGGTAATGCGAAAGCACGCCATGCGCCAACGCCCACTCGAACCCGTCCCGTGTGATCTGGATCCGCAGTACGCGCGTCTGTCCGGCTTCGTCCCCCACCCCGACCGATAAGCCATACACAGGAACGAGGCTTGGTCCACGTCATCCGGCCCATCCCGAACGGCTGCACAACGTCCCCGCCCGCAACGCTGGCTCCGCGACAGAAAGCGAGTGATGATGCGGGCCGAGGACATCAGCACCTAGCTAGGGTTCGTTGCAGTGATGTACCCGACCGAACGGAGATGGTGATGACGGCTGGCGGGTTCTCGGCGAAGCGGCTGGTGCGGTTGCGGGAGTTGCAGGAGCGGTACGTCGCGTCCGGCGCCGTGCCGGGGATGCTGGCGGTGCTCGCGCGGCGGGGTGAGGTGTACGTCGAGGCGACGGGGCAGCTCGCGTTCGAGGGCGCCGGCGCTCAGGTCCCGATGGCGGCGGACACGATCGTGCGGATGGCGTCGATGACGAAACCGATCGTGGCGGCGTGTGCGATGACGTTGATCGAGGACTGCACGTTGCGGCTCGACGATCCGATCGACGAGTTCGTGCCGGAGCTGGCGAACATGCGGGTGCTTGCCGATTCGTCGGGTCCGTTGGAGGACACGGTCGCGGCGGCGCGGCCGATCACGGTGCGGGACGTACTGGCGTTCACGCTCGGGACCGGGATGGCGCCCGAGGGTTCACCGATCTCGGCCGCGCTGGACGGGCTTGGTGGATCGACGCTGGACGAGTGGGTGGCGGGGCTCGGCCGGATTCCGTTGGTGTACCAGCCCGGTGAGCGATGGCTGTACGACACCGGCGCCGACGTGGCCGGCGTACTGATCCAGCGGGCGACCGGGAAGTCGTTCGGTGCCGCGTTGCGGGAGCGGATTTTGGAACCGCTCGGGATGAAGGACACCGGGTTCAGTGTGAATTCGGACAGCCTGGATCGGTTGGCGGCGGCGTACCACCAGGACAACGCGCCGACGGGGGAGGCTGTTGCCCTGCCCGATGCGGAGCGGTGGAGCAAGCCGCCGCAGCTCGAAGGCGGTAGCGGCGGCCTGGTGTCGACGGCCGACGACTACCTGACCTTCGCGTCGGCGCTGCTCGCGGGCGGCGGGGAGATCCTGTCCCCCGCCGCCGTCTCGCTGATGACGAGCGACCAGCTCACGCCGACGCAGCGCCAGCTCTCCGGCTTCTGGCCCGGCTATTTCGAGAACACGAGCTGGGGTCTCGGACTGGGCCTGATCACACGCCGTACGACCCTGGGCCCGTCCGCCGGCAGCTACGGCTGGGGCGGCTTCTACGGCAC
>DASXXB010000125.1:0-7806 GCA_036503355.1 Kribbella sp. | reverse complement strand
CGGCGCCGGTCAGCGGCCGCCTGAGCTGGCCGGACGCGACACCGAGGTGCGGCAGTTCGAGGTAGTACTCGAACGGGTCGCGGCAGGCAGACCGGAGCGGAGCCTGGTGCTCAGCGGACTCCGGGGCGTGGGCAAGACGGTGCTGCTCAACACACTGCGTTCACAGGCGATCAAGCGCGCGTGGGGCACCGGGAAGATCGAGGCCCGGCCGGACCAGAGCATCCGGCTGCCGATCGCGCAGGCGCTGCACACCGCGATGCGTGAACTCGGTCATCGGCACCGCGACGACGAGAAGGTCGACCAGTTCAGCGCCGTACTGAAGGCCTTTGCGCTGCGTACGGCGGCCAACGACCGGAAGGGGATCCGCTGGCATCCGCCCGTCGATGTGGCGGCGGCGAAGGGGCGCGCCGACTCCGGTGACCTCGAGATGGACCTGATCGAGTTGTTCACCGACGCCGCGGACCTGGCCGGCGACCTGACCGTCGGGGTCGGGCTGTTCATCGACGAGATGCAGGACATCAGCGCGGACGACCTGTCCGCGCTGTGCGCCGCCTGCCACGAGATCTCACAGCAGAGCGCGCCGCTGGTCGTCGTCGGCGCGGGGCTTCCGCACCTGCCCGCCGTACTGTCGGCTTCGAAGTCGTACTCCGAGCGGTTGTTCCGCTACATCCGCGTCGACCGCCTCGCGCGTGATGCGTGCGACCGCGCGCTGATGATCCCCGCGGAGAGCGAAGGCGTGCAGTACGACGAGGAGGCCCTGGACGAGCTGTACGCGCAGACCGACGGCTACCCGTACTTCGTGCAGGCCTTCGCGCACGCCACCTGGGACCACGCGCCGACCTCACCCATCACCATCAAGGACGTCGCCGTCGCCGCGCCCGAAGCGTCGGCCGAGCTGACCGTCGGCTTCTTCGGCTCCCGCTACGAGCGCGCCACGCCCGCGGAACGCGAGTACATGCGAGCCATGGCCGAGCTGGGCATCGGCGTCGACGACGGCGCCGTCCCCACCTCCGAGGTGGCCGGCACCCTGAACCGCAAACCCCAGTCCCTCTCCCCCGCCCGAGACGGCCTGATCAAGAAAGGCCTCGTCTTCTCCGCCGAACGAGGGACCGTAGCCTTCACCGTCCCCCACTTCGGCAAATTCCTCCGGAGCAGGACGGCTTAACAGAACCGGGGTTTCGTGGGGCGGTGGGTGTCGGTAGGGTCGAGTGTCATGACCACCCGGCGGAGCGGCCAGCGGACTGACGCGGCCAGGCGGCGGGGTGGGCGGCACAGTCGGCGGAAGGGCTACAAAGGGCAGTGGCTTGTGGTTACCGCGTTGGCGGTGCTGGGGACGGTTGTGGTGGCGCATCCGGATGTGGCCCACCGCAACAGCTTGGCGGCGCAGGCTGTCGCCGGGGTCGAGGATGTCGCCGAGGAGACGGTCGCGACTCCCACGCCGACGCCGCTTCCGGTTGCTACGCCGACGCAGAAGTTCACCACGCCGTTGCGGCCGGCGCCGACCCTGACGCGTAGGCCCAAGGGCGCGAAGCCGAACGTCCTGGTGTCGACCGGGAAGCTCGCGGTGGTGCCCGGATTCAGCAAGGCGAACGGCGTCCGCGACAAGCTGACGTACCGCGTCGAGATCGAGCAGGGCGTGTCGGTGAACGGCCCCGCGGTCGCCGCCGCGATCCACAAGACGCTGACGGACCCGCGCGGCTGGCAGGCGCTGCATCCGGTGAGCTTCGAACGCACCGACAAGCCGGACGCCGACCTGCGCATCATCCTGGCCACGCCGGCGCTGACCGACAAGCTCTGCCTCCCGCTCGACACCGGCGGTGAGGTCTCCTGCCGGGTCGAGGACCGCGTGGTGCTCAACGCGAAGCGCTGGATCTACGCGATCCCGGCGTACAACGGCAACGTCGAGCTGTACCGCAGCTACCTGGTCAACCACGAGGTCGGCCACGCGCTCGGCCACGGCCACTCGACGTGTACCAAGGCGAAGACCCCCGCGCCGGTGATGATGCAGCAGACCAAGGGCCTGGCCGGCTGCCTGCCGAACGCCTGGCCGACGATCAAGGCGACCTGACAGACTGGGTACGACGGGAGGAGCAGCCGATGTCGTCACAGGACTTCCCGACGTACGGACGGGGCGATGACCCCGACAAGCAGCCGCCGCCCGGCGAGGAGCACCACTATGCTCCGCCCACGCCGTACGGCGGTGGTGCGTACGGCGGCGAGGCCCCGCCGCCGGAGGAGTTCCCGTACCCGCCGCCCCAGCCCTACGGATCCCAGCCGCCCTCACAGGGCACCCCGCCACCACCGGCCAACCCGGCCTACCACCAGCCGCCTGCGTACCGCCCCGGGGCACCGTACGGCGCCCCCGCGAACCCGCAGCCCCACGAGCTTCCGACGTACGGCCGCGAGGCACCACGCGACCCCCGTGCCGCCCGGGTGGTCGGCCTGGCGACGTTCATCGCCACGATCTACGGCCTGCTCGTGCTGACGGTCCAGCGAGTCGCGCTACGTGAGATCTCGCAGGCGCCGGGCTCGCCGCTCAACCATCCGCTCCGCACGGACGTGCTCGACGCGATCGGCCAGCTGCTGCTCGTGGTCGTCGGAGCCGCCGCGCTGGCGATGTGGATCCGCGACCTGCTGGCCCGCCGCAAGGTAGGTCGCAACCCCGACGCGGCCGAGCTGGCCGGGCTGGTGCTGGTTGCGGTGTCCGTGGTCCCGATCCTGGTCTGGCTGTTCATGGTCCTGTCAACAGGTCTCGGTGGCAACGACGGCGCGGTCCACCGGCTGCCCACGGCGTACGGCTGGGGTGGTTTCGGCCTCCTGATCCTCGCTGCCGGCCTGTTCCTCGGCTACCGCGAGCTGAAGCCCGACGTTGCGAAACCGGTCGTCACGGCGCCCCCGGCCAAGGCCCCGTGGGAGTGACCACGCCGGTCGTCCTCGTACCCGGTCTTGGCCTCGGACCCGAGTCGTACGCACGGACAGTCGAGCATCTCGTCTCGCCGTACCACGTGGTCTCACTCCCCGGGTACGGCGAACCAGCGGGCGCCCGTGAGGACCTGCACCCGCGGGCACTCGCGGTAGCCCTGGCCGGCAAGATCCGCGAGCGGGCCGTCCTGGTCGGCCACTCCGCGAGCTGTCAGATCGTCGTCGAGACCGCGGTCCGCTACCCGGAGCTCGCCCACGCTCTCGTCCTCGCCGCGCCGACCGGCGACGTGCGGATGTCGAGCTGGGTCGACCGCGCGGTGCGCATGGTCGGTTCCGCCATCCCGGACGTGCCGAAGCTGGTCCGGATCACCCCGCAGTACGCCCGGACGACCCTCCCGTCGATCGCCCGCGCAGGGGAAGCCTCGAGGCAGCACGACCTGGCAGCGGTGATCTCCCAGGTGCGCGCGCCCGTGGTCCTCGTCCGCGGTAGATACGACCTGATGTGTACGGCGGAGTGGGTCGAACGGCTCGCCCAGCTCAGCCACGGCGAGGCCCGCACGCTGGACACCGGCGCCCACATGCCGGTCGTCACGAACGGCCCGGAGCTGGCCGCTCTCATAGAACGAGCAGCCGCCCTTCCGGAAACTAGCTGACGCGTTAAACTCGGCAGCACAAACCTATGCGGGAGCTCGCACCGACAAGCGCGGGCTGAGAGGGCGACAGCTGGGTCGCCGACCGCCTGAACCTGACCGGGTAATGCCGGCGTAGGGAGTGGGGTCACTCATGACCGATACAGCTGTTCGTCCTGCCGGTACCACCGAGGCACCGCTCGTCCTCACCACGGACGCGCCGCGGACGCTCGGGTTCTTCGATCAGTTCACGCTCTGGGGCAACTTCGGCATCTCGCTGTTCGGCCCGGTGACCGGTGCGCTCGTGGCCGCGTACACGGGCTCGCTGTGGCAGGGGCTGCTCGCGGTCGTGGTCGGCTGCGGGATCGGAGCGCTGGTCCTGGGCGGCGCGGCCGTGTTCGGGTCGCACACCGGTGCACCCGCGATGGCGAGCCTGCGCGGGCTGTTCGGCCGCCACGGGTCGATGGCGCCGACCGTGCTGAACATCGCACAGAACGTCGGCTGGGCGACGATGGAGATCATCGTCATCTCCCAGGCCGCGGTCGCGGTCACGAGTGAGCGGTGGCGCTGGCTGTTCGTCGTGCTGGCCGGGATCATCGCAACCACGATGGCGGTGCGTCCGCTGGGCAGTGTGAAGGTCCTGCGGAAGTTCATGGTCTGGCTGGTGCTGGCCGCGTCGGTCTACCTGTTCGTGCAGGTGCTGAGCAAGCCGTCGCACGCGCTGCCGCAGGACAGCGTCTTCGGCTTCTGGCCGGCCGTCGACCTGGCAGCCGCCGGCGTGGTCTCGTTCGCGCCGCTCGCCGCCGACTACACGCGGCACTCGCGGACCAACAAGGCAGCGTTCGGTGGGTCCGCCCTCGGCTACGGCCTGGCGGCGATCGGGTACTACGCCCTTGGCGTCGTGGCCGTTGCGACTCTGCAGACCAACAGCGACGACGTGATCACCGCGCTCGTCACGTTGCCGGCGGGCGCGATCGCGCTGCTCGTCCTGCTGGTCGACGAGGTCGACGAGGCGTACGCGAACGTTTACTCGACCACGATGGCCGTGCACAACCTGGTCGGCCACATCGACCGCCGGTGGATCTCGGTCGCGATCGGAGTCGTTGCCACCGGCATCGCACTGTTCATTGACCTGGGCAACTACACGCAGTTCCTGTACCTGATCGGCTCGGTCTTCATCCCGCTGTTCGCGGTCGCGATCGCGGACTTCTTCGTGGTCAGCAAGATGAAATGGGACGTCTCCGGTACGGCGAAGTTCCGCTGGCAGCCCGCCGTCGCCTGGCTGATCGGCTTCGTCGCCTACCAGTTGGTGAACCCGGGCACCGTCGCGGGCTGGTCCCCGTTCTGGACCGACCTCCAGCAGGCCCTGTTCAACCACCACGCAGTCCCCGGCTGGCTCGGCGCGACGTACACCTCGATCATCGTCTCGATGGTGGCCG
This sequence comes from Kribbella sp., assembly GCA_036503355.1. GTDB lineage: Bacteria > Actinomycetota > Actinomycetes > Propionibacteriales > Kribbellaceae > Kribbella. Next base: position 2,816 of record DASXXB010000125.1, on the reverse strand, counting down.
CGGTACTGCTCGGCCGGATCGGTCGCCGGCAGGCTGCCTGACCAGAACCAGCGCGACCACCGGGAACACCGCGGACACGGCCGGACTCAACTGCGCCGGAACCCGCGGAACGCCTCCAGCAGCCTGTCGCGGGTCTCTCCCGAGAGGTTCTCGGGCGCGACCTGGCCGACCTCGGCGACAGTACGGCGCATTTGCTCGACGTAGATCTCGCAGCCGTCACAGACGGACAGGTGCTCGACGAACCGCTGCTCGGTCTCTGGGTCCAGCGCACCTTCGAGATAGGCGGTGACGAGCTCGACCAATTCCGCGCACGTCATGTGTCAGCTCCGGTGAAGTAACGGTCCAGTCGGCCGCGCACGGCTGCCCGGGCGCGGTGCAGGAGCACTCGCTGATTGGCCATGGAGATCTCCAGCAACGCGCACACGTCCTCTGCGTCGTGCCCGTCGATGTCTCGTAACGTCAGTACGACTTGCTGCCGGATCGGCAGGCTGTCGATCGCCGCGGCCACGGTGGATCGGACCTCGTGTGCGAGAACCTCGGTCTCGGTGGTCGGCCAGCGCTCCGGGAACGCGCGCCAGCCGCCCGGATACCGGTCGCCGGTGCCTTGGAATCGTTGCGGATCGACCGTCGGATCGTGGTTCGAGGCCAGGCTGGTCCACGGCACGGTGCGCTGTTCGCGGACGGCCCGCTTGCGGGCGATGTTGACCAGGATTCGGTAGACCCAGGTTCGCAGCGAGGAGCGGCCCTCGAAGCGCCCGATTCCCTCGAGCACCGCCAGCCACGTGTCCTGGACAACCTCTTCCGCGCTCGCGGTGGTCGACACGAACGACCGGGCCAGCCGCAGCATCGAGCCCGACCAGCAGTTCAGCAGGCACGCGAAGGTCTCCTCGTCCCCGGTTCGCAGCCCGGCGACGAGTGCGTCGTCCGTCGGTACCACCGCCCCCACAGGCCGACGGTACAGCAGCACCCCGGACGTCAGCGGTACTCCGGGTTCTCGAAGTCGAACCGGCAACCGGCGTCCCACTCGGACCGCTGGTTGCCATGCGCCGGGACGCCACCCGCGTCCTTCAGCATCCGTGCGAAGTGCAGCAGGTTCCAGGTCATGAAGGTGGTGTTGCGGTTGGTGAAGTCGTTGTCCGGCCCGCCGGAACCGGCATCCAGGTACGACGGACCCGGGCCGGCCTCACCGATCCAGCCGGCGTCGGCCTGTGGCGGGATCGTGTACCCGAGGTGCTGCAGCGAGTACAGGATGTTCATCGCGCAGTGCTTCACGCCGTCCTCGTTCCCGGTGATCAGGCAGCCGCCGACGCGTCCGTAGTACGCGTACTGCCCGCGCTCGTTGAGGATCGACGAGTTGCCATACAGGCGCTCGATCACCTGCTTGGTGACCGAGCTGTTGTCGCCGAGCCAGATCGGGCCGGCGATGACCAGGATGTCGGCCGCCATCACCTCCTCCTGGATCGCCGGCCACTCGTCGGTCGCCCAGCCGTGCTCGGTCATGTCCGGCCAGACGCCGGTCGCGATGTCGTGGTCGATCGCACGGATCACGTCGACCCGGACACCCTGCTTCTCCATGATCTTCCGGCTGACGTCGATCAGACCCTCGGTGTTGCTGACCGCGGGCGAGCGCTTGAGAGTGCAGTTCAGGAAGAGCGCGCGCAGATCGTCGTACCCGGTCATCGAGACTCCTTCAGTCATGTACGTCTCCCACCCTTGCGACACGGACCGATCGAGTGATCAGTGCCGACGTACGGCCAGGGCGTTACAGACGAGGCTGCAGCCATGGACGAACGTTCGCTCGCCGTAACCCGTCGATCCCTGCACGGCGCGGCCGAGCTGCTGCTCGCGTAGTAGGTCCCTGCTGGACAACTGACCCACTGGGACCGGAATACTGACCGCATGTTGAATTCCGCGCTGCGTAGCCGGGCCGAGTATGCGGAGCTGGGAGCTGAGGGGCTCGCTGCCCGGACGACGCCCGAGCGGGACGCGGCGATCGTGAAGGCTGTCGAGGAGTTGCTCGAGGGTCGCGAGACCGTGCTCGACCTGTGCTGCGGGTACGGGCGGATCGCGTTGCCGCTGCGCCGCGCCGGCAAGGTCGTGCGCGGACTCGACATCTCGCCGAACCTGCTCCAGGCCGGCCGCGCGCAGGCCGCCGCGGAGGACCTTGCAATCGACTGGGCGGTCGGCTCGATGACCGACCTGCCGTACAAGTGGGACTCGTTCGACGCGGTGATCTGCCTGTGGACCGCGTTCCACGAGCTGTTCGCCGAGGACGAGCAGATCTCCACGATCTGCGAGATCTCCCGCGTGCTGAAGCCGGGCGGGATCGCGATCATCGAAGGCCCGGTCTGGGGCCCGGCGACCGCGGCCGAGATCGCCAACGGGATGCGCCAGGGGCCGGAGCACCGGATCGTCACCACCGAGCACGACGACGACCGCAGCAGCGTGCACTTCATCCACGACGAGATCAGCTACGGCAGGCTCTGCGCGGCCGCCGGAATCGACGACTTCACGGTCTACAAACGCGACTGGGGCGGTCGCCGCAGGCTGATCCTGGAGATCCACACCCCGGCAAACTAGCTGACATGTAAAGAAGCAGATCCCCACTCCACATTGGGGATCTGCTCCTTTGTCCGTCGAGTTTAAATCCGTTCCGGACGATTCCGGAAACGTCAGCTTTTTGCTTCGAGATTCAGCAAGAAACGCTTCGCCTCCAGGCCGCCGGCGTATCCGGTGAGCGCTCCGCTCGCCCCGATCACCCGGTGGCACGGCAGCACGACGCACACCGGGTTCGCGCCCAGCGCCGTACCGACCGC
>DASXXB010000124.1:0-9626 GCA_036503355.1 Kribbella sp. | reverse complement strand
CTCTACTGACGGCACGGTCAGCGTGACGAGCAGCCCGGGGCAGTCCGGTGGGATGTCGACGGGCAATGAGTGCCAGACGGACTCGGCACGGTCGTCGAGCGTCCAGCGGCGGCGGTACGACGTGACTGCCATCAGTTCAGCTCTCCAGACGTCAGGCAGCCCGGTTGGGGCGGGTGTCGGGTCAGGTGTTGGGGCGGTTGTTGGGTCAGGTGTTGGGGCATGGGGTGCGCGAGGGCTCAGAGGACGGGGGCTGGTTGGCGGGTGAGTAGTTCGCCGGATTCTTGGTTGTAGAGGAGGACTCGGGAGGGTGGGGCGGTGACGGTTACTGGGGTGCCGGGGGCGGGTTCGTGTTCCTCGGGGACGGTGACGCCGACTAGGGTGCCGTCGCAGTCGACGGTGACGAGGGATTGGGTGCCGAGGTTCTCGGCGACGACGACTGTGCCGCGGAGCGCGGGGCCGGTGGTGGGGCCGGTGGCGTCGCTGGGGGTGAGGGTCAGGTACTCCGGGCGGATGCCGACGGTCACCTCGGCGTCCGCGGGCGTGGAGAAGGTTGTCGCAGGCAACGAGCCACCCGCGACCGCGACGACCCCGACCACTCCGTCGGCCCCGTCGGCCCCGTCGGCACCGTCGACCCCCGCGGCGCCGTCGGCATCGACGATCGCCGAGGCACCGTCGGCACCGTCGACCCCCGAGGCACCGTCGGCGCCGTCGACTCCCGCGGCACCGGCGGCATCGACGATCGCCGAGGCGCCGGTGGTATCGGCGACCCTGTCGGTTCCGGCGGTCACCACGCTGCGGGTGGTTCCGGCGGCAGGGGTCGCGTCGTTGGGCGAGGTGACTGTGCCGGTGAGGAGGTTCATGGGGGTGGAGCCGATGAAGTTTGCGACGAAGGTGTTCGCGGGACGGGCGAAGACCTCGCGTGGGGAGCCGAGCTGCCGGAGGCGGCCGGATTCCATCACCGCGATGCGGTCGGCGAGGGCCAGGGCCTCGGCCTGGTCGTGGGTGACGAACACGGTCGTGATGCCCAGATCCCGCTGCAGCTTCTTCAGGAACGTGCGTGCTTCGAGCCGGAGCCGCGCGTCGAGGTTCGACAGCGGCTCGTCGAGCAGCAGGACCTTGCCTTCGGAGGCGATCGCGCGGGCCAGTGCGACGCGCTGCTGCTGGCCGCCAGACAGTTGGCCGGGCTTGCGTTCGAGGAGGCCGTCCAAGGACAGTTCGCCCGCGGTACGCGAGGCAACCTCACCACGGGTGGCGGCAGCAACTCGACGTACCTTCAATGGATAGGTGATGTTCTCGGAGACGTTCATGTGGGGAAAGAGCGCGTAGTCCTGGAAGACCATCGCCACGCCGCGCTTGCCCGGCTCCATCCGCGTCACGTCGGTCGCGTCGATGCGGACCGTGCCCTCTGTCGCCGATTCCAGGCCGGCGATCGTCCGGAGCAGGGTGGTCTTGCCGCAACCGGACGGGCCGAGCAGGGCGAAGAACTCGCCATCGGCGACGTGCAGGTCCAGTCCGTCGACAGCGCGGACGCCGTTCGGGTAGACGGTCGCGAGGCCTTCGATGTCGATGCCCGCCATCAGCAACCGATCCTCTCGTGGACAGACATCAGCTCTTGATCCCTCCGTGGAAGCGGAACCCGTAACGCGAGTTCACCAGCAGGTACAGCACGACGACCGGGATCGAGAACAGCAGCGAGAACACGGGCAGCACCTGCAGGTTCACGCTGCCGCCTTCATCGGTGAGGGTCTGCATCAGCACCGCACCGGGCTGTTTGTCGATCGACCGGAGGAGCAGGAAGGGCACCAGGAAGTTGCCCCAGGAGTTGACGAACGCCCAGACCATGATGGTGGCCAGGCCGGGACGCGCGACCGGGAGTACGACGTCGCGCAGGATCTGCAGCGTGGACGCGCCGAAGACCCGCGCCGACTCCTCGTAGGACTTCGGCACCGCGTCGACGAAGTCCTTCAGGATGAAAATTGCCGCCGGCAACAGCCCGCCGGTCATCACGAGCGCGACGCCGAACCTGGAGTCGATCAGCCCGAGCTGGAACATCATCACGAAGATCGGCACCATCGCCGCCGTACCGGTGACGACCGACGACAGCAGCAGCAAGCCGTACAGCAGCGCGTCCCGACCCGGGATGCGCACCCGCGACAGGGCGTACGACGCCAGCGCGGCAAACCCGGTCACGGCAACAGCCGTCGTCACGCAGATCAGCAGCGAGTTCACCATCGAATGCATCGCATAGGGATGCGCGAGCGTCTTCCGGAAGTTCTCCAGCGTCCAGTCCGGCCAGTGCACCCCGAGACCGGGCGAGGCGTCGAACGGGGCCGACGCGATCCACAGCATCGGTACGGCGAAGAACAGCGTGATCGCGCAGATCAGCACGTAGAAGCCGATGCGCCGCAGAACGAAGGCGGGGGTGGCCGGCAACGACCGTGTGCTCATGAGCGCCTCCTGAGCAGTCGCAGGTAGACCAGTGAGACCAAGAGGTTCGCGATCAGCAGCAGGAACGAGATCGCCGACGAGTACCCGAGCTCACCGCCCTGCAGCGCCACGTTGTAGATGTAGACCGGTACCGTCTCGGACTCGTGGTTCGGCCCGCCCTTGGTGAGCAGGAACGGCGAGAAGTCGTTCGCCGTCCACAGCGAGATCAGCAGCGTGTTCGTCAGCACGTGCCCGCGGATGTGCGGGAACACCACGTCCCGCAGCGTCTGCCAGCCCGATGCACCGACCATCCGCGCCGACTCCAACTGCGACGGCGGGACGGCCTGCAGCGCCGACGAGTAGAGCATCATCGAGAACGCCGTACCGCGCCACGTGTTGAACACCACGAGACACGCCATCGGGTAGTCGATCAGCCAGGCGGTCCCCGGCGTACCCAGCAACCCGTTCAAGGTGCCGCCGTCGCGGTCGTAGAACGCGACCCACAGGTACGCGACCACCGTCGACGGCAGGATCCAGGCGAGCAGCGTCAGGGCCTCGACCGTACGGCGGATCGCCGGGCGGGTACGCCGTAGTACCCAGGCCAGCGTGAAGCCGAGGATGTTCTGGCCGATGATCGCCGAGCCGAGCACGAACAGCAGCGTCAGCCACAACGCGTTGTGGAACAGCGCGTCGTTCAGCGCCCGGGTGTAGTTCGACAGCCCCACCATCGAGGGCGACACGGCCTCGACGCCGGTCAGCCGGTAGTTCGTGACGCCGATGTAGATGGTCCACAGCGCGGGAAAGACCAGGAACGCGCCGATCAGCAGCAGCGCGGGCGCGAGGAAGCCGAGAGCGCGGCCGACGCCGAGCCCCGCGACGTCACCCGCGGGCGCCCGGCCGCCGGCCGATCCACGTCCCGGCGCCGGTTCGGCCGGCACGGGAGGTGCGGAAGCGGAAGTCATCAGTTATTGGTGACCTTGTCCTTGCCGCCGGCCGCGGCCTCGACCGCCTTCTCGTACGCCTGAGCCGCGGCGTCGGTGCTCTTCCCGCCGACCACGTCCGCGGTGGCCTGCTGCAGCGCCGCCGACACCTTCGGGTACTCCGCCTTGCCCGGCCGGAACTGGGTGATCGGCAGAACCTTCTCGGCGACGAAGCTCAGCATCGGGTCGCTCTGCAGTACTTCGGCGTTGACGTCGGACCGCTGCGTGATCTTGGCCGCGCCGGCCAGCGACTCCTTGACCATCTCGGCGGAGTTCATGAACTGCAGGAACTCCCACGCCTGCTGCGGGTACTTCGTGTTCGGGTTGATCACGGTCGCGCCGCCGCCGGACATCGAGACGAAGTCCTGGCCCTTCACGCCGGCGCCCGGCTTGCTGGCCGGGATCAGCGCCCAGCCCACCGCGGTGTCCCGGTCGGCCATCTTCGCGACACCCGCCTTCGGCTCGACGACGCTGCGCCAGAAGTAGTCGCTCTCGAGCAGGATGCCGATCTTGTTCGCGGCGAACTCGGCGAACGACTTGTCCCGGCCCTTGGCCTCACGCTGCAGCACCGGGTCGCCGAGGCCGGTCGAGTAGACCTGGTGGTAGAAGTCCAGCACCTGACGCAGCTGCGGGGTATTGCCCAGCCACTTGCCGTCGGAGAACACGCTGGCGCCGGTGCCGACCAGCAGCGGCAGCACGCCCTGCATGGTGGTCGCCTCGCCCATCGCGGTACCGGCGTTGATCTGGATCGGCGTCACGCCGGCGATCTTCTTCAGCGCCTGACCTGCGGAAATGATGTCGTCCCAGGACTTGGGCTGCCAGTCGGCGGGCAGACCGGCCTGCTGGAACAGCTTCTTGTTGAAGTAGAGCACCCGGCCGTCGGTGCCGCCCGGTACGCCGTACCGCTGGCCGTTGTAACTGCCCAGCGCCTGGACCGACTCGGGGATCTGCTTCCACCCGTCCCAGTCGTTCACCTTGGCGGCGTCGCCGACGGTGTCGGTGAGCGGCTTGATGTAGTTCGCCTGGGCGAACTCGCCGACCCAGATGCCGTCGATCTGGAACAGGTCCGGTCCAGACTTGTTCGACAGGTCGAGGGAGAGCTTCTGCTTGTAGACCTCGTCGTCGGAGCCGTCGCCCTGGAACTTGACCGTGACGTCGACACCCTTGCCCTTCTGCTCGGCGACGAACTTCGGGATCAGCACATCGGAGATGAAGGTCGCGCCGGCGCTGCTCTTGCCGCCCTTGACCGAGTTCGAACCGAAGGTCAACTCGACCTTCTTGGCGTCGGCGTTCCGGTTCGCGTCCTGGCCGCCGCTGTTGCCGGAGCCGGACGAGCCGAGGCAGCCGGTGAGCAGGGCGAGGGCCGCGGCGCCGAGTACGCCGGCGGTGGTCAACCGCGAGAGTGATCGCATCAGGGCTCCTAGCGAAAGTGGTCCAGCACGTGCCGGTCAAACATTGGCACTCCTCGAGGACTATGTGAAGACTTTTTACCCAACCCGGGGGCGAACGTTGTCAGGTGCTGTAGGCAACCAACCGTGAACTGTCAAGTTCGGATTCCGCGGGATGCGTTGCGGAAGAGTTAAAGGATGCTCAAGGTTGTGTGGCAAAAGGTAATTGAGTAGATACAGAGGGTGAGCGTCGGAGCTACTGTCTAGCCGTTCGATTCAGCGGATCGGAGGTGAAAGATGAGACTGCTCCATGGAGTCGCTTGCCTTGTCGACGACCTGCTCTGCCACTGCTGGTGCTGGTGGTGACCAGCGACCGGCCGATGACGAACCCGGGCTCCCGCTGACGCGCAAGCAGCGGGCATTCACGGAAACGTCCCACTGGGAGACAAGGAGAGAAAAGCGGCCGGCCCCGACGATGTCGGGGCCGGCCGTCCTCTCGTTGGCTGGTGGTGGTCAGCTCTGCGCGAGCTGCATCATCTGCTTCGGCAGCACCGTCATCTGCGCCGGAATCGGGACCTGCGGCCGGAGCAGTGTCAGGAGACTGGCCGCCGCGCCCGCGATCGGCAGGGGCAGGGCCAGGCCCAGCGATGCCAGTAGCGCGTTCACGAGTGCCAGTACGGCGCCCAGGATGTCCAGGCTCGGCACCGGAAGCCCGGACCAGGCCTGGATCGGCGTACCGGCCGCGTTCATGCTGCCGGTCGGCTGTGCCTGCTTGGCCTTCCCCTTGCCAAGCAGTGACGTCAGGGCGAGTCCACTGGCCGCGTTCACGAACGTGCCGGTGTCCTTGTCGTAGTTCCACTTCTGACCGTCGCCGCTACGGCAGGGCAGCACCAGGAGCGGCGCCGAGGCCGGAACCTTGGCCAGGTCCGCACCGCTGTCCAGGCAGGCGCCGGTCGTCGCAAGGGCGCCACCGACGCTCTTGCTCATCGCGACCTGCAGCTGGCCGGACTCGGTGTAGATCCACTCCTGGGTCTTGCCCTCCTTGCCCGGGGCGCACGCCATCATGACCGCCATCGGGACCTTGTCGGCCGCGACGAACGTCAGGCAGTAGCGCGTGTCCGAACGAGTGGCGATCTGCTGGGCCACCCCCACCGTGACGCCCGGAGTCTTCGAACCGCCGGATGTGGGGTTCGCAGCCTGGGCCGGTATGGCCGTGGCGATGGCGACGCTGACCGCGAGCACCACCACGCCGGTGCGGCTGAACAGCTTTCGGATGATCAAGACAACCTCCAGAGGTCGTGCTATCTCCTGGCGTCAGGTCGTCGGGACCCCGTGCGCGAGCCGGTATGCCGGCAGTGACTCAGCGCGACGTTGACGCCACAACAAGTAATGCACAGGACCGACCGGGGAGGTTATGCCGATTTCGCGAAACTTGATGCCAATGGCAACTAACTGCCAGCCGGATGTCGTTGCGCAAGGCATCGACATCCGGCTGGGAGGTTGCTGTTCTGCTGTTGTGAGCTGTTCGAGATACTACGGCAATCTACTCAGAATCCAGGGATTCGGCGCCCTGGAAGATGCCATAGGCAACAGAGTTGTCAGTGCGGCTGCTTGGTGTCGGTCGGGTCCGGGGCGAGCTCCCGCTCGGTCGCCAGGCGCTCGTCGGCGGGGGCTTCACCGGACGTCTCCAGGTCCGCGGGGACGTCGGCGGAGGCGTCGCCCTGCGTAATCTCGCCGCCGACTGTGTCACTCGGCGTGGTCGCTGCCTGCGCGCGGAGCTCGCGCATCTCCTTGCGGCGCCGCCAGCCACGGCCCAGTCCCTTCTTCAGCAGCCACAGGCCGGCGATCAGCGCCGCGCCGGCCAGGGCGCCGAGGAAGAACACCGTCGGCACCGAGACGCCGAAGTCGACGCCGAACACCTCGAGCGTGGTGGACGCACTCGACGTCACCGAGACGCCGAGCCCGAACAGCACCGCGAGGGCGATCAGGACGATTCCGAGAACGGCCATGACGACCTGCCTCTCCGCCGGCAGCTACCGGCCTTTCAGGCCTCACTACTGAGTAATGCAGTGAGCAACGCGACCGCGCCGCTCTTGTCCAGTGGGTTGTTCTGGTTCCCACACTTGGGCGACTGTACGCATGACGGGCAGCCGTCCGTACATTCACAGTGTGCAATCGCCTCGCGTGTCGCGGTCAACCACTCGCGCGCCGCGGCGTACCCGTGCTCGGCGAAACCGGCTCCGCCCGGGTGACCGTCGTACACGAAGACCGTCAGCCGGCCGGTGTCGGCGTGCCGGGCGGTGGAGACGCCGCCGATGTCCCAGCGGTCGCAGGTGGCGAAGAGTGGGAGCAGTCCGATGGACGCGTGCTCGGCCGCGTGCGCGGCTCCTGGTACGTCGGCCAGCCCGAGCGACTCGACAACGCTGTCAGGCATCGTCCACCAGACCGCCTTGGTCCGCAGGGTCCGCTCCGGCAGGTCCAGTGGCTGCTCGTCGAGTACGTCGCCGGTGGCGATCAGCTTGCGCTGGTACGACACGACCTGGCTCGTCACCTGCACCCATCCGCGCGACAACTCCGCCGTACCCCAGGTGCAGGTCTCCTCGGTCGCGAGGATGCTGATCTCGGTCACGTCGCGGGCGAACGTCGTGTAGTCCGGCGACGCCGGCTCGACGACCGCGGCGTGTTCCTCGAGGTCGAGAGACCGGACCAGGTAGGACTCGCCCGCGTGGACGTAGACGGCACCCTCGTGGACCGAGGCGTGTGCGGAGCCCCCGTCCACCGTGCCGAGCAAACGGCCCGTCCGGTCCTCGACGATCTGCACGGTCTTCCCGCCGGCCGACCGGATGTCGATCGCGTCGACCGCGCGCTCCCGACGGGTCCAGAACCACCCGTGCGGCCGCTCGCGCAGCAAGCCCTGCCGCACGAGCTGGGCGATCACCTGCGACGTCGTACTGCCGAACACCTCGAAGTCGTCAGCCGTCAGCGGGACCTCCTGGGCGGCAGCGCAGAGCTGCGGGCCCAGGACGTACGGGTTCTCCGGGTTGAACACCGTCGCCTCGACGGGCCGCCCGAAGATCGCGGCCGGGTGCCGCACCAGGTAGGTGTCCAGTGGGTCGTCACGGGCGATCAGCAACGCCAGCGCATCCCCACCGGCTCGGCCGGCGCGCCCGGCCTGCTGCCATAGCGAGGCGCGCGTGCCAGGCCAGCCGGACAGCAGTACGGCGTCCAGGCCGGCAATGTCGATCCCCAGCTCGAGAGCGTTCGTCGCGGCCACGCCGCGGAGCTCCCCGCTCTGCAGCATGCCCTCGAGTCGCCGTCGCTCCTCCGGCAGGTAACCGGCCCGGTACGCCGAGACCTGGTCGATCAGCGTCGGGTCGACCTCGGCCAGGTTCTCCCGTGCTGTGATGGCGACCGACTCGGCCCCTCGTCGCGAACGGACGAACGCGACAGTGCGGACACCCGTGACGACCAGGTCGCTCAACAGGTCCGCCACCTCGGCTGTCGCGGACCGCCGTACCGGGGCGCCGTTCTCACCACGCATGGAGGTCAGCGGCGGCTCCCACAGACCGAAGGCGATCCCGCCGCGCGGAGAGCCGTCCTCGACGACCTCCACCATCGGCAGCCCGGTCAGACGTTCACCTGACACCGCGGGCTCGGCCACAGTCGCCGACGCACAGATGAAGATCGGATGGGCGCCGTACTGCGCACACACCCGGCGCAGCCGCCGCAGTACGCCGGCCACGTGCGCGCCGAACACCCCGCGGTAGTGGTGACACTCGTCCACCACGACGTACTGCAGACAGCCCAGGAATCGCGCCCACCGTTGATGATTCGGCAGCACCGACCGGTGCAGCATGTCCGGGTTGCTCAGCACGTACGTCGCGTGGTCGCGCGCCCAGTCCCGCTCCGTCAGCTCTGAGTCGCCGTCGAGCGTGGTGGCGCGCAGGCCGGGCACGGTGTACGCCGAGACCGCGCGAAGCTGGTCGTGCGCCAGCGCCTTCGTCGGCGACAGGTACAGAACGCTGGCCGCGCGGCGATGTGGTGACGCGGCCTGCGCGATGCTCAACGTCGCGAAGGCCGGCAGCAGGTACCCGAGCGACTTGCCTGAGGCCGTCCCGGTCGCCACGACCACATGCGTCCCGCCGTACGCCGCTTCGGCGGTCGCGACCTGATGCGTCCAGGGAGCCGTGATGCCGGCGTCGCGCAACTGGGCAAGGACTTCCGACGGGACCCAGCGCGGCCAGTCGCAGGTCTGCCCGACGCGCGGCGGGACGGACTCGACGTGCGTCAACCGGTCGTCGCGACCGCCGGCCAGGCGCTTCAGGACGGCCGCCGCCTCACCACCTGCACGCATACCGGCACCCTAGTCGTCGCCACGGACAGGCGTTTGCTGAGTGCCCGCTGAGAATGCACGTTCCGATGCACGCGGCTTTTTCTGGACGGGAATCGACTTCGGTCGGCCGAGATGAAAGAGTTTTCGGCAACGGGTCTTACCAAGAGGGCGTCTGGGAGCTCTGCGCCTACTGCGCGGCACTCGGCGGGCACCTCGCCGCACTGGAGGGAAGGCCACGATGAACCCCACATCGAGGCCTTCCCTCCAGCGCACCGAGGCACTCCGCCGAGCGCCTGCTCGCTACGGCGCAGAGCTCCCAGACGCCCTCTCACGGTCCGTACATGGTTGAATGCAGCAGTTCACGGGATCGGAGGCCGAAGTGGATCTGTCGCTGACCGCGCGCGCCGAGGGCGGGCGGACCGTCATCGAGGTCGCGGGGGAGATCGACGTCTACACCGCACCGAAGCTCCGCGAGAAGATCGCCGCGCTCGTCGACGA
>DASXXB010000123.1:0-39881 GCA_036503355.1 Kribbella sp. | reverse complement strand
GTGGTCACGTTCCTGAAGCCGGCGCCGCGCTTCCACTACAACTTCATCGCCGCGATCTCCGGTGCGCCGAACAACATCATGCCGGAGCACATCTGGAAGTCGCAGGACCCGACGAAGTACAAGGACAACCCGCCGGTCCGCAGCGGCCCGTACAAGCTGAAGCAGGCGATCCGGAGCCAGAAGATGTTCGTCTGGGAGAAGGACGACAAGTACTGGAACAAGGACAAGCTCGACGTCAAGCCGCAGTACGTCGTGTTCCAGAGCACCTCGAAGCAGCTCGACCAGGCCTCGCTGGCGTTCGAGCGGGCCGAGTTCGACGTCGGCTCGGTCGACGAGCAGCACGCCAAGCAGCTGCGGAACACCGGCTACCCGAACCTCGTGACGACGCAGTTCCACGACCCGAACCCACGGGTTTTCTGGCTGAACTGCGACCCGGCGCGCGGCGTGATGGCGGAATCGAAGATGCGCTGGGCGATCAACTACTGCATCGACCGCGAGAAGATCGGCAACTCCATCTGGCCGGTGAAGGTCCCGCCCGCGCAGTACCCGTGGGCGGACTACCCGACCAACGACAAGTGGAAGAACGACGACCTCGCGAACAAGTACAAGTTCGAGTTCAGCCCGGACAAGGCGACCCAGCTGCTGGACGAGATCGCGCCGAAGAACGGGGCCGGCAAGCGGACGTACAAGGGCAAGGAGATCAACCTCGAGATCATCACGGCCTCGCCGGTCGACGGCCCCGAGTATGCGATCGCGAACCTGCTGAAGACCCAGCTCGGGAAGGTCGGCGTACCGGCCACCCTGCGCAGCCTGTCCGGTAGCGTCCACGACGACAAGTTCCAGCGCGGCCAGTACGACATCGACTCCAACTGGGCCGGTTTCGCGATCGACCCGGTGCAGCTGTACACCGACTGGACCAGCAACAAGTACCAGCCGGTCGGCAAGAACTCCGCGGGTAAGAACAAGATGCGGTTCCGGAACCCCGAGTTCGACAAGATCATCGAGCAGTTGGGCCAGCTCAACCCGGATTCGCCGGAGGCCAAGCCGCTGCTCGACAAGGCGCTGGAGATCTACTTCCAGCAGTTGCCGTTGCTCGCGTCGATCCAGACCGGCTACCCGTCGTACTTCAACACGGCGTTCTGGAAGGACTGGCCGACCGACGACAACCTGTACGAGGTGCCGCTGAACTGGTGGCCGCACTTCATCTTCGTGCTCGCCAAGATCAGCGCCACCGGGCAGAAGGGACCGGCGTGACGGCGGAGGCCCCGCCCGCGGTAGCTGTCGACAAGAGCCAGGACGCGCCCTCCCGATCGGGGGTGCGGGCCTGGCTGTCGCGGCATCCGCTGGCGGCGTATGCGATCCGGAGGTTCGGGCTGTATCTGGTGGAGCTGTGGGGAGCGCTGACCATCGCGTTCTTCTTCTTTCGCCTGATGCCTGGTGACCCGATCCAGACCCTGATCCAGACCCTGCAACAGAACTACGTGTACAACGCCCAGGCCAGTGCCGAGCTGATCGCGCGGTACCGCCACGAGTTCGGGCTCGACGGCAACCTGCTGACCCAGTACCTGGTGTACATGCAGAAGCTCGTCCTGCACGGCGATCTCGGGCCGAGCCTGATCAACTACCCGACGCCGGCCCAGACCGTGATCCTCAGGTCGTTGCCCTGGACAATCGGTCTGCTCGGCATCTCCGCCGTGATGGCGTGGGTCCTCGGCGTTGTCATCGGCGCGATCGCCGGCTGGCGGCGCGGCAAGCTCGGCTCCGCGATCGCCACCAACCTGTCGATCGCGTTGTCGCACGTGCCGTACTTCTTCGTCGCGCTGATCCTCGTCTACATCTTCGCGTACTCGATGGGCGTGCTGCCTGCGAGATCGGCGTACGACTCCAACATCAGTCCGGGGGTCAGCCTGGCCTTCATCGGCAGTGTGCTGAAGTACGGACTGCTGCCCGGGTTGTCGATCGTGATCATCGGGACGTTCAGCTGGATCCTGTCCACCCGGATGCTGATGGTCCCGGTGCTCGGCGAGGACTACCTGGTGTACGCCGAGGCGAAGGGCCTGAAGGGCTGGCGGATCCTGACCCGGTACGCGCTGCGGAACTGCTACCTGCCGCAGATCACCGCGTTCGGCATCTCGCTCGGCTTCATCTTCAACGGCAACGTGCTGGTCGAGCAGCTGTTCAACTATCCGGGCCTCGGCACGACGCTGGTCACCGCGATCCAGCAGCTCGACTTCAACACGATCCTCGGGGTCACCGACATCGCGATCTTCTCGGTGCTCACCGCCGTGCTGCTCCTCGACCTCCTGCTCCCGCTGCTTGACCCGCGGGTCAAGTACTGGAAGTGATGACGATGAGACTACTGACTGCTGTACTGCGAACGATTCGCAACAGCCGCCGGCTGGCGACCGGCCTGATCATCCTCGGCCTGCTGATCCTGCTCGCGCTGTTCAGCCCGCTGATCGCCAAGGCCGTCGGCGGCGGGCAGAACCCGATCGAGCTGGCGGCGTACGACAAGTGGCTGGTTCCCGGCCCGAAGCATCTGCTCGGCACCGACCAGTTCGGCCGGGACGTGTTCGCGATGGTGGTGAAAGCGCTCGCGGTGTCGCTGCAGATCGGTGCGATCGCCGGCGTCATCTCGACGGTCGTGGGCGTGATCGTGGCGTTCGTCGCCGGGTACAAGGGCGGCTGGATCGACGGCATCCTGTCGACGTTCACCGGCATCCTGCTGGTGATCCCGACGTTCCCGCTGCTGATCGCACTGTCGGCGTACGCGAAGAACGTCAGCCTGTTCCAGGTCGGCGTGATGATCTCGATCTTCTCCTGGCCGTTCGCGGCCAAGACGATCCGCTCCCAGGTGCTCTCGCTCAGAACGCGGCCGTACGTCGACCTGGCGCGGGTCAGCAAGGCCCGCGACCTGGAGATCATCGCCACCGAGCTGCTGCCGAACCTGCTGCCGTTCATCGGCGTCGGTTTCGCCTCGTCGGCGCTCGGCGCGATCTTCGGCCTGGTCGGCCTGGAGATCATCGGCCTCGGGCCGGGCGGTGTGATCGACCTCGGGCAGATCATCTTCAACGCGATCGGCACCGGTGCGCTGACGCTCGGGGCGTGGCCGATGTTCGTCGTCCCGATCGCCCTGCTCACGCTGCTGTTCGCGGCGCTGAACATGGTGAACATCGGCCTCGAAGAGGTCTACAACCCGCGGCTGAGGGGAGTGGCCGGTGAATAACGTTCTCGAAATCAAAGGGCTCGAGGTCGCCTACTCCACCAACCGCGGCGACGTGAAGGCGGTCCGCGGCATCGATCTCGACGTACGGCGTGGTGAGATCCTCGGGATCGCCGGTGAATCGGGCAGCGGGAAGAGCACGCTCGCGGTCGCGCTGCTGCGGCTGCTGAAGCCGCCGGGCAAGGTGACCGGCGGATCGGCGATGTTCCACCCGGCCGGCCGCTCGCCGGTGGACCTGCTCAAGGTGCAGGGCGAGGAGTTGCGGGTACTGCGCTGGAGCGCGCTCTCGTACCTCCCGCAAGGATCGATGAGCTCGCTGAACCCGGTGATGCGGGTGCACAACCAGTTCAAGGACGTGATCCTGGAGCACGCTCCGCAGCGCAAGGACTCGCTCGACGAGCTGGTCCCGCGGCTGCTCGAACAGGTCGGTCTGGAGGCGCGGGTCGGCCGGATGTACCCGCACGAGCTGTCCGGCGGGATGAAGCAGCGGGTGCTGATGGCGATCGCGGTCGCGCTCGAGCCGGACCTCGTGATCGCGGACGAGCCGACCACCGCGCTGGACGTGACGATCCAGCGCGTGATCCTGCAGTCGCTCGCGGACCTGCGGACCGACTTCGGCGTCACGCTCGCGGTGATCTCGCACGACATGGGCGTGCATGCGCAGCTGGCCGACCGGGTCGCGGTGATGTACGAGGGGCAGCTCGTCGAGGTCGGCGACGTACGGCAGGTGTTCAAGGATCCGCAGGATCCCTACACCCGGCAGCTGATCGACTCGATTCCGAAGTTCGGAAGGAGGGCATCGTGAAGTCCGAGCTCGAACTTCGTGGCGTACAGCAACGATTCCACGCCCGTGGGGTCGCCGACGGCTACATCACCGCGGTCGACGACGTGAGCTTCAGCCTGGCAGCGTCGCCACCGCAGATCATCAGCCTGGTCGGCCAGAGCGGCAGCGGGAAGAGCACGATCGCGCGGAACGTGCTCGGCCTGCAGAAGCCCACGGCCGGTTCGGTGCTGTACGGCGGCAAGGACATCTTCAAGCTCAGCCGGGCCGAGTACGACGAGTACCGGCGCGACGTGCAGCCGGTGTTCCAGGACCCGTACGCGATCTTCAACCCGTTCTACCGGGTGGATCGCGTGCTCTGGAAGGCGGTGAAGAAGTTCGGCCTGGCCTCCACGCGCTCGGCCGGCCTCGAGCTGATCGAGGAGTCGCTGCGAGCGGTTCGCCTGGAGCCGGAGAACGTGCTCGGGCGGTACCCGCACCAGTTGTCCGGTGGCCAGCGGCAGCGGATCATGCTGGCCCGGGTGCACATGCTCAAGCCGTCGTTCATCATCGCCGACGAGCCGGTGTCGATGCTGGATGCCCAGGTGCGCAAGCACTTCCTGGACATCCTGCTCGACTTCCAGCGCGAACACGGGATGACGACGCTGTTCATCACCCACGACCTGTCCACGGTCTACTACCTCGGCGGCGAGGTGATGGTCATCACCAAGGGCAACATCGTCGAACGCGGCCCGGTGTCCACGGTGATGCACGAGCCGTCGCACCCGTACACCAAGCTGCTGCTGGACTCGATCCCGCAGCCGGATCCCGACCAGCGCTGGACCACCCGGATCGCCGTCGACGAACTCGAGCACGTCGACGACAACACCCCCGGCGACACCACCGCCCCGGAGGCGCCGGTCATCTAGGGCTTGCGTCCGTTCGTGTAGAGGATCTGGTAGAACCACGCGCGGAAGCGCGGATCGAGCATCAGTTCGCGGTAGCGGGCAAGTTCGTCAACGGTGGCACCGGCGGACAGCAGCAGCGGTTCGGCCTGCTGGTTGAGGTTACGATGCAGCAGGCAACCGTCGGTGCCACCGGCAACGGTCTGAGAGAACTCCATCACGTCGACGTCGACCAGCCCGGCGGCCGTCATCCGGTCGGCAGTCTCGCGGGCCCACGCCCAGCTGATACCGCGTGCCGGGCTGACCACGCCGTCCGAAAGGTGCTGCATTCGCTTCCACAGGTCACGGTCGGCCGGCTCCGGTACGGCGATCGCCTCCAGCGGTCGCTCCGTAACATCGCCGAGGATGAGGTGCCCGCCGGGCGCCAGTGCGTCGACGAGCTGGGCGAGGATCTGCAGGCGTTCGGGCAGATGCATGAGCACCAGACGGGCGTGGATCAGGTCGAACGGTCCCTCCACTCCGAGCCCGTCACGCAGGTCGTGCCGGATCACCTGAACGTTTGGCGCGACGTCGTTCAGCTGGGTCGTGTCGATGTCAACGGCAACCACGTCGCCGGTGCGGCCGGCCAGCCAGTTCGCGATCGAGCCGCTGCCCGCGCCGAGTTCCAGGCAGCGGCTGTCCCGGTGCAGACCGAGCCGCTGCAGTCGCCAGGCCGTCGCGCCGTCCAGGAGCCGGCCCAGGTGATCGAGATGGTGATGCCCGAGTTCACTGCCGGTGTCGAAGATGTACTCGTTCATTCCGTCAGTCTGTCTTTCGTCGGGTGCAGGTGCATCCGGGACGACCCGGATCGTGCCAGCGCCCAGGCGACCAGTTCGTACCGGCTGCCCAGGTCGAGTTTGCGCCGGACGTTCTCCAGGTGCGTCTCGACCGTACGGCGGGAGATGTGCAGGGTGCGCGCGATCTCGTCGTTGCCCAGGCCGCGACCGGCGAGGTCCGCCACTTCCAGCTCGCGGCGGCTGAGCGGGCGGTCGTCGACGGTCGGCGGAGCGAGCGCCTCGACGAACAGGTCGGCCTGGGGGAGTTCGCGGCCCGCGGCCATCAGGCGACCGGCCCGCCGTACGCCGGTCTGGTGGCGCAGACGCTCGACGGTGGCGTCGCAGAACGTCGTCATGGTGCCGGACATCCGGCCGCCGCGCCCGCTGAGGGCGGTGGCGGCGCCGGCGAGCCGGAGCGCGGCGCGGGTACGGCCCTCGTTCGCGGCCAGGCTCATGCTCGCCCAGAGCCATTCGGGGTCTTCGATCAGCCCATCGGCAGCGCTGATCTGATCGACCACCGCGACGAGCTGGTGCCGGTGCGCGTCGACGTTCCCGGACACCGCGGCGGAGAATGCGATGCCGAGGCGGGCAGTCACGTTCATCGCGGCGCCACCACCGGCGAGGCTGATCCTGAGCGCCTCGCGATAGTGGGTCTCGCCCTCGGCCCACCGCCCGTTCTCGAACAGCGTCAGGCCGAGCACGGTCAGGGCCCAGCCGCGTCCGCGCTCGTCGCCGGCACGGATGAACATCGCGAGGCTCTGCTCACACGGCTCGGCGGCTCGGTGCGTGTCGCCGCCGGATGCGGTCGCGAGGGCGAGATCGCGCAGGCTGCGCGCCGTACCGTCCTGGTCGCCGAGGCGTCGGCGCAGCTCGAGGCTGCGCAAGTACGCGTCGCGCGCAGTGGGGTAGTCGCGTTGGCGCCAGGCGAGCCGGCCGAGTCGGGCGAGGGCCGCGGCGAGGACCTTCGGCTCGGCGGGCGCGTGGTCGATGACCTGCTCGATCCGTCCGCGGGCCTCGTCGACCTGTCCGCGGTGCTCGGAGTAGTACCCGAGGGCGGTGGACAGGCGCAGCGCAAGGTCGGTGGGTTGCTTGCGCGCCCAGGTCAGCGCTGCGAGGGCGTTGGCCTCCTCGCGTTGCAGGTCGACGAGCGCGGCGGCGCGGTCCGGGCCGCGAAGGCGGGCGTCGCCCCGGCGTACGACGGTCAGGTAGTGGCGGGCGTGGCGTTCGCGGACCGCGTCGTCGTTGCCGAGGATCGAGACGGCGTACTGGCGGACCGGTTCAAGCAAGCGGAAGCGCAGACGGCCGCCGGGCAAGGATTCGGTGAGCACGAGCGAGTGGTCGACGAGCGCGGCGAGCGCGGTGAGGAGATCGTCGTGCTCGGCGACCGCCTCCAGCGCCTCCAGGTCGAAGCCACCGGTGAAGACTGCGAGGCGTGCGAAGAGTTGTTGCTGGGCTGGTTGCAGGAGGCGGTAGCTGGCGTCGAGCGCCGCGCGCATGGTCGTCCGGCGGGCATGCCTCTGGTGCAGGAGTGGGGGGAGGCGGTCGAGGACCTGGCGCGCCGACAGCACGCGGCTCCAGGCTGCGGCGAGCTCGATCGCCAGCGGGAGGCCGTCGAGTTGCTCGCAGATCTCGTGGACGGTGTCGTCGAATGTGAAGTCGGCGTTGACGAGGCGGGCGCGGTCGGTGAAGAGCTCCACGGCTGTCTGATGCGCGAGCGGCGGCAGGCGGTACACGTGCTCGCCGCGCACTCCGAGCGGGACCCGGCTGGTGGCGAGAACGCGCAGCGCAGGGCAGTCAGCCAGCAGCTGGCCGACGTACGACGAAACCTCCTGGGCGACATGCTCGCAGTTGTCGAGGACGAGAAGCAGGTCGTGATCGAGCCGCTCGTCCGCCAACGCTTCGGCAACTCCTTGTGCGGCCGTGAGCTCGACCAGCAGGACCCTTGAGCTCTGGCGTGCGGCGAACTCTCGCACGAGTCGCGTCTTCCCCGCCCCGGGCGGCCCCGCGACGGTCACCAACCGAGCCTCCGTCAGCAAGCGTCCGACCCGCTCGATCTCCACGCGCCGCCCGAAGAACCGTGTAAGGGGCTCTGCGGGCGGACCTTCCCGCCTCGGCGGGCCGGTGGAGAGGAGGGTCAGGTGGAGGGCCTGGAGAGTGGGGGAGGGGTCGGTGCCGAGTTGTTCTGCGAGGTGCCGGCGGAGGGACTCGTAGTGGTTGAGGGCTTCCGCCCGTCGACCCGCATCGCGGAGTGCGGTGAGCAAGGCGAGCCACAACGTCTCGCGGAGCGGGTAGCGCTTGGTGAGCTTCTGGAGCTCGGGGATGTCGGGCCCTGGTACTTGCTCCCACGCCGTGAGGTAGCGCTCGACCAGCGCCGGTGTCTCGTGTTCCTCGAACCACGGCGAGAGCGCGCTGCCGAACGGGTCCCCGCGCCACAACGCCAACGCCTGCTGGAGATTCCCCTCGCCGAGCAGCTGATCGAACCGCAGTACGTCGACACTGTCCGGCGGAAGGTCGAGGCGATACCCGGTCGGTTCGGTGGCGATCGCGTCGTCATCGCCCAGCGCGCGCCGCAGTCGCCCGACGTACGTGTGCAGGCTGCCCCGCAACCGCTGCGGCGGATCGTCGGTCCAGAGCGCGCGACCGAGCGCGGCGAACGAAACGGTCCGCCCGCAACTCAGGGCCAGCATCGCCAGCAACGCCCGCACCTTGCGGCCCGGAACGTGCAGCACCCGACCGTCCCGACGGATCTCGAACGGGCCGAGCAGCCGAATGTCGAGATGTCCCATCTCACCCCCGAGAGATATGGCAACTCACTGTACCGATCCAAGGGGTCTTCGAGGACTGACAGCGAACTGGCAGCGGTGATCCGTACCTTCGAGGCGTGAACGGATCGGGGGGATCATGCCAAGCTGGACGACAGCCGTGTCCTTTTGCCTGGCGGCGCTGGTGGTGCTCGTCATCCCGGGGCCGTCGGTCGCCTATGTGGTCGCGTGCAGCCTGCGCCACGGCCGCGCCGCAGGGCTGGCCTCCGTGCTGGGGGTCGAACTCGGCGCACTCATCCACGTCGTCGCGGCCGCCGCCGGCCTGGGGGCGATCCTCGGGTCGTCACCTGACCTGTTCCGGCTGATCAGGTACGGCGGCGCGGCGTACCTGCTCGCGATGGGTCTGCGCGAGCTCCGGCCGCCACGCGACGACGGGCCGCGACACCGCGCGATGCCGAGGAGCCGTCTGCGGATGATCCGCGACGGCATCCTCGTCGACCTGCTGAACCCGAAGACGATCCTGTTCTTCCTCGCGTTCCTGCCACAGTTCGTCCGTCCGGCGGAGGGGTCCGGACCGGCGCAGGTTCTCGTGCTCGGTGCCTGCTTCGTCCTGCTGGCCGCCGGCTGCGACGCGACGTACGCCGTTGCAGCCGGCAGCCTCTCCGAGCGGATCGGCCACTCGCCACTCGCACACCGAAGACTCAAGCAGACAACCGGAGGCGTGTACCTCGGCCTCGCCGGGCTTGCTGTCCTCACTTAGCTGAATCGCCACGCCCCGGTGGGTCCGGTTGCGCGGCCGGCTCCTTGTCGTCGGAATGCCGTTCCAGCCAGGCGGGCCAGACGCGGCGGGCGGTTTCGACCCGGAGCCGGCCGCCCAGGTGCATCGAGCGGGCGACACCGCGGTAGCCGGGCAGGACGCCCGACGCGATCACGATGTGGCCGGCCAGCACCGGCGTGATGAGGTACGTCGACCACCGGTGCACTCGCTGCAACCAGACGAACCCGGGACCGCCGACGACCAGCGTGAGGCCGACCCCACTCGCGACCAGCGCCGCGAGCAGGATGACCAGAACGACGTTCGCCACCCGCTGGCCCGGGTCGAAATGGCCGCGGTGGTTCGCGAACCGGCCGGTGAAGACGGCGGCAGGCCAGCGCACGAACCAGCGCAGATCTCCCCGGTCGACGCGGACCGACTCGACCGCGAAGGTGCGTGCCGCCCGAAGCCCGAGCGTGACGGCCGCCGCCACCAGTCCGGTGAGGGCCCATCCCGCGACTGTGTGCAGCGTGGTGTCGGCGACACCGGTCCAGCGTGCGAGGATGCTCGGTCGGCCCTCCTGGCCGGTGCGCAACCACCAGCCGGTGCCGAGCAGAAGCAGGACGACGACGTACACGACCGCGTGGAACCACCTGGTGCGCCGGTTGTAGCGCTCGATCGTCGCGCCGGCGGCACGGTGTGCGGGGCGGGATCTCACGGTCATCGCGTCAGTACCCGTTGCCGTAGTCCGGCTGGGACGACGACTGCGTCGGTGCTGGTGCCGGGCCTGTTCCGTTGTCGAGTTCGATCGGGATCTCGGTGTCGGCTCCGGCCGCCGAGTGGTTCGCGTTCCGCAAGGACACATGGAGAATGTGCTTGCCCGGGGTCAGACCCAACGGTTTGCCGGTCAACGTGGCCTTCATGCCCGGCTGGACCGTCGCGGTGTCGGACTCGACGACCAGGTAGTTCGCCGCGTCGTCGTCGAGCCAGACGTGGACATGATGCTTGCCGGAATCGGTCGGGCCGAGCGGCTCCGCCGACTTGACCTTGACGGTGAACGGCAGCTTGACGTGGGCGCCCTTGGCCGGCTCCATGATCGACAGCGACGAGTTGCCGCTCCCGCTCGCGTCGCCGGACGCAGTGTTGCTGCAGGCAACCAAGGCGATCGGGGTCAGCAAGGTTGCCAGCGCCGCGCCGACCCGCAGTCGACGAGTGTTCATCAGAGTTCCTCCTGTGAGTGTTTCATCGGTGACGTGGTACGGCGAGGCGCACCAGGATCCGGTCGTCGGCGTTGATCACGTCGAACCCCTGCAACCGCTCGGTCGGGATCGCCGTGGTGGCCGGGATGTCCGCAGTACCGCGGTAGCTCGCTATCCACGTCGCGGTGACCTCCGTCCGGCCGTCCGTCGTCCGTGCAATCAACGAGCAGTGCTCGCCCGGCGCGACGCCGGACAGCCGCAGCCGGAGAGCGGTCCGGGTTCCTTGTGCGGTCATCGCGAGGCTGGCTGCGACCCCGGTGTGCTGGTCGACCGACTGCACGGACGAGCCGGCCGCGACAGGGTGAGGCTCGGGTGCGACCGCCGACGTCACGCCGAGGGCGATGGCGACGACAGTCGCCGCGACCGCGCACACGGCGAGCCATCCCTTGCGCGCCACGCGGGCCGTGACCATCGGTGCGTCGTCCTCGGCGAGAAGCCCTTCGAGATCCTCGGCGGGGACCTTGGACAGCCAGGCAGGAATCCACGCGATTTCGTCGAACGCCTGCCGGCAGTGGGCACAGCGTTCGAGATGCCGCTGGAGGCGCTCCTCGTCGCCGGGTTCCAGACCGCCCAGGACATACGGTCCCAGTTCGGTCTCCATCGAGCAGCTCATGGCCCGTCCACCCCACGTTCCTGGAGTGCGAGGCGGAGGGCCCGCAACGCGTAGTGGACCCTCGAGCGGACCGTGCCCGGGGGCAGGCCATGCTCCGTGGCGATCTCGGTCGTCGTGTAGCCGCGGTAGAAGTAGTCGAGCAGCACGCTGCGGTGCTGAGCCGACAAGGATCTCAGGGCGTCAGTGACGAGTGCGGCGTCCAGGGCCGCGTCGATCTCGGCCTCGCTCCGGAGGGTCGCCGCCGGCAACTCCGTGCTCAGTTCCGGCGGCCGTGCCACGCGCCGGCGGTGTGCATCGATGACGAGCCGCCGGGCCGTCGTGAACAGCCACGGACGGACGTGCTCGGCCGGAACCGGCCGCGACTTCTGCCAGGCCCGCAACAGTGTCTCCTGGACGATGTCCTCGGCCAGGGTGCGGTCGCCGGCGGTCAGGCGCCGTACGAAGGTCAGCAGAGCTGAAGCATGCTGCTCGTACAGCGCCCGGACCACGTCCTCGTCCACTGGCCGCACACCGTGCATACCAGGGACTACGCATGCGGGTCACCGCATGTTCAAACGACTGCTGACCTAAACGGTCTGGATGGCTGGATCGGTGATGCCTGGGGTGCCGGTTTCTATGTGGCCGGCGAAGCGGCGCAGGTACGTCGGGTCGGAGTCGGTGGTGACTGTGACGTCGTACCACTGGGCTGTCGTGGTGATGGTGCGGGTGGTCTTGCCCGCGCGGAGGTCGAGCTGTTGGGGCGTGCCGCCGTACGCGTTCGTGAGGGTGACGCGGCGGGGCTTGTCGGTGGTGAAGGTGAGCGTGACGTTGCCGGAGTTGTCGCGGGCGGTGATCTCGAGGCCGGTCGCGGGCTTGCCCTTGAAGGTGCGCAGGAAGCCGTTCGGGCCGTGGACGGTGAGGTCGGTGACGCCGCCCGAGTAGACCGGGTTCCAGCTGTCGGCGACGGTCTTGCCGGCCTCGGTGGTGTACGTCCAGGGGCCGTCGGTACGGTTCGCCGAGGTGATCAGGAACTGTGCTCCGGCGCGTGCGCCGGAGCTGAAGGTCAGCTTGTACTTGCCGTCGGCAACCGCTCCGTCGACGACCGGTGCGTAGGGCAACGGTCGGGTCAGCCGCCGGCCGCGTTCCTGCCCCGGGAGCTCGCCGACCTTGGGCGGTGTCGGCACGTAGTCCGGGTGCCGCTTGTTGTCCGGCGGCTCGTACGCGCTGGTGTCCGGGAGCATCGCGGGCCGCGTGGCCGACGTACCGAAGTCGAACGCGGACGTGAGGTCACCGCAGACCGCGCGCCGCCACGGCGAGATGTTCGGCTCGTGCACGCCGAACCGGGCCTCCATGAAGCGGATGATCGACGTGTGGTCGAACACCTCGGAGCAGGTGTAGCCGCCGGTGCTCCACGGCGACACCACGATCATCGGCACCCGCTGCCCGAGACCGTACTGCCCGTGCGCGGCCTTGTTGCCGGTGTACAGGTCTGGGTTCGGGTCGACTGTCGACAGGCCCTGGTTGGCGTCCATCGGCGGGTACGGCGGTACGACGTGGTCGAAGAAGCCGTCGTTCTCGTCGTACGTGATGAACAGGACCGTTTTGCTCCAGACCTCGGGATTCGCGGTGAGCGCGTCGAGGACCTGGGAGATGTACCAGGCGCCGTAGTTGGCCGGCCAGTTCGGGTGCTCGGTGAACGCCTCGGGTGCGGCGATCCAGGAGATCTTCGGCAGCCGGTCCGCCTTCACGTCCGCGGCGAGCTGCGCGAACAGGCTCTCGCCGGCCTTCGCGTTCGTGCCGGTGCGAGCCTTGTCGTACAAGGGGTTCCCGGGCTGCGCGGTGCGATAGTTGTTGAAGTACAGCAGCGAGTTGTCGCCGTAGTTGCCGCGGTACGCGTCGTCGATCCAGCCCCAGCCGTGATCGCCGTCCAGGCCGTCACCGATGTCCTGGTAGATCTTCCACGAAACGCCGGCCTTCTGCAGCCGCTCCGGGTACGTCGTCCAGCCGTAGCCGGCCTCGTCGTTGCCGAGGACCGGACCGCCGCCCGTACCGTCGTTGCCCGTGTACCCGGTCCACATGTAGTAGCGGTTCGGGTCGGTGGAGCCCATGAACGAGCAGTGGTACGCGTCGCAGATCGTGAACTTGTCCGCGAGCGCATAGTGGAACGGGATGTCCTCACGCGTCAGGTACGCCATCGTCGTCGTGGTCTTCGCGGGAATCCACTGGTCGTACTTGCCGTTGTTGAACGCGGCGTGCGCGTCCGGCCAGCTGTGCGCGAGATCCTGGATGAACTGCAGCCCGAGATTGTCCGCCTCCGGCCGGAACGGCAGAATCTCCTGACCGGCAGCGTTCCGCTGGTAGAACGTCGGCTTGCCGCTCGCCATCGTCACCGGCCGCGGATCACCGAACCCGCGAACGCCGCTCAGCGTGCCGAAGTAGTGGTCGAAGGAACGGTTCTCCTGCATCAGTACGACGATGTGCTCGACGTCCTGAATACTGCCGAACCGCCGGTGCGCCGGAATCGCGGCCGCCTGCTCGATGCTGCTCGCCATCGCAGCAAACGCAGCCGACCCACCGGCCAACTGCAGGAACCTCCGACGATTGATGTCTGGCATCCAAGTCTCCTGACGTTCGGGGCGGATGGAGTCTGATTCACCAGCACTACACCGACCGCACCCTAACCTGAACGTTTAAACCACAAAAGACGACAACCCCATGAATCCACTCAGCCCCGCGCCGCCGAGCCACCCTCCCGCCCAACCCCACAGCCCGCCCCGCCCCCCACAGCCCACCCACCCCTTCCCTGTGCCGCCCGCCCCACGGCCCACCGCACCGCCGGCCGGCACGGCGCCCGCCCCACGGCCCACTGCACAGCCGCTGCACCGCCTCCGCAGCGCTCGCCTCCACGGCCCGCTGCGCCGCCTGCGCCAAGTCCCGGCGCGCCCACTGCACCGCCCTGCCCTACGGCCCGCTGCACGTCCGGCCCCCACGGCGCCCGCCCCACGGCCCACTGCACGGCCCACTGCACCGCCCCCGCAGCGCTCGCCTCCACGGCCCGCTGCGCCGCCTGCGCCACGTCGCGGCGCGCCCACTGCACCGCCCTGCCCTACGGCCCGCTGCCGCCTGCCCCCACAGTTGAGTGCACCACCCAGCCCCGCCCACTTACTGCACGCCGCCACCCCTGATCCGCCAACCCATAACCACCGACACCCACCTCAACCCCGCAGGCCACATCACCCGCCCCACCTGCGCCATTCGTCCCCGCCGTGCATGCCCTTCGCGCTGGTCGTGCGCGCCGTGCCGGCGTTGGCTGGGGCCGCTCCGTCCGGTGAGGCGATCCGTTTGCGGAGTTCGTAGTGAGGACGTACGGACGCTCGCTAGGGGTTGCGACGGTGCGGCTGCGGAGTACGCCGGACTGCGCGGCCATCTGGTCGTACGGCGAGAATTGAACGGGATCCGCTGGTACGCCGGAACTCGAGGCAGATGCGTGGTCGGCGGTGCCACCCGGTGGGCGACGAGGCCGATCCCTTGCCCGCGAGATGTGGCGCAGTCTGGTCCGACCGAGTGGGTGGTCGATGCTGTGGCCGCGAGGGGGCATGTTGTGCGGGCTGCTGCTGAATCAAACCCTTGTCATGGGCGCTTGCAGGCTGAATCAGGCCTCAGCTCCTGGGCGGCCCGCCACGACGATCCGTAGGTCCTCGCTGCAGGACATCTCAGGCTGCGGTGTTGTTGCCGCATGATCCTTTCGTCTCGCCCGATGGCTGCGTCGCGAGCACGGTCACCGAGGTGTCCGCACCGGTATCGCGGCCGTCATTACATCCTGGGGCAAGGTCACCCCAGGGATCGAAGCTTGCGGCGGAGTGCTTGTCGGCTTGGACAGGCCGGTCACCGATGGCTTCTCCCCAGACATTCACCCGCACGGCAGCCGCGCGACCAACGGGCTCCCTGGAGTCGTCGTCGGGCATTGCGCCGGAGCCTTCGCTCCACGGGTCGAGCCCATTGGCGGGCACGAGTGGTGACCAGGGTTCTCGCGTCGAGTCCTGTTGTTGGTGCTTCGGCTCCTCGCCGGAGGTGTCGCCCCAGGGGTTGAGACGTGCGGTCTCCTCAGCGGTGATCCATGGCGGGTCGGAGTCCCGTGGCCAGGCGCGGACGGGTCGCCCGGTTCTGGTTACTTCGGCTGTGGGCCCGGGCATTGGCGCACCGGGCCTCGGCCCACCGGGAGTTCCCGTGCCGGGCATGGGTGTGCCGGGAGTTCCCGTGCCGGGCGTTTGCGTGCCACGCATGGGTGTACCGGGACGGGGCGTGTCGGGTGGGGTGGTTGGTGGGCGGTATCTGGCGCGGGGAACGGGGTCTGGGGTTGCCCAGGTGGGGCGGGTGACGTGGACGATGCCGTTGGTGATGCGGATGTTCCAATGGCCGGCGTGTAGGTCGCGGTGGCAGCGTTTGCAGAGGAGTACGAGGTTGGCGAGTTTGGTTTCGCCTCCGTCGATCCAGCTCAGTACGTGATGGGCGTCGCAGTAGATCGGTGGGGCTCCGCAGCACACGCAGCCGTTGTCGCGGGCGATCAGGGCCTTGCGCATGGGGCCGGTGGCGAGGCGGACGCTGGTTCCCAGGTTGAGAGGCTGGGAGTCTGAGCCGAGCACGACGGGAAGGATCTGCGCGTCGCAGGCCAGTCGCCGGATCGTGGCCGCGGACAGCGCGTCGCCGTAAATCAGCCGACCGGTCGCGTTGGCGGTCGCCGCCTTGAGGTCGTCGAAGTCGATGGTGACGATGATCTGCGGCTTCGCGCCATGCCCAGGAATCACCCCGCCGCTGCCGGTCTCTGTTGCACTCCCGCTGTCGATCCCGCCGCTCCCGCCGGTGCCGCCGCTGCTCTCGCCTGCGCTGCCGCTCCCGATTGGGCCGCCGCTCTCGCTCCTGCTGCCGCTCTCGCTACTGCCGGTGCCGTCGCTCGCGCTTAGGCTGGCGCTTGCGCTGCCATCACCGTTGCCGCTGGCGCTTGCGCTGCGGCTGGCGCTGCTCTGGCCTGCGATGTCGCTCCCGATTGGGCCGTCGCTCTCGCTCCTGCTGCCGCTCTCGCTGCCGCCGGTGCTGTCGCTTGCGCTTACGCTGGCGCTTGCGCTCCCATCACCGCTGTCGCTGGTGCTGCCGCTGTCGGTTGGGCTGGTGTTGGTGGTGGGGTGGGCTGATTTGCGGTCGGTGGTGCTTGGGGCTGCGTGCGTGGACAGGCCTGGCAGGGGGTCGGGTGGGTTGTTGGTGGTGGGTGCGGTGCCGGGGGCTGAAGGGGCATCTCCCGGTTCAGGTGTTCGTGCTGTCGCGGCGGTTCGTGGGCATGCTGCGGTGCTGGTGTTCAGGATGGTGGTGAGGGCGTCGGCCTGGCGCTTGTCGCGGTTGCGGGGATCGAGTGCGCCGTCGACGGTCTTGTGCGGTTTGGCATGGGTGTGGATGAGAGTGCGGAACAGTTCGGCACTCTCGTTGGCCAGGAAGCCGTTGAAGGCGACGCCGTTGTCGGCGGTCTTCAACTTCAGGGTCTCGCGGTCGTACGCCTCCTGCTCGGCAGGCTCGGGGCCGTCGGTGTCCAGTCGGTTGCGGATCTGGATGCCGGCCTTGCGGAGGTCGAGCGGACCGTGAGTGCGGCCGAGCTCAACCATTTCCCGCTCGGCGACCGCCAGGTCCCCGACGGGCACTGTGCCAGGCAGTTTGTCCAGTGCGGACACGATCGCCTCGGCCTGCGCCGGATGCAGGAGAACTCCACTTCCCGGACCGTCCTCGACGAATTCGTCAGCGGGGGTTTCAGGCGACGGGTCGGGGAGGGCGGCGGCGACGGCGGGGTACTTCGGCAGGGCAAGGGCGAGTTGTACGTCGCGGCGGGCCTTCGTTGCGTCGATTCGGTAGCGGAACGTCAGGAAGCGGGCAGTCGTCCCGGCGCCGAGCTCCTTGGCATAACCGGTGGTTTCGATGCCGGCGGTGAGGTGCAGCGCGAGAGTTTCCAGGCGGGCGATCTCGGCGTACGTCGCGTCGAGGGTCGACACCATCTCGCCGCCACTCATCGACCACACCGGTCGCTCCCCGAGAATCTCCATACCAACAGCGTAGACACCCCCTCCGACACTTTCCAAACCTGGGAAGCCCTTATTTCCAAGGGATTTCAGGACCGCGAGGTTATCCACAGAGTTACGGTCGAGCGTGCGCTGTTCGAGGCGGAGTCGTGTAGCCTGGGCAACTCGTGTCATCGCATGTTGTTGTTGTAGGCAACAAACGATAGGGAGGGAGACTCGTCCATGGAGCGCATCTGGTACGTCGCCTACGGGTCGAACCTCGCGCTCGAACGGTTTGCCTGCTATCTGTCCGGCGGACGGCCGCGGGGTGGTGCCCGGGTCTACCCCGGTTGTCGCGATCACAGCCCGGCCGCGCGAACCGACGGCGTGCTCGTTCGCGGCGGGCTCGTGTTCGCCGGCGCCTCGAAGGTCTGGGGCGGCGGTTCCGCCTTCTACAACCCGGGCGCTTGCGGTCAGGTGGCCGGTCGCGCGTACCTGCTCACTCCCGAGCAGCTCGGCGACGTCGCCGCCCAGGAGATGTGGCGCGACCCCGGCGGCTCGTTCGCGCTGGAGCTGACCGCGCTGCTTCCTGACGTCGCCGAGATCCACACGATCGGGCCCGGCCGCTACGAGACCGTCGTTCGGCTCGGGGAGTACGACGGCATCCCGATGTACACCGTGACGCACGGCACGGTCGCCGACCTCGACCCGGTCGCGCCCACAGCGTCGTACCTGCACTGGATCGCCACCGGCCTGGCCGAGGCCCATGGTTGGGGGATCGAAGTAGTCGTGGAGTATCTGCACGCGGCGCCGGGTGTCGCGTTGGGCTGGACGCCCGGGATGTTGCGCTCGGCGCTTGACGGTCGAGCGGTTGGTGGGTGATTCGGCTGGGTCGGTGTCACCGGTCAGGCGGCCGCGAAGTCGCCCAGGTACGCGAGATGGTGTGAGGTCGCGAAGGCGACTGGAACGCTGGTGTCGCCGAGTCCGTCGCCTCCGCCGTCAGCAGCTTCGGCAAGCCGGTGATCGCCCCACGAGTACTCCGCTCCGGAGAAGCTTCCGGAGTTCACCAACTCGCTCGAGACCAACCTGACAGTCCTTGCCCTGGCGTTGTCGGCGTCCGCTTCGAGCATAGGTTCGCGGACGTAGAGCCAATGACCCGAGCAGGTGTACTTGAGATTGATGTGCTTGCTCCGCCAGGGTTCGGATGGTGCCGGATGGACCGCGCCGTAGTCACCGAGCCTGATGCTGTCCGACGTCGAAGCCTTGACAGTGCGCCAGAGGACTTCCTCGAATCGAGGCTGTTCCCAGTGATGAATCTGCTCCAGTTGCTTGGGTACGGATCCGCTGAGCACCGTGATCGATCGGAACGCGCGGTACTCCGGCAGGCTGTCGAGCAGTGCGAACATCTCGTCCACCAACTGCTGGTCGAGTCCGGCGACATAGCCCGCGTCGAGGATCAGGTCCATCCGTGCCGGATCGAACGCGAGTCGTTCGAGCAGGCGAGCGCGGTCTGCTGGTGTGGTCCCGCGTATGTCGGCACGCACCGCACAGCCGCGGCCGATTTCGCCGCCGAGTTGACTCGTCCGGGTGAGCAACGCCTGATCCGCGCTGGTGTGGACAACCGGGATGAATGGCACTGGCTCGTCCTGCAAGAACAAGGCAGGGGTCGGCTGCAGCCGATGGTTCAGGCGTTCCAGAACGGTTGCGGTACCTGAGTCGGCGATGAGGTTTGTCGCATCGATCATCGCACTCCGGCGGAGCGTCCAGAGCCGGCGTACGGCGTTCTCCACACGGTCCAGGAGACGCTCGACATTCCCCTCCCGCACTGGATCGAGCAGCAGGAGCGGCTGCACCGATCGATCGGCGTCGAGTGTCCTGAGTGCCGCGAACTCGCCCATCTTCGCGCGCAGGGCAACGAGCGTCCGGAAGTCTGCCACTGGCTCCACGTCACGACCCCCATCACCCTGTGTGATCACCTTCTCTTCGAGGGTAAGTGTTGGACCGCAGTCCCGCCTGCGACACGATGATTGTCGACTGGATACAGTATGGTGAGTCCCTCGAGAGGAGTGATCCGTATGTACTCAGTCACCGACCCGGCGACGGGTGTGTTGGTGGAGGAAGTGGCGAACTCGACGGAGGAGGAGGTGCGGGCGGCGATCGGGCGGGTTGCCGGGGCGTATCCGCGGTGGCGGAGCCGGTCGGTGGGGGAGCGGGCCGGGATCGTCGCGCGGGCTGCGGACCTGTTCGAGGAGCGCGCCGGGGAGCTCGCGGCGGTGATGACGCTGGAGATGGGCAAGCGCGTCAACGAGGGGCTCGGCGAGATCGGGATCGTGGTCGACATCTTCCGGTACTACGCGGAGCACGGGCCCGCGCTGCTGCAGGACGAGCCGGTCGCGCTCAAGGACGGGAAGGCCGTGATCACCAAGGGCCCGATCGGCGCGCTGCTCGGGATCATGCCGTGGAACTTCCCGTGCTACCAGGTCGCGCGCTTCGTCGCCCCGAACCTGGTGCTGGGGAACACGATCCTGCTCAAGCACGCCTCGATCTGCCCGCGTTCGGCACGCGCGATCGAGGAGATCCTGCACGCGGCCGGCGTACCTGCGGACGTCTACGTGAACACGTTCGCGTCCAGTCGGCAGATCCCCGGGATCCTGGCCGACCCACGGATCGCCGGGGTCTCGCTGACCGGGAGCGAACAGGCCGGGATCTCGGTGGCCGCCGAGGCCGGGAAGCACCTGAAGAAGACCGTGCTCGAGCTCGGCGGCTCCGATCCGCTGATCGTCCTCGACACCGCCGACATGGACGAGACCGTCAATGCCACCGCGACCGCGCGGATGCGGAACTGCGGCCAGTCCTGCAACGCGCCCAAGCGGATGATCGTGCTCGCGGACATCTACGACGAGTACGTCGACCGCCTGACCAAGCGCGTCGCGGAGTACTACGTCCCGGGCGACCCGTCGGACCCGGCCACGAAGCTCCCGCCGCTCGCGTCGTCCGCGGCCGCTGACGAGGTCGCCGCGCAGGTCGCGAAGGCGGTCGAGCAGGGCGCGACGCTGCGTGCGGGCGGTCGCCGCATCACACCCGGCGCCTACCTCGAGGCCACTGTGCTGACGGACGTCACGCCGGACATGGATGCGTACTACGAGGAGATCTTCGGGCCTGTCGTGATCGTCTTCAAGGCTGCCGACGAGGACGACGCGGTCCGGCTCGCGAACGACACGCCGTTCGGTCTGGGCGCGTCGGTGTGGGGCACCGACCCGGCCCGGAACCGCCGGGTCGCCGACCGCATCGATGCCGGCATGGTCTACCTGAACCGCGCGGGCGGCTCCCAGGCGGACCTCCCGTTCGGCGGCATCAAGCGCTCCGGCCTCGGCCGCGAACTCGGCGCGGCGGGCATCGAGGAGTTCATGAACAAGAAGTCGATCCGGCTCTGATGAGATCCGGCTCTGATGACAGGAACCGGTCACTCGAGCTGCGGCGGGTGGTGATGCGGGTCAGACTTGACGGTGACAATTCGTGACCGAGAGCGATGCCGATGAGCTATCAGCAGTACCCGCCCCCGCAGGGTCCGCCGTACGCCGGACCCACGCCGAAACTCCCGGACCGCCGCCCGCGCGACCCACTGGCCGTTGCCCTGGGCAACGCATCGCTGCTGGGCGTCGGCTACTTCCTGATCCGCCGCTGGTTCTTCGGGATCTTCGGGCTGCTCGGTACGGCGGTATTGGCGATCCTGCTGTGCGCTCACCGGACGTCCGGCTACGAACTCGGCCTGATGGGATGGGGCCTATTGCAGGTCCTGCACGGCTGGTTCCTGGCCTCGCGCCACCGCGTCCGGGAGACCAGTGTCGCCAAGCGGCTGGTCGCACTCGGCATTACGCTGCTGGTGTTCGCGGGCGTCGCCTTCGAGCGGTACGACGCTCAGCGCATCGACAAGGAGGCCATCGCGGCGCGGCAGGCCGGCCAGTGTGCCGACGTCCGCGCGGCACAGGCGAAGTACACCCTCGGGCATCGAATCGGTGACGGGCCCCGGACCGCGCGCGTCGAGACCGACGTGGCGGCCTGCGACCGGATCGATCTCGCCGCGGACAAGCTGCGCGCCGCGAGGCCGCTGGCCGACACTGCAGGCCTGCAGGCAGGTTTCGCCATGCTGGCCGCCGTACTCGTGCAACCGGAGCAGGTGCCGACCGCGCGAACCGTCCTGGAAGAGTTCCTGCACGGTCTGCCGCTGCGCGACCCGTGCCGGACGCTCACGATCACCAACTGGCTCCGGACCCGCAAACCGGCCGGCACCATCCTCGACGAGGCCATCCAACTCGTCCCGCGGATCGAACCGAACGCGCTGCTCGGTTGCGCCGACGCCCAGGCAGCTCGTGCGGCCTGGCCGAACGCACGCGCCACCTACCTGCTGCTGGTGAACCGCTACCCGCGCGCGAAGCAGGCCGCTCGGGCGCGTGCCGGCGTACAGAAGGCCGACCAGGCGATCCTCCAGGCGAAGATCCGTGCCGAGCTGGAAAGGGTACGCGGCCTCGTCAGTTCCGGCGGGTACTGCGCCACGCCCGCGAAGTACAGTCCCGCTCCGCGTCTGCGGTCCGGGATCAACCGCGCGGTGTTCTCCGGCGCTGCGGACTACACGAAGAAGCTGCCGTCGCAGTGGAAAGGGACCACGGCCGACAACGCCGCGATGGTCATCTGCGCGAGTGACGAGTCCCAGGGGTCGGCGGTGCGGACCTGTCCGTACACGCCCATCATCGGCTCCGGCGGCACCCACTACGTCACCTTCCACAAGATCGCGGTCCCGGTCCGGGTGTACGAGTTGCGCACCGGACGGCTGATCAGGAAGACCACAGTGCAGATCAGCGGCTCGGCGTGCCCGGCGACGATTTCCTACACGACGTACGACGGCATCGGCGCTCCGGACCCGGACCAGTACGTCGAGGAGACCGCGTCCACGATCCAGGCGGCGTTCCGGCCCCTCGTCGTCCGGCCCTGAACGGCGCATACTGACTCCTCACCAGCACAGAGGGGAGCGAGGATGACCGTGCCCGGCGGATACCCGATCAAGACCTACCGCTACCTGCGGATGGCGATGGTCGCGATGATCGTGCTGCTCGGCGCCGCCGTGGTGATCGAGTGGTCGAAGACCGACCCGCACTGCCTGCAGACCTCGATCAGCGCGTACTACTACACGCCGGTCCGGGCGATCTTCGTCGGCGCGCTGATCACGATCGGGGTCTGCATGGTGGTGCTGAAGGGCAACACCGAGACCGAGGACATCCTGCTCAACGTGGCCGGCATCCTCGCGCCCGGCGTCGCGCTGGTGCCGACGCCCGGGCAGGGGCACTGCCACTCGGTGCCGGTGGTGCTCGGCGACGCGGGGGCGAACGTCTCGAACAACATGCTCGCGCTGTTCGTGGTCGGCGTACCGTGCCTGCTGCTGGCCGCGTTCTTCATCGTCCGCGACCGGGTCCGGCAACCCGACGGGTGGACGCCGATGTACGTGCTCGGGCTCGGGGTCGCGGTGCTGATCTTCGGTGGCGGGCTGGCGTGGTTCCTCCTCGACCGGTCCGGGTTCATCGGGCACGCGCACTACGCGGCCGCGATCGTGATGTTCGCGTGCATCGTCGTGGTCGTGTTGGTCAACGCGGAGCAGTACCGGCGCAAGCACGCGGACCCGCATTCGCCCGCCAACCGGTACTCCGTGATCGCGCTCGCGATGGTCGTCGTACCGCTGCTGATGGTCGCGTGGAAGAAGGTCTTCGGCTGGGACCATGCAGTGCTGGGGATCGAGGCCGCGCTGATCGTGCTGTTCGCGGCGTTCTGGATCAGCCAGACCGAGGAGCTGTGGAACGAAGGGTTGCGTCAGGAGTTGCCGCGGTCGCAGGCCACGCCGTCGCCGTTGCGATCCAATGCCGGTGAGTAGCCGAGATCACCTCGGTGCAGTGGCGCCTTGCCGGCCGCGCGGACCTCGCCGCAGTTGTGGAAGACCGGCGTTGATACCTCCGCGGTAGGTGTCGAGGTCGGACGGGTGCTGCTGGGCTCGGCCGGCTGCGGCGGCGGGGTTGGCGTTGGTGTCGGGGTGCGGACGGCCTCCCGTGCGGGTCGCTCGGTGCGCGGGGCCGGCGTTTGCGTGCCCGGTGTCGCCGGGTGGGTGGCCGGCGCGGTCGTCTGCGGCGTGATCGGCCGAGTCGTGGTCTGGGCAGTCGGCTGGGCAGTCGGCTGGGCGGTCGGCTGGGCGGTCGGCCGGTACAGCGGCGCCGTACTCGTGGTCTCGGTGCTGCCGAACGGATACAGCAACAGCAGCGCCATCAACGCGACCGGTACGCCGACGATCGCCAGCGCGGTCACGCGGCGCGGTCCGCCGTACCGTCCGATCGGTCCGCGCACCGGTCGGCCGTGCTCGTCGACCCAGAACGCCCACCTCGGCGGTGGCGCCGGCCAGGATCGCGGCGGTTGCCATCGTCGCGGCGGCCGCCAGTCCGCCCTCGGTGGTGACGGCCACTCCGGCGGTGTGTTGAACTGCCTCACTTCAACCTCCCGCGGAGCAGCCTATCCACCCTGCTACGCGAAGGAACATCAGGCCACGAATCCCTTGATTTCATACGTTTGTACGCCTGAGCGACCTAAGTCTCATTGACAGACTCAGGCAGGCGGTGTGAGGCTCGGTCCATGACGGAGACTGAGCAGGCGACCCGGAGCCGGACGTTCACATGGTCGGATCCGGCGGAGACCGCGGCGCGGGTCGGCCGCTCGTCGGGGCTGGAGATGCTGCGGGCGATGCGGGACGGGGAGCTGCCGGCGCCGCCGATCCTGCACCTGGTCGGCGGATCCGGGATCGAGGTCGAAGAGGGCAAGGTCACCGTGCTGATGCCGGTGGCCGAGTTCCACTACAACCCGCTCGGCACCGTGCACGGCGGCGTCATCGCCACGCTGCTCGACACCGCGGCCGGCTGCACCGTGCACTCGACCCTGCCGGCCGGCGTCGGCTACACGTCGCTCGACCTGATGACCCGCTTCATCAGGCCGGTCACGGTCGAGTCCGGCGTACTGCGCTGCGAGGGCGGGATCATCAGCCGCGGTCGTCGTACGGCGGTCGCCGAGGCCCACCTGTACGACGAACGCGGCAAGCTCCTCGCCCACGCAACGTCGAACTGCCTGCTCTTCGACCTCAACTCCTGAGCGGGGCGACGTCCCAGTCGTCGTCGGACGTCCGCAGTACGGCGATCGCGCAGTACGCGAAGCTGAGGCTCATCAGGAACCACGCCGCCATGTCGACGACCGGCTGCTGCAGGACCACGAAGGCGACGACATGCGCGGGCGTGGTGAGCACCATCGCCAGCCAGCCGATCGCCGGGATACTGCCACGCAGGGCGAACCCCATCAGGATCGCGCCGATTACGTGACCGAGCACGAACAGGCCGGTGCTGACTCCTGCCAGCCCGGACGAGTACATCTTGTCGATCACCACGGTCGCGGTGCCGCGCTGCTCGGCCGGTAGTTGTCCGCCGATCAGGAACAGGTTGTCGACCGCGCCCACCGCCCAGGCGCCGAGGTAGGCGACGAGGTTCACGCCGAGCGCGATCGTCGTCAGCACCGGCCGGCGCCGGCGGGACAGCCGGCCCGCCGCGAGGAACGCCGGCACCAGCGTCAGGATGGCGATGTAACCGAGCAGCGCGAACACGAACTGACGCTGCGGATTCGTGGCGATCTGGTCGAGCGCACGACGGGTGTCGTCGTCGTTGGTCTGGAACAGCCGGCCGATGCCGACGCTGGTTGCGGGCACCAGCAGTACCAGCGCGGCCACGCGCCGCTGGAACCGCCGTACGTCGCGAGTTCGGACCGCCGGCCCGGTCGTGACCGGAGTCTGTCGAATAGTGGTCATCGTCCCCTCCCGGAACGTCGATGTCGTTCCGAGCGTGCTGGCGGCGGGTCGATGACGGCAGAGCGATACCTCCCGGTCGAGTCGGGTCGTTGCCCGGCCGGCCCAGGAGTTGACTCCCTGTCCAGGCGCTGCGATTGGGGCGATCATGACGGTATGCGGAGGGGGATTCTCGCGCCGGTTGTGACGGCGGTGGCCCTGCTGCTCGCCGTGGTCGCGGTGGGCGGCACGCTGCTCGTCGGGCTGGACGCGAGTTCGGCGGTGTCGAGCTACCTGATCAGCAACCTCGCGATCGGCCTGTCCGCCACGCCGGGCGGCTATCTGATCGCCCGCAAGCGGCCGTCGAGTCCTGTAGGCTGGCTGCTGCTCGGACTCGGCTGCGCGCCGCTGCTGACCGCAGCGATGGTTCCGCTGCTCGCCGGAGGCAACGAGTCCGGCTGGCCGGAGCCGGTCCTACGGCTGACAGTCACCGTCTTCAACTTCGCCTGGGGCTGGGGTCTGTTCTGCTGTCTACCGCTCGCGCTGCAACTGTTCCCGACCGGCAGACCGGTCACGCCGGCCTGGCGATGGCTCGGCTGGGCGACTGTCGTGACCGCACTGGTCGGCTCCGTCTCAACCGGACCCACGCCCGAGTACGGCACCTCGTCGTACCTGGTCTCGCCGTG
This sequence comes from Kribbella sp., assembly GCA_036503355.1. Lineage (GTDB taxonomy): Bacteria > Actinomycetota > Actinomycetes > Propionibacteriales > Kribbellaceae > Kribbella. The sequence goes on along the minus strand of DASXXB010000123.1, from coordinate 14,232 downwards.
GTGGCAGACCGGTGAACAGATTGCGGGAGTACTCACGCCGCTCGTCGTCCTGGCGACGGTGGTCAGCCTGGTCGTTCGGTACCTCAAGGCCGGCGACCCGGTCCGGCAGCAGCTGCTCTGGCTGGTCGTGGCGGTTGTGCTGGTGATCCTGATCAACATCCCGACCTGGTTCTCGTTACCGACCGGGAAAGAGATCCTTCTGCTGCTCAGTTTTCCGCTAATTCCCGCCGCCATAACCGTCGCGGTTCTGCGGCACGGGCTGTTCGACGTCAGGCTGGTGCTGTCGAGGCTGTTGATGTACGGCGTACTCTCAGCCGTCGTCGTCGCGGCGTACCTGGCCCTGGTGGCGGTGCTGGACCATCTGCTCACCTCAGCCGGCGCGCCGGTCCTCGCGACGCTCGCGCTCGCGCTTGCGTTCAACCCCGTCCGGCTGCGGCTGCAGAGACTGATCGATCGCGGGTTCTACGGCGCGCGGCGCGATCCGGTCCGGGCGGTGTCCGCAGTCGGACGTCAACTCGTGGGCGACGACCTGATCGGCGTACTCGAGGCGCTGCGCGAGGCGCTGCGACTCCCGTACGCCGCGATCGAGCGGAGAACCGAGCGCGTGGCAGAAAGCGGCAATCGGCCGCCCACCGTCCACAACATCCCCCTTCGGCTGGGCGGTCAACTGGTCGTCGGGGTACGTCGTGGTGAGCGGCACCTGTCGAAGGCCGACGAGGCCGTTCTGGACCTGCTGGCCAGTCCACTGGCGGTCGCGGTGCACTCGACCGCGCTCCGGGTCCAGCTGCAGGAGTCGCGGGACCGGTTGCTCACGGCAACTGCCGACGAGCGTCGGCGGTTGCATCGCGACTTGCACGACAGCCTGGGGCCGGTACTCACCGGTGCGGCCTTCACCGCCGACGGCGCCGCGCTCGCCGCCCGGTCCGACCCGGAACAGGCAGAGCAACTGGCGTTGCAGCTCGGCGAACAGTTGCGGGCGGCCATCGCCGACGTTCGGCGGATCGTGTACGGGTTGCGGCCGCCCGTACTGGACGAGCTGGGTCTGGTCGCGGCGCTGCGCAAACAAGGCGGGGACCTCGGCAGGATCGCGCTGACGGTGGAGGCGCCGGACGAGTTGCCGCGGTTGCCGACGTCGGTCGAGCTGGCGGCGTACCGGATCGCGAGTGAGGCGCTGACGAACATCGTCCGGCACTCCACCGCCCGGCAGGCGAAGGTGTCGCTGACCGCCGGACCCGCGGCGCTGACGATCACCGTGACCGACGACGGCCGGTCCGAACGCGCCTGGCGGAGCGGTGTGGGGCTGGAATCGATCCGCGCGCGAGCCGCCGAGCTCGGTGGTGCGTGCGAGGTGGGGCCGACCGCCCACGGTGGCCGGGTGGCCGCAGTCCTCCCGTTGGGAGGGGGCGCGTGATCAGGGTCCTTGTCGCCGACGATCATCCGGTGGTCCGCGACGGGCTGCGGGCGTTGTTCGACCAGCTGCCGGATGTGCTGCTGGTGGGCGAGGCCGCGACCGGCCGGGACGCGATCCGCGGGGCGGTCACCTTGCGCCCAGACGTCGTGATCATGGATCTGGGAATGCCGGACGTGGACGGCTTCGCGGCGACGGCGGAGATCGGCAAGGTCGCGCCGGAGGTCGCCGTACTCGTGCTCACGATGACCGACGACGACCGCACGTTGAGCCGCGCGGTCCGCGCCGGCGCGAAGGGGTACCTGCTCAAAGGCGCCACGAAGGAAGAGATCCTCCGTGCGGTGACGGCGGTCGCCGCGGGCGAGGCGATCTTCGGACCCACGGTCGCGCACCGGCTGCTCGCGCAGCTGGGTACACCGCCGCGCGATCCGTTTCCGCAACTGACGCCGCGCGAGCGTGACGTCCTCGAACTGCTCGCGACCGGGCGGTCGAACGCGGTCATAGCCGATCAGCTCGGGCTGTCCCTGAAGACAGTGAACAACCTGACGTCGTCGGTCTTCACCAAGCTGCAGGTGAACGGCCGGACCGAAGCCGCGCTCCTGGCCCGGGACCAAGGTCTGGGCCAGGAGCGCTGAGCATCAGGCCTGATCCGCCAGCAGCTTCTCGCTTGCGACCAGCCGGACGCAGGTGGCGAGGCCGGTGATCGCGGCCTCGACCTCGGGGAGCTCGGGGTACGTCGGGGCGATCCGGATCGTCTGGTCCGTCGGGTCGTCGCCGTACGGATGCGTGGCACCGGCCGGGGTGATCGCGATCCCGGCCGCCTTCGCCTTGGCGACCACCTCGCGGGCGCAGCCCTCGGGCACCTGCAGGCTGACGAAGTACCCACCGGCGGGAGCGGTCCAGGAGGCCAGCCCGGTGCCGCCGAGCTCCGCGGTGAGGATCTTGTCGACGGCGTCGAACTTCGGCCGGATCAGCGCGGCCAGCGTGCGCATGTGCTCGTGCAGCCCGTCGGCGTCGCGCAGGAACTGCACGTGCCGCAGCTGGTTGATCTTGTCCGGCCCGATGCTCCGCTTCACCGTGTGGCTCAGCCACCACTTGATGTTGTCCGCTGACGAACCGAAGAACGCGACTCCGGCGCCGGCGAAGGTGATCTTCGAGCTCGATCCGAACACGAACGGCCGGTCCGGGTGCCCGTTCTCGGCGCTCAGCGCGAGCACGTCGGCCAGCTGCGCGGGGGAGTCGGTCAGGTGGTGGACGGCGTACGCGTTGTCCCAGAAGATCCGGAAGTCCGGTGCCGCGGTCTCCATCGCGGCAAGCCGCCGGACCGTCTCGTCGGAGTACACCGTGCCGTCCGGGTTGCTGTACTTCGGGACGCACCAGATGCCCTTGATCGCGGCGTCCTCGGCAACCAGGCGCTCGACGACGTCCATGTCCGGGCCCTCGGGCGTCATCGGGACCGGGATCATCTTGATCCCGTACCGCTCGCAGATCCCGAAGTGCCGGTCGTACCCCGGAACCGGGCAGAGGAACGCCAGCCCCTCGACGTCGGCCCAGCGGGTCTCCGCGCCCGGCACCTTGCCGAGCAGCGCGAACACGATCGCGTCGTGCATCAGCTCGAGGCTCGAGTTCCCGGCCGCGAGCAGCTGGTCGACCGGGACCTGCAGGTCCGCGGCGAAGATCGCCCGCACCTCGGGCAGGCCGTTGAGGCCGCCGTAGTTCCGCAGGTCGGTCCCGTCCGCGGCGACCGGGTCACCGCTCAGCCCGAGCACCGGGTTCGCCGCATCCAGCTGCTTCGGCGACGGCTTCCCGCGCGTCAGGTCCAGCTTGAGCCCCTTCGCCACCAGCGCTTCGTAGTCCTGGCGCGCACGCTCGACCTGGGCAGTCAGCTCATCGACACTCACGAGGAGTCCTTTCACAAGTACTAGGTGTTGACCCAAGCCTAATGACGCCACCACCGGACTACTTCGGGAGGTCCGCCTCCAGCGTGTAGTACCCACCCCCAGCCGGCGGAACGTCGTACCCGACGGCCAGCAGCTTGCCGCCGTCGACAACCCCCGAGACCAGTCCCTGTCGTCCGGGCCCTTTCAGCCGGTCACCCGGGAGCGTAACGGCCTTCCAGGTGATGCCGTCCGCGCTGAACCACGCCGCAGCATCGACATCCTCCAGCTTCCCGGTTTCGCCCAGGGCGAGGATCCCGGCCGGCAGCGTCACCAGGCTGAACGTCGAAGCATGGATCGGCACCACGATGCGGCTCACGGTCCAGGTCAGCCCACCGTTCTTCGAGGTCCAGCTGACCCAGCCACCCTCGGTGTCACCGTCCGTCCGCTCGTACTGGCCGACCGCCACGAGGGTGTTCCCGGTCCGGCCCAGCGTGGTGACGCTCGCCGAGTGGATCCCCTTCGCGAGCGGCAGCTTGACCACGGTCGTCCAGTCGCTGCCGTTCGGCGAGAGCCAGACCGACGGCGACCCGTCGCCGCGATCCCCACCAGCCACGAACCGCGAGCCGACCGCGAGCACCGTCGTCATCTCGGCGTCGTCCGTGCTCGTGCTGCGCAGATTGGCGGCGAGGGTTCGGCGGGTGTCACTCTTCGGGCCGGCGGGCAGCACCCGGCCGCCCACTCCTTCGACCCACGTCCTGCCGTCCTTCGAGTACGCCGACCAGGCGTCGTTGTGGCCGTCGCCGTCATGACGCTGCCCCACGACCACCCAGCCACTCGGTCCCGTGGCGACTGCGCGCGCAATCGGTCCGCCGTACGGCGACCTGGCCCCCACGCCGAGCACCGGAGAATCGGCCTCCGACCACTGGCCGTTCGTGGCCCGGATCCAGACGCCGGCCCTGGTGCCGATCGGCAGATCCTTCTCACCGACAGCAACCACCCGGCCGTCGGTGGTCGACGTGGCGTCGGACACGTCGGTGCGGACGCCGTTCTTGCGTCCGGGCAGGGTGGTCGCCTGCCAGTCGCTGCGGTCACGCTTCCAGGCAGTCGGTGCGCTGGCCACACTGCCGACGGCGACCAGCTGGTCGCCGGCCCGGACCAGGGTGTTCACGTACGACGAGGCGCGGCCGGCGGAGGCCTCGGCGGGAAGGGCAGCCGGCGTGACGCGCAGGTCGGCGTACCGCCAGATGGCAGGCTCGGTCGAGCCGGTGCGGTCGTTCGAGCCGACCATCACCACGTCGTTGCCGACTGCAACGGAATCGAGAACGACCTGGGTGCCGCGGGCGTGCTGGCTGCTCGCGTCGGTGGCGTCCGCGAGTTGCGGCCAGCCCGGCCCGACGGAGACCGAGGTGTCGATCGTCGTCGAGGTCACGTTCGTGGTGGCGACCCAGTCCTTGCCAGCCTTGACCAGGCTGCTCGGGCTGTCGTCGAACGCCGTACCGAGTGTCCAGGGCGTGGCGGCGACCTGCCACGAGGCGCCGGTCCTGCCACCTTCGACCACGACGCCGTCCCACGAGTCGTTCACGTCGTCGAACCCGCCGCCCTGGACCAGTGCGACGAACTTCCCGTCACCGACGGCCAGCGCGTTGTTGTAGACCCGGTAGTCCGTCGCGATGTCGCCGCGGACCGCCGCCGCCCGGAACTTCCGGCCGCCGTCGGTGGAGTACCAGTACTGCAAGCGGTCGGTCTGCTTCGGGTTGGACGGCGTGGACAGATTGCCGCTGATCACCACGGTTGTGCCTGCCGCAACGATGGCCTGGGCCGACGGTTCGCCGGCCGCGGTCGGGACCAGGCCGATGGACCGGCCGTCGATTCGACGCCAGGTCAGGCCGTCGGACGACTGCCAGTAGACGAGGTTGCCGGTACCCCGGGTGTTGCCGCCGACGATCGCGAACCCGGTAGGTGTGGCGGTCACAGCGCTGAAGTAGTCGGACTCGAGAAAGGTTTTCGGGTCCGCGGGCAGGCGCTGCCAACTGGTCCCGTCGGAGCTGCGCCACAGGATGTGGCTCGTGTAGCCGTCGCCGATGGCAACGAACCCCTTCGGTCCGGCGGCCAGTCCGGACACGGCCTCGGACGTCGAGGAGCGATCGATCGACTGCTTGTCGAGCTCGCGGCGGGTCCACGTCCGGCCGGCGTCGTCGCTGGTCAGGAACAGCGGCCGGGTGAGGTTGTCGGACTGGTCGAAGCCGCCCGCGACGACGCGTTCGCCCCGGGCAGCCACCGCCCGCAACGCCTGCTCGGTGCGGTCGCCCGCCGGGTAGACCTTCTCGGCGGCCTGCGGGGTGTCCGGCTGGTTGAAGTCGATCGGTTTCGCCGGCGGACGGCGCTCGGTGGTGATCCGGCCCGCGCCGGACGATGACGACGTACAACCGGCCAGACTCATGGCCAGGCAGGCGATGACGATGCGGAGCCCCAGGCGCTTCATGACCGGGAGTCTACGGAGAGTCAACGGCTCCGTGGGGCGCCGAGATCGAACCTGTGGACAACCTCAACGACCGTCGTCAGGAACCTACGGGGTCAGCCGCGTTTGCACTTGGGGAATCTTGGATCCCAGGGTGGGCAGCTCGGGAGGTTGGGTGGTGGCTTGATCGTCGACGGCGGGACCGGCGGTGTCACCGGGGGAGGGGTGACCGGTGGTGGCGTCGTGGGCTTTGCCCTGCTGCCGTTGGAGATGTAGAGCAGAACGGTCGAGCCCGCGGGGGCACCGTCCTCCTGGCGTGGGTTCGTCCAGGCGACCGTGCCGTTCGGGGCGTCGGAGTCGACGCGGTCCCCGTGATCCATCTGCGCCTTGAACCCCATCGACAGCAGCTTGGCGGCCGCGTCGGCCGGCGTCATGCCCTTCAGGTACGGCAGGTCCTTCACGTTGCCGCGGATGATCTTGTCGTCGGCCTTCACGAACTTGGTGGACGGCAGGCCGTCCAGCGCCAGCTGCATCGCGGTCTCCCAGATCGGGCCCGCGGTGCCGGAACCGGAAGCGTCCTTGAGCTTCTTGCCGTTGAACGTCTGGTTGATCATGTTGTGCGGCGGCGGGTCGGCGTCGGCGACCACGGACGCTGCCGCGAGCCGCGAGGAGTACCCGGCGAACCAGACTGCCTTGTTCTCGTCGGTGGTACCGGTCTTGCCTGCGAGGTCGCTCTTGCCGAACTTCAGCTTGGCGCCGGTGCCGCCCTTGGCCATCACCTGCTGCAGCACGTAGTTGACGCCGTCGGCGACCCCCGGTGACAGCACGCGGTGACACTTCGGGCCGGGGGTCGGGATCGTCTTGCCGGTCTTCAGCGACGTGACCGACGTGATGACCTGCGGGTTGCAGTACATACCGCGGGCGGCGAACGTCGCGTACGCGTTGGACAGCATCATCGGCGTGACCAGACCGGCCGCACCGAGCGTGTACGACACCACCTGCTTCAGTGGCTTCAGTTGCTGGCCGTCGTACAGGCCGAGCTGACGGGCGATGGTCGCGATCGGGCAGAGGCCGATCTGCTGCGAGAGTTGCAGGAAGTACGTGTTGGTCGAGGCGCGGGCCGCGTCCACCATCGACGGGTCGAGGATGGTCTTCGTCGAGTTCTTCGGGACGTAGTGCCCGGCGGAGGTCGGGCCGTTGCAGGTCTCGAAGGGCTTGCCGCTCAGGTCGATGGTCTGCGGGGAACGGATCCGGTACGTCGTCGGCACGCCCTTCGCGATCGCGGCGGCGATCGTGAAGGCCTTCATCGTCGACCCGTTCTGGAAGCCGCCGAAGCCGCCGGGGTAGGACTTCTCGACGTTGTAGTTGTACGCCGTCTGTCCCTTCTTCGCGCCGTACGGACGGCTCTGCGCCATCGCCTTCACCAGCCCGGTACCGGGCTCGACCAGCGTGACCGCGGCGACCACGTCGTCGGTGGGCTTGGAGTGCTGCTTGATCGACGCCTCGGCGGCCGCCTGCATCTTCTGGTCCAGCGAGGTCCTGATCACCAGGCCGGAGGTCTCGATGTAGTTCTCGCGCTCCTCCGGCGTCTTGCCGAACGCGTTGTTGTCCTTCAGCTTCGACACGACGTACTCGCAGTAGAACGGGTACCTCGAGTTCGCGCAGCCGCTCGGGACCACCTTGACCTTGGCGGGGTCGACGACCGGCGTCTTGAGCGCGTCCTGGGCCTGCTTCGCGGTGATCACGTTGAGTTCCTGCATCCGGCGCAGGACGACGTCGCGGCGCGCCTTGGCACGCTTCGGGTTGTCGATCGGGTCGTAGCCGGTCGGGTTCTTCACCAGGCCGGCGAGCATCGCGGCCTGCGGCAGGGTCAGCTTGCTGGCGTGTACGCCGAAGTAGTGCTGGGCCGCCGCGTCGACGCCGTACGAACGGTCCCCGAAGAAGGCCAGGTTCAGGTACCGGTTCAGGATCTCGTTCTTCGGCAGTTCCTTCTCGACCGCGATCGCGTAGCGCAGTTCGGCGATCTTCCGCTCGTAGGTCTCGGCGGTGGCTTCCTTGACCTCTTCCGGCGTCCGGGCCTTGTTGATCAGGCTCAGCTTCACGTACTGCTGGGTGATGCTCGAGCCACCCTGCTGCACGCCGCCGGACGACTGGTTGCGCAGCAGCGCGCGCAGGGTGCCCTTGAAGTCCAGCGCACCGTGCTGGTAGAAGCGGTCGTCCTCGATCGCGACGATCGCCTTCAGCATCCACGGGTTGATCTGCTTGAGCGTGACCGGCGTCCGGTTCTGCTGGTACAGCGTCGCGATCGTATGGCCGTCGGTGTCCTGGATGACCGACTTCTGGGCCAGCGGTGCCGTCTCCAGATCCTGCGGCAGGTACTGGACCGTTTCGTGCGCCTTGGCCGTGGTCACGCCGGCCAGGCCGGCGAACGGGAGCGCCAGACCGGCGGTCAGTGCCCCGGCCACCGCGCTGACCACCAGGAACACGAACACCGACCAGACGACATGCGGTCGTTCGGCCCGTCGCTCGCCTCTGTGCATGGTTGGGCAGAGTACGTGAGGAGAGAGCTTTCCGGGAGTCTCCTCGTTACAGAATTTACACATCTACCCGTCGATTTCACCCACAGTGAGCAATTCCTCACTGTTGAGCGACCGGTCTCAGCCTGTCACGGCCTGATCAGGACCTTGAGAGCCTCGCGGTCGTCCATCGCGCGGTACCCGTCCGGGACGGCGTCCAGGTCGATGGTGCGGTCGAACACCTTGCCGGGGTCGACGGTCCCGTCGAGCACACCGGCGAGCAGCCGCTCGATGTAGGCGCGGGCCGGCGCAGGCCCGCCGGTCAGCGTGATGTTCGGCAGGAACAGCGTGCCGAAGCCGATCGGCGCTTCGTCGTACTGCGGGACGCCGACGCGGCTGATGACGCCGCCTGGACGGACCACCCCGAGAGCCTGTTCGTACGCCGGAAAGTGGCCGACCGCTTCGAGTACGACGTGCGTACCGTCGCCGCCGGTCAGCTCGCGGACCTTCGCGATCCCTTCCGCGCCACGCTCGGCCACCACCTCGGTCGCACCGAACTCGACCCCGAGGTCCGTGCGGTCCTTGTGCCGGCCCATCAGGATGATGCGCTCGGCACCGAACTGCTTCGCCGCGAGTACGGCGAGCAGTCCGACCGCGCCGTCGCCGATCACGGTCACCGTGGTCCGCGCCGTGACGCCGCCCTTGAGCGCGGCGTGGTACCCGGTGCCGTACACGTCGGACAGCGTCAGCAACGACGGCAGCAGCGCGGGATCCGCACCGCCCGGCACCTTGACGAGCGTGCCGTCCGCCAGCGGTACCCGGACCGCCTCGGCCTGGCAGCCGCCGACACCGTTCGCGTTCCAGAATCCACCGTGCCGGCAGGACGTCTGCAGGTCCTCGCGGCAGAAGTCGCAGGTCCCGTCCGACCAGGCGAACGGCGCGATCACGAAGTCGCCCTTGCGCAGCGTGTTCACGTCGGATCCGACGTCCTCCACGACACCCACGAACTCGTGGCCCATCGTCTTGCCGTCCCGCGTGGCAGGCAGGTTGTGGTACGGGTGCAGGTCGCTGCCGCAGATGCAGGACCTGGCGACGCGCACCACGGCGTCTGTTGGTTGCCGGATCGCCGCATCCGGTACGTCGATAACGCGCACGTCTCCGGCGCCGTACATGTAAGTCGCTCTCATGGCTCCAGTGAAGGCCGTTCACGACAGACGTGGCAGTGCCTGGCGTTCCAGGTAACGGCAGTGCCTCCCTCAGCCGCGCGGCGATCCGTAGGCTGGACGGCATGGACCACCGAGCGGAGATCAAGGAGTTCCTGAGCTCCCGCCGCGCCCGGCTCAGCCCGGAGCGGGCCGGCCTGCCCGCGTACGGCGGCAACAACCGCCGCGTGAAAGGGCTGCGGCGCGAGGAGGTGGCCCTGCTCGCGGGTGTGTCGGTGGACTACTACATCCGGATGGAACGCGGGAACCTCGCGGGTGCGTCCGCGAGCGTCCTGGAGTCGCTGGCCCGCGCACTGCAGCTGGACGAGGCTGAACGTGACCATCTGTTCACGCTCGCTCGTGAATCGGACACCACGCCGGTACGGCGGCGCGCGGCGGCCGGCAGGATCCGCCCCGCGCTGCAACAGGTCCTCGACACGATCACCGACGCGCCGGCGTGGATCCGCAACAGCCGCCTGGACATCCCCGCGGCGAATGCACTGTCCCGTGCGCTGTACGCGTCGATGTTCGCCGACCCACGCCGGCCGGCGAACACCGCCCGGTTCACGTTCCTCGACCCGGCCTCGCAGGAGTTCTTCGTCGACTGGGACCGGGCGGCCGACGACATTGCCGCCGTACTGCGCCTGGAAGCCGGCAAGAACCCGCACGACAAGGCGCTCAGCGACCTGATCGGCGAGCTCTCCACCCGCAGCGAGGCGTTCCGCACCCGCTGGGCGGATCACAACGTCCGCTTCCACCGCTCAGGCCGCAAGAAGCTGCACCACCCGGTGGTCGGAGCCCTGGAGATCGACTTCGAAGCACTGGACTTCCCGTCCGACCCCGGCCTCACCCTGATCGTGTACACCGCACCCCCCGGCTCCCCAACCGCCGACGCCTTCAAACTCCTCGCCAGCTGGACAGCCACCGCGTCACGGACGTCGAGTACGTAGTACCTGAGTGAGCACGTCTGGGAGGGGGCCGAGGATGGTTAGGTGTTTGGTGGCTCGGGTGGTGGCTACGTAGAGGTCTGAGAGGCCGTGGTCGGAGTTGTTGACGATGCCGGCGGGGTCGGCGATCAGGACGGCGTCGAATTCGAGGCCTTTGGACTGGGGTACGTCGAGCAGGGCGACGGTACCGTCGAGGACCGACGGGTCGTGGTTGTGGGCGACGTCGGGGAGCGCGGCGGCGAACTCGTCGTACCGGGAGGTGGGGACGATCACCGCCAGGCGGCCGTCGCCGATGGTGTCCTGTTCGGCCTTGATCGTGGCTCGTACGGCGTCCGCGAGGGCGTCGGCCGGGACCGGGTCGATGAACGGCGCGACGCCGGTCTCGCGGACCGAGGTCGGCGGCCGCAGCGCCGGGTCGATCGCCGCGAGGATGCCGGCGGCAACGGTCATGATCTCGGACGGGGTGCGGTAGTTGACCGTGAGCTCGGCCGTGCGCCAGCGACGCGGGGCGTAGTGGTCGAGGAGCTCGGCCCAGGACCGTACGCCGGCCGCGGAACCGGTCTGTGCGATGTCGCCGACCAGCGTCATCGACCGGCGCGGGGCGCGGCGCATCAGCATCCGCCAGTCCATCGCGGACAGCTCCTGCGCCTCGTCGACGATGACGTGCCCGAACACCGACGTACGGTCGTAGCCTGCGGGTTCGGCGCTATCCGCCGGACTGGCGAGTTGCCGGGTGCGCTGGGCGATCAGGTCGCGGAACTGCTCGATCTCCCACGGCATGATCTCGATCCGCTCGGCGGTCAGCTCGATGTCGACCACGCCGCTCGCGTACGTCCGGCTCGCCTCGTCGGTGGCGGCGTCATCGGCTTCCTGACGCCGGCGTCCGACGACGACCTCGGCGGTCTCGCCGAGCAGTTCGGCCGCTTCGTCGAGGAGTGCGGCGTCTGACGGAGCCCACTCGGCGGTCGACGGACGCAGTACGGCGGAACGCTCGGCGCCGGTGAGGTACGGGGCGGCGGCCGCGAGGCGCTCGTCCGACGAGAACAGGACCGAGACGAGCAGCTGTGGCGTGAGCTCGGGCCACAAGCGGTCGAGAAGCTCCAGCACCTGGTCGTCCTGGAACAGCTCCTGCAGGATGTCCTCGACGTCCGCGTCGCCGACGTACTGCCGGCCGATCCGGTCGACGATCTGACTGGTCAGCGCCTTGAGGATACGTCGTACGAAGATCGGCCGCGCCCTGTTGTGCAGGGGTTGCGCGGCCAGAGCACCCTGTTGCGCCTTGCGGATGACGTCGGGCCGCAGTACCAGCTCCTCGGAGTTGACCTTCAGCCGGATCGGCGCGGCCGGCACGATCCGGAAGCCCGCGATCGCCTGCGCGATCACGTCGGCCATCGCCGGCTCGCCCTTGATCCGCGCCGCCTCGGCGGACTCCGGCGCGGTCGCCGTGACGCCGGGGAACAGTTCGCTGACCGTCGACAGGACGACGTCGTTCTCGCCGAGCGAGGGGAGGACCTGGTCGATGTAGCGCAGGAACGTGGTGTTCGGCCCGACGATCAGTACGCCGCTGCGCCCCAGCTGCTCGCGGTGGGTGTACAGCAGGTACGCCGCCCTGTGCAGCGCGACCACGGTCTTGCCGGTACCGGGCCCGCCCTGCACCACGAGCACCCCCGGCAGGCCGGAGCGGATGATCTCGTCCTGCTCGGACTGGATCGTCGCCACGATCTCGTTCATCCGGCCGGTGCGGCTCGCACCGAGCGACGCGAGCAGCGCGGCCTCGCCGATCAGCGTGCTGCGCTCGCCGTCGCCGAGCGCGGCGGCGTCCAGCAGGTCGTCGTCGACGCCGACGACGGTCCGGCCGTGCAACCGGATGTGCCGGCGCCGCTTGACGCCGAGCGGCTCCGCGCTGGTGGCGCGGTAGAACACCTGCGCGACCGGCGTCCGCCAGTCGATCAGCAGCGGGTTGTAGTCGTCGTCGAACAACCCGATCCGCCCGATGTGGAACCGGTCACCGGCCGTCTCGTCGATCCGGCCGAAACACAATCCGCGTTCCACCGACGACAATTGCGCGAACCGCCCGGAATACAGTTTCGTGAACGACTCCCGCTCCGAGGCGGCCTGATCCGTTCCGGTGGTTTCCTCGACCTGCACCCGGCCGAGTTCGCCGCGCGCCTTTTCCCGCAGCACGTCGAGCCGCTCGTACATCGCGGTCACTTCCCCTTGCTCAGCAGCGATTTCCTGCTCCAGCACCCCAGCCCCCGATCTTGTTGCACAACCCCGGCGAATTTGATATTCTGGACCCGGAAGCCCGGAGAGGGCTTCATTTTTGTTGTCCACACAAATACCCAACGGTACCTATTCCGGGGTTTTACCGCAAGGGTTCGAGGACCCGCCGGACCACGTCGGGCACCATCCGCCGCGGAATGGGCCGGTGGGCAACGAAGTGCCGATAGAAGAACGGGCTGGTGAGCAGGTCCGTGGTCAGTTCGGGGTCGGTGTCGGGTCCGAGTTCGCCGCGCGCGCGGCCGCGTTCGAGGACGGTGAGCAGTGGTTCGCGGCGGCGGTTGGTCAGGTCGGTGTGCAGTTTCGACAGCGCCGGATCGCGCTCGGCGGCGTCGATGAACGCCGCGAGCAGCCGCGGGAACGGCGTACGCTCGAGCAGCGTCACGAACGCGGTCAGGATCTGCGTGACGTCCTTGGTCACCGACCCGGTGTCGGGAGCGGGGAAGGGGCGATACGTCGCGTCCATCGCATCGACGAGGAGTGCGCCCGTGGTCGGCCAGCGACGGTAGAGCGTCGCCTTGCTCGCGCCGGCGCGCCGGGCGACCGCCTCCATGGTGAACCCGGCCAGACCGGCCTCGTCGAGCACCGCGAGGGCCGCCGCGAGCATCCGCTGCCGCGCACCGTCCCCGCGCGAGACCCGGCCCGCACCGTCCAGGTCGTCCGCCATTGATCCACCTCCATCGAAACGCTATCGTACCGTTAGCGGAAGAGTACGGACCCGTTTCGATAGCCGGTGAGTCGGATGCGAAGAAGAACCTACTGGACCACGACCGCGATCGTCGTGGGGGAGTGTGCCGTCGGCGGCACCATGGACCTGTTCCGGATGGCGCCGTTCTACCCGCTGCTGATCGACCTCGGGTATCCGAGCTACCTGTCGGCCATCCTCGGTACGGCGAAGCTCGCCGCCGCGGTGGTGATCGCCGTACCGCGGCTGCCGCGCCTGAAGGAGTGGGCGTACGCCGGCGTCCTGATCAACATGACCGGCGCAGTCGCGTCCAACGCCGCGACCCATCGGTACTCCGGGACGGTCGCCCCCGCCGCCTTCGCCGTACTGGCGCTGGCGTCGTGGGCGACCAGACCTCGGGACAGGATGCTCCCATCGGCTGACGGCCTACCTGCCCTCAGCCGCCCAGTGAGATGATGCCGGCCTCCACAGGCGCGGTCTTGCCGTACTGCGCTCCTGTGATGACGAAGACCAGACCACGGTTCTGCGGGGCGCCGGGGCCGTCCAACGGGATGGTGAACCGGCTGTAGCCGGCCGGCATCGGCGACGAGAGCCGCGTCCAGGCCCCGGGGGCACCGAGGTCACGGTTGATGAAGAAGTCCTGATCGTCGTTGCCCGTGACAACGATTGTTCCGTTCACACCGCCCGACTGCGACCACGTGACGACAGGCGCTCCGTTCGGGGCGGCGCCGTTCTGGTCCACGAGCGGGATGTCCGGGGAGAACCGGAACGACTCCGGGTCCTTCGCGATCCGGTAGTGCACGAGGTAGGAGTAGTTGTCCTGATCGGGATTGTCCGGGTCGTCGGGCTTCCCGTA